>JADFZF010000009.1 GCA_015232645.1 Magnetococcales bacterium | reverse complement strand
AAAAGAGGTAACCCTGGGCCATGGGGCAGCCGCGGTGGATGAGGAAACTGGCTTGCTGGTAGCTTTCGACTCCTTCACCGATGACTTTGCGTTTGAGACTGCGGGCTAGGGACATGATGGCTTCGACCAGAACCACGGTTTCGGGATCGGAGTGATCGTCGGCCACGAATGCCCGATCGATTTTGATGCCAGTGACCGGAAGCCGTTTCAGTACGCTCAGAGATGAGGAGCCGGTTCCGAAGTCGTCCAGCCACAGGTGGACACCGAGATCGACCAACCGTTTCAACATGGCCATGGCACGGGATTCATCCTCGGAGAGGATGTTTTCCGTGATTTCCAGGACCAGTGCTGTTGGTGGGAGGCGGGAATGCTGAAGGATTTCCGGGATTTTGTCGTCGGTGGAAAGTTCACGACAACGAGTACACGAGAGATTGACTGTAATAAAAAAATCATCCAGACCAAATTGTTCGCGCCAAGCCTGAGCCTGGGTACAGGCTGAGAGGATCGCCCATTCGGTGAAGCAGGCGATCATGCCGATTTCCTCGGCCAGAGGAACGAAGACGGCGGGAGAAATATTGCCGCGTCGGGGATGGATCCAGCGCAAAAAGCTTTCGGCGCCAACGATTCGACCGGTGTTGAGATTAATGATGGGCTGGTAGTGGATTTGCAGTTCTCCGCGTTCCAGGGCTCGGTGCAGGTCTTTTTCCAGCTCCATCCGCTCCAGGGCTTCGGCATGCATGTCGGGAGTAAAAAACCGATAGGCATTGCGACCGGAGGTTTTGGCCCGGTACATGGCGGTATCGGCATTTTTCAGCAGTGATTCCAGTTCATCGGCATCGTCGGGGTAGACGCTTATGCCAATGGAACCGGAGATGAAGGTTTCCTGACCTTCAAGGATGAAGGGTTCCGCCAGTTGTCGGACGATTTCGGCGGCCACTCTTTCGGCGTGTGGACCCCTGGCCATGTCGGGGAGGATGGCGGTGAACTCGTCCCCGCCCATGCGTGCTACCGTATCGGATTGCCGCAGCGAGTTTTTCAGGCGTTTGGCCACCTCTTGGAGCAATTGATCCCCGGCGGCATGACCCATGGTATCGTTGACCCATTTGAAACGGTCCAAATCGATGAACATGAGGGCGACCCGGCTTTTGGCGCGTTTGGCCCGGATCAATTCGCGATTCAGACGATCCATGAACAGTGTGCGGTTGGGCAATTTGGTCAGGTTATCATAGTTGGCCTGATGACGTATTCGTTCTTCGGATTCTTTGCGTCTGGAGATATCTCTGAAGAGGGTACAGAGGAGGTTGCCTTCGGGAAGTGTCAGGTAGGTGGTCAGGGACTCGATGGTTATTTTGCGGTTATCCAGGCGAATCAATTCCATTTCCGCCGGCCAACCGCTCCCCTGCTGAGATCCAGAATCGAAAGCGGATGCGATGGATTCGTTGATACGTTGCCAGGAATCGGGAGGGAAAAATGAAGACAGGGGTTGGTGGAGCAATTCCTGACGCTCAACGGCACCGATGGTTCCGGCGGCGACATTGTTGGCATACAGGATGGACCCGTTCGCATGGACGAGGACACCTTCGGGAAGGGTATCGAGCAGCGTCTGGCAGAACGCGCTGCCATGAGCGGGATTCCCGGCTTGATTGGGCTCACGATCACATGACATTCCCTAGTCGCCCTCCTTGAGTATTAAGAGTGAAACGCATCAATCCCTTCGTCAGTGTTGCCAGGAGAGGATATTTTCCTCGATAATGTTCGCCAGGCGGTTGCGTCGGGACTGCCGCAAGAGATCAGGCCTTATTTTTGGCCATAAACCGGCTGCAGTCAAACCCTGTCCGACTGAAGAAACTGCCCATGATCGTCCTCTCCATCTTGATAGCGTTACTTACCGTGGTTGCGATTTTCATACCGATTCTGGGGGGGTATTTGACCGTCGTGCCTGGTTTGCTGACTTTGTTTCTCCCAGGCCGTCATACTATTTTCGCCGCGGTCATCAGCGGGGTCAACATCATTGATGTCTTGTTCATGTCTCCGATCCTGCGGAGCAATGCCAGTATGGGCCTGCATAATCACGACTACAAGTGGGCAACCATTTATGTCGGGATCGTTATTTTCCATGCCGTAGCCGGCCTGTTCGTCTATTTCAAAAGCCGGCGTTCACGGGATAGGGATCAGGCAGGTCGAGCCGCCAGGTCGAGAGGAATATCTCCCCAAGGTGCCGTCATCGGATCAATTCCAGTGGGTTTTTCCGATTCTGAAACCCTGGCCGAACCCCTGAGGATTCCTGATACCACCCCAGTGGCGACGTCCATCGCATCCGGGACCCGGAACCGAAGCCCTGGATCGGGAAAATAAGCGGCTGCCGGGCAGTAAGCAAGAGCTGTCCTGACATGTTCCCAGTCCATGATGGCAGGAAACCTTCAAGTTGTCCATCGTTCGCTGGGTCGGCGATGAAGTGATTAAATTGAGGGCATGTTTGGGTTCACTGCCTGTTATTTGATCTTGTTTGTCCTTCAAAGTTGGTCAGTTGGGTCGCAGGGTTGCCTTATTATTAATCGGCCTGGGGGAAATCCTTGTGTATTTTATAATATTAATCAATTATTTGCTCTAATGGCACGTCAGTTGCGGTTGGAATTTTCAGAGGAGATGGGGCAACCGCCACAAACCTTTTAGAGTCTCAGAATACACCAAAGTGACGAGGAGAAGGATATGAAGTGGGTAATCGCGATTATCAAACCGTTCAAGCAGGACGATGTCCGGGAAGCGCTCATGGCGGTTGGTGTGACGGGGATGACCGTATCGGAGGTTCGCGGTTTTGGGCGGCAGAAAGGGCACACGGAATTGTATCGAGGGGCAGAATATCAGGTTGATTTTTTGCCCAAGATCAAGGTTGAGGTGGCCGTCAACGATGACCTGTTGGATCAGGTGATTCAGGCGATTCGTACTTCGGCTGGCACCGGGAAAATCGGTGACGGGAAAATTTTTGTTCTGAACATTGACCATTCAGTACGTTTGCGTACCGGTGAAACCGGCCCAGGTGTCCTGTGAGAGCGAAGGGGAGTTATTCCATGATCAGTTTGAAGAATCGTCCCATGATGGGGTGGGTAGGATTATCGGTACTTTTGGTGCCTGGTGTGGCCATGGCGGCGGATACACCGCCTCCCACATTGAACTCGGGAGATACGGCCTGGATGATCACGGCCACGGCACTGGTGTTGTTCATGACCATCCCGGGGTTGTCACTTTTTTATGGCGGCATGGTGCGTACAAAGAACGTCCTGTCGGTATTGATGCAGTGTTTTGCCATCACCGCATTGGTCTCGGTGCTCTGGACGGTCTTCGGCTTTTCGCTGTCGTTTTCCGCAGGCCCAGCCAATGATTGGATCGGAGGCTTGGATAACCTCTTCCTGAAGGGGATCGAGGTCGGTACCTTGAAGGGGACCATTCCGATGACGGTCTTCGTCATCTTTCAGATGACGTTTGCCATCATCACCCCGGCCTTGATCATCGGTGCGTTTGCCGAAAGGATGAAATTTTCCTCGCTGTTGGCATTCATCACCTTGTGGCTGGCCATTGTCTATGTGCCGGTCTGTCATTGGGTGTGGGGTGATGGCTGGTTGCAGTCCAAGGGAGTGCTGGATTTTGCCGGGGGAACGGTGGTTCATATCAATGCTGGTATCGCTGGTCTGGTGGCGGCCCTGGTGATGGGTAAGCGTAAAGGGTATCCGACCACCCACATGGCGCCGCACAATCTGCCATTGACAGTCACCGGGGCAGGGATGCTCTGGGTCGGTTGGTTTGGCTTCAATGCCGGCTCGCAGCTCGCTGCCGATGGTGGCGCGGGCATGGCCATGGCGGTCACGCAAATTGCTACGGCCATGGCGGCCATCGCCTGGATGTCCATGGAATGGATGCGGCATGGCAAGCCCAGTGCGTTGGGTATCGTTACCGGCGCCGTGGCGGGTCTGGTCGCCATCACACCGGCTTCAGGCTTCGTCGGTCCCGTTGGGGCTTTGGTTATCGGTGGCGCGGCGGGGGTCGTCTGTTTCTTCGGTGCCACGACATTGAAACGCAGCTTCGGTTATGACGATTCCCTCGATGCGTTCGGTGTCCACGGTGTCGGCGGTATCATCGGCGCCATCCTGACGGGGGTCTTTTCAGCCAAGGAACTCGGTGGAGTCGGTTTCGCCAAGGGCATCGACACCATGGGACAACAAATCGCGACGCAATTCATCGGCATTGGAGCTACCCTGGTCTACTGTGCCGTGGCTACCTTCATCATTCTCAAGGTCATTGGTGTCATCATGGGGCTGCGAGTGGATGAGGAGGAGGAGACCATGGGGCTCGACATCTCTCTCCATGATGAAAGGGGATATACCCTGTAATTATCAATTCCTCTTTCAGCTTGTTGGCCGGGATTTTTTCCCGGCTTTTTTTTGGGGGGAAGGGACGGGTCCACGTTTTCATCAACCCAGGGAATGCCCCATGCTGCCATGGTTTTCGTTCGAAAAAATTGGGAACCTGGAGTGGGGAACGGTTTCATTTGTATTCTGAATTGGTTTAGAGTAATACACCTGACGTCTCAAGGAGGGATTTGAGGTATTCCAACGGGTCAATGGGGAAACGTGGATATGAACTGGAGTCGAATGAGCCCTGGAAAGGTGAAGCTGGCATGGCTTTCCCTGGTGTTGCCCCTGGCGGTTGGAAATGTCTTGGCGGCAGAAAATGATCCACCACGATTCCGGATGACCTTGGTAACCGATCCCGTCCATGCAACTGTCAAGATTCATGAATTGACTGAGCCTTACCCCGCCCCCCTGACACTGCCGGAGGGGCGTTATCATGTTTCGGTGACGGCTGCCGGCTTTCAGGGTGAGCACGGGACCATCGACATCCAGGGCAAGGATTGGTCCGGTCTGGTGCGTTTGACACCAACCCCCCCCGAAGCCGATTGCACCAAAGCCACGGCAGCATTGGAACAGGGATGGGCCAAATTGCGGCAGGAGCAGGACCAGTTGCGCGAGGACCGTTTGCAAGCGGAAGATAGAAGCAAACGGTTGGAAAGGGACGAAGCCAAGTTCAATGAGGCCGTTAAAAAATTAAATAAAGATTCCAAAGATTTGGCGCAGAAAATAAAAAAGGCCTCCAAACAGACCGGTTGTGACCAGGTCGAGGCTGGATCGGTCAAGATGGGGGGGGGCAAACCGGATGCCAAGCCGGAAACGGTGACCCCGACGGAGCTGACGGCCAAGCTGGATGCGGTGCCTTCATCCGAAATCGTGGCCAAATCGGATGGTCCGGCCAAGGAAGAAGTCGCGACCAAGCCGACCCTCGCCGGAAAAGCGGAGCCTAATGTCATCGAATCGGGACCGGCTGACGCCACTTCGGCAGCGACCTCTCCCCCTTCGGAACCAGTACCGGACGAGGTCCAATCGGGGATTAAACAAATTTTGTCATTTCTTCAAAGCCCCCCTTCGCAGCAAAAAGGTCATGCCGCCAACCTTCAGATATTGTTGGATCGACTGCTGGTACTGGCTCCGAGTCATCCCGAAGTGCAAAGGGTCAAGCAGCTTTATGAAGAGAGATATGTGGTTTATGTGGGGACCTTTTCTTCGGATGACAAGGCGGCGGAAATGGAGGGCATGTTGCGTTCCAAATCCATTCCCACCTTTCGGCAACAGTTCGTGATCCAGGGGCAAAACATGTTGCGTGTCTGTGCCGGACTGTTCGACAAACGACAGGATGCGACGAACGCCTTGTCAACAATCCAACATGATTTCAACATTCAAGATGCCATTATGCGCAAGTTTGGCAAATAAATAAGCCGGTTTCCCAGAAATTTTACAACCAAGTTGTCATGCAGCTTCGTTTCCTCCGTGGCCAAGGCGACGGATGGGAGAAGGACAGTTGGAGCCATTCCATGGGGGGTGGTGTGTAGCCGTCAATCTCCTGCGGCCTAGTCCCCTTGTCTAGGGAAGCGTGTAGAGCGCGCAGTGGCAACCGGTCATGATCGAACAGGCGCCGTTGGAAATCGGTTCATGCTATTTTTAGTGTGTCTTTTGGGAAAAAAAGGTATTTTGGCGTAGGGTGTCAAGGGTCAGTAGCGGGGAAGGTCCCGAAACTGGGTCGTCGGTCGTTGCCATTCGGAATCAATAATGCCTCATCTCAGCCAGGAATCCTTGGAACCGCTGCTGGTTGTCGAAGACTCCAGGAGCTTTGCCTCCCTGCTCTTGGGAACCATTCGCCAACAACTGGCGCACCCCGTCATCCTTGCAAAAAGTTACGACGAAGCCGTCAAGGCTGTCAAAGCGGCCAAAGAGCCCTTTCTGCTGGCCATTCTCGATTTATACATTCCCGGCGCTCCCAATGGTGAAATTGTCGATCTGATCAAAAAGAGCGAGATTCCAGCCATCGTACTGACCGGGATGTACAAAAAAGATCTGCAGGACAGTATTTTAGCCAAGGGAATTTTGGATTATTTTGTCAAGGATAACATCGGTGTCATCGATTCAGTGATCTATTTTATCCGTCGTTATCGCAAAAACAAGCAGGTTCGGGTATTGGCGGTGGACGATTCCCGAAGTGTCCGCTTCATGCTGGTCAATTTTCTTCGACGTTACGGGTTTCAGGTGCTCCAGGCTGAGGATGGGCAGAAGGCTCTGGAAATATTGGAAAAGGAACAGGTACATCTGGTGATTACCGATTATCAGATGCCACGCCTGGATGGCATTCAATTATTGAAAAAGGTTCGAGCCTTTCATGGTCGCGACGAGTTGGCGGTGATTGGTTTGTCGTCGGTGGCCGATGGGGATTTGTCGGTCCAGTTCATCAAGGCCGGAGCCAATGATTTTTTGGTGAAGCCATTTGAAAATGAAGAATTGCTCTGCCGCGTCACCCAGAACATAGAGATCATCGAACGCCATCAGGAATTGGAGAAAATGGTCAAAAGGCATCAGTCGCTTTTGGAAAATGCCTTGGATGCCATCATCACGACCGATCAAAATGGCAATATTCTCGATTTCAATCCCGCGGCGGAAAAATTATTTGGCTACAGCTTCAAGGAAGTCTTTGGAGGGCACCTGACGAATTATATCGTTCCCGATAATTTGAAGGAAAAACATCTGCGGGGGATGGCCGATCATGTGGAAACCATTTCCAATGGGCAGAGTGTTGGTTTACGTAAGCGATTTGAAATTCCAGGCAAGCGTTCCAATGGTGAAATCATCGACCTGCAGGTGGCCTTGACCTCGGTGCAACAAAAGGACGACCTGACGTTTACCGCCTTTTTGCAGGATATTACCGATCGGAAGCAATTGCTGCGTTCGCTGGAAGAGACACTGCGGGCCGCCGAGTCGGCCAACAAGGCCAAAAGCGAATTCATCGCCAATATGAGTCATGAGATTCGCACGCCCATGAATGCGGTCATGGGATTTACTGATTTGGCCCTGAAGAATGAATTGAGTCCAAAAATCCGCGACTATCTGGAAAAGGTGGGAAGCGCTTCGCATTCCTTGATGGGAATCATCAACGATATTCTTGACTTCTCCAAGATTGAAGCGGGCCAGATGGATCTGGATCCTGTTCGGTTCGACATATCCGACCTGTTTGACCGGTTGGCCGATCTGTTCAGCCAGCAAGTGGCGGATCGGGGTTTGGAATTGGTTTTGTTGCCGCCCCTGGAGTATCACTCGGTATTGTTTGGCGATGTGTTGCGCATCGAGCAGGTGTTGATCAACCTGATTCGCAATGCCATCAAGTTTACCCACTCTGGAACGATTGTAGTCCATGCGGCCATTGAGGAGCAGGAGGATAACAAAGTTCAGCTCACCTTCATGATTCGCGATACCGGCATCGGGATCGACCCGGACCGATTGTCGAAACTGTTCAGTCCTTTCGTTCAGGCGGATGGTTCCACGACGCGCAAGTATGGTGGTACCGGCCTAGGCCTGACGATCTGCAAACGTCTCGTGGAGCGGATGGACGGACGCATTTGGGTGACTAGCACCCCCGGTCAAGGGAGTGTGTTTTCTTTCAATATTATGGCCTCGGTTGCAGCAAAAAATCGACGTAAGAAATTGGCCGTCGCTGGGGATTTGTTTGGCAAGCGGGTCTTGGTTCTGGACGACAACAGCCTGATTCTGGAAATTTTGCCTTCCATGTTGGAACGTTTGTCTCTCAAGGGGCAGGCAGTTCGTTCGGTGGACGAGACGTTGGCGTTGTTGCGTGATGCCAATTATGGCAAGGATCCCATCGAATTGTTGTTGGTGGATTGGACTCTAGAGGAATCGAACGGCATCGCGGTGGTCAAAGACATATTAGCAACTCTAAGGCAGATGGTGCCGCCGCCAAAAATGCCAAAATTTATTCTTCTGACCTCTTTTGGCGAAGACAAGGTCAAACAGGAGAGCCTGGAGGCGGGGATTGATGTCTGTCTGGACAAGCCCATCACCAACAGTCGATTGGTACATGCCATTGCGATTGCGTTTGGCAAGGAACAGCCCAAGAATGAACGACGTGTCACCCGGATTTTGGCTCAGGATTATGAAACGGCCGATGTCATTGGCGGCGCGCGTGTGCTGTTGGTGGAGGACAATGTCATCAACCAACAGGTGGCGCGTGAGTTGCTTGAGAGGGTCGGGTTAACGGTGGAAATTGCCAATAATGGCCGTGAAGCCCTGGATCGGATCGAACATTTTTCTTATGACGCGGTATTGATGGATTTGCAGATGCCTGATATGGATGGTTTTGAGGCCACAACCATTTTACGCAATGATGATCGGTTCAAAAATTTGCCGATCATCGCCATGACGGCGCATGCGTTGGAGACGGAACGCAAGCGGTGTATGGAAATCGGGATGAACGGTCATATCGCCAAACCGATACGTCCAGAGCGGATGTATGGGGTCCTTACCAAGGTGATCGGTCCGCTCAAGGTGTTGCCGGAGGCGAGCAGGTTCAAGAGCGAGACTGTGGATCTGCCAGAAATTACCGGTATCAACGTCAAGGATGGTCTGGAAAGAGTTGGCGGCAATACCAAGCTGTATTACCGAATTTTGTTGCGTTTTCGCAAAGAACATCTGCGTTTGGCCGAAGAGCTGCGAACGACCTTGAAGAGTGGCAACAAGGTGGAGGCGGCACGGCTGGCCCATGCCATGGTGGGGGTGGCGGGAAATGTCGGAGCGGATCGACTGTCATTGGTGGCCCAGGAATTGGAGTCCGGCCTGGCGGGGGAGGTGACGGATTGGAGCGAGCCGGTGGAACGTCTGGTGCGGGAATTGGAGCCGATTCTGGAGGCTATCAAAAGGTTGGAAACGATCGTCCTCCACGACACCGAAGAGGATCAGGAAGAGGAGTCGGGAGTAGTCTGTGTGGCCCAGGGTGATAAAAAGTTGATTGCCGAGGCCTTGGGCAACCTGGAGGAGTTGCTGGATGCCAACAGCATCGAGGTGTCCGATTGTCTGCAAGAATTGCATTTGCTGCTGCCAAGCCCTCCGTGCAGGAAAAATTTGAAATCCATTGAAGGTGAAGTTGAAGATTATAATTTTGACAAGGCCATGACCATTCTGCGATCTTTGGTGCAACAGCTCGACCTTGGGGACGTAATAGGCCACGGACATGACCCTGAATAAAACTCCAGCAAGAATTCTCATCGTCGATGACCAACGTTCCAACATCGATGTTCTTAAGGATATATTACAAGATTATGAACGTGCAATCGCCTTGAATGGTCCCCAGGCCCTCAAAGTGGCGCGTTCCAAGAAGCCCCCCGATTTGATTCTTCTGGACATCATGATGCCGGAAATGGACGGTTATGAGGTGTGCGCCGCCCTTAAGGAGGATCCTGGGACCCGGGATATACCGGTGATCTTCGTGACCGCCAAGCGGGAGGTGGCCGATGAGACCAAGGGGCTGAAGCTTGGGGCGGTGGATTACATCACCAAACCTTTCAATGCGAGCATCGTCAAGCATCGTATTGAGGTGCATCTGGAATTGAAACGCCATCGCGATCGGTTGGAGGAATTGGTCAGGGAGAGGACCCAGGAGTTGATTGCGGCCAGGAACGTGGCCGAATCGCGCAAGGATGCAGCAGAACAAGGGATTCGGGCAAAAAATGAATTTTTGGCGGTCATCAGCGATGAATTACGCAATCCCTTGAATAGCATCATCGGTTTCTCTTCGTTTCTCGGCGAGCCTGACCTGCCTCAAAGTGATCGTGAACAATATCTTGAAATTATCAATCATGCATCCATGTCGTTGTTGAACTTGATCAATGAAATGATCGAGTTGGCCAAGGTCGAGGCGAGTGAGGTGCAATTGCAACTGGAATCCTTCTACCTGAAGCAGCTCGTTGACGATGTGGTCAACGATTTTCTTCCCCTGGCGCAACAGAAGGGGTTGGCTCTGAGCATGGATTTTCAACCGGGATTGGCGGAAGTTGTCACGGGCGATGCCAGAAGATTGCAACAGGTTTTGCGCCATTTGTTGAAAAATTCGGTGAATTTTACCAATCAAGGCGAGATAGTGGTACGGGTGGAACATCAATCCCGGACAGGGACCGAAGAAAAGGTGCTTTTCGCGGTTCAGGATACGGGGGTGGGTATTCCCAAGGAACAACAAGAGCTTATTTTCCAGGAGTTCACTCAACTGGAGCAGGCATTTCGTCGAACTCATGGGGGGTTGGGACTGGGATTGACGATCTGTAAGCGGTTTGTGCCTCTGATGGGGGGGGAAATAGGCGTGGAAAGCGAGGAGGGCAAGGGGAGCCGATTCTATTTCACGGTTAAATTTTTGGTGGAGGCGGGCGCGGAGGCCGTGGCTTGAGGGGATACGGTGGAAAGAATGGCTTTCATCATCGGGGCAATTGGATTCGAGAAACGTGACCGTTAATTCAAAGCGTTGAAGTTATTCATCTCTCCTGCACTTTGGCGCTGTCGGAACGGATCAGGGACCCATTCCCGGACGTGTAGACGAAATTTTTGTCGGCTTGGTCATGAAAAGTGATCGCCCTGGGACGACATTGATGACCTTGGAAGAGGCACTGAACCGCTATATCGAGGAATTTTCCCGGAAGAAGTCGTCCCAGGCTTACGAACGTGATGTCCGTTTGGCACGGATCATCATTGATCGCATGGAGCCGGGGACTTTGGAGGAAATGACTCCATTGGTTGTGGGGCGTTATCGAGACTTGCGCCTCAAGGAGGCCAGTGCCATCACGGTCGGCAAGGATTTGGAGCTGCTCAGAGACCTTTTTCGAGTGGCCATGACGATCTGGCAGTTGCCTATTCTGGGTAATCCCGTCAATGCGTTGGTGGAACACGTTTCGACCATGGGGCGGTCGGGTGGGTTGGCCCCCGGAGAGCGGTTGCGACTCGTAGCGGCGTGCGACCAGTATCGAAACCCCATTCTGGGCTTGGTGGTACGCATCGTGCTCGAAACCGGGTTGCGCAAGAACGAGATTTTGTTGCTCAGATGTCAGGATGTGGACCTGTCCCAAAGGGTGTGTCACGTGCCAAGGATTCAATTGAATGATCCCCGGCGCGTACCCTTGACCAAAACGGCGGTCAAGCTGTTTGATCGCGCCATGCATTTGGAAGATCGGCCCGAGGATACCGAATGGCTTTTTTATGGTGAACCGAGCCGTTTCGGGGATCGCAAGCCCTATGCCCTGGACCGTGTGTTCAAAAAGGTCCTGTCCGCGGCCCGGTTGCGGCGGATCGTTTTTGACGATTTGCGTACCGAAGCTATAGGCAAGATGCGGGAGGCGGGTTTGACCGAAGGGGAAGTGGCTGTGATTACAGGTCTGAGAGGGGTCAAAATATCCAGGAAGAGTCCAGAATATCAGATCGATAGGTTGCTGGAACGATTGGATGCGATTTGGCCCGAACTGGACCTTCCCACCGCGACCCGGGACCAGGAGATCGAGATCCCTGTTGTCGAATCGGTTCGTAAACCCCCGTCCAGGCGCACCGGAGGGGCTTTTGGTCAGCCTAAGAAGTATTAGTTCATATTGAACTGGGAGGGTTGCAGCGTCAACCTCGGAGGCCGCCATCAGCACGCCGGTACGGTTATTGCATAACAGAAAAAACTGGAATTTCGAGGCGCATTTTCGTAGGTTGATTGGGTTTTGTAGGCGTATCGACCAACGGATGGAGTTCGGGGCGAAGCCGTCTGGAGGGCAGATTCCTTTTGCCCCAACGTAGTCAATCTTCCACAACAGGATGAGCATTCATGATGCGTCGTACGGCCTGTATCTCAGTGAGTCTCTTGTTATGGTTGGGGCTGGCATCGTTGGCCTGGGCCGCTACGGAAATCGACGAAATCTATGCCCTTGCCGATCAAAAACGGTTTCCCGAGGCCATGACCCGGTTGGATGGTTATTTACAGAAGAATCCCAAGGATGCTCAGGGCCGGTTTCTCAAGGGGTTGATCCTGACGGAGCAAAAACGGCCCGAAGAGGCCATTGCCGTTTTCAAAGCACTAAGCGTCGATCATCCCAGCCTCCCCGAGCCCTATAATAATCTGGCGGTTTTGTATGCTGAAAAGGGTTTGTATGAGGAGGCCAGTGAATCCCTGAAGAAGGCGATTCAGACCCACCCCAGTTATGCCACGGCGCATGAGAATCTCGGCGATATCTATTCCAAGATGGCTTCCCAGGCCTACAGCAAGGCTCTGGCCCTGGATTCCCAAAACCGCGGGGCGCAAACCAAACTGGATATGATCCGTAAGCTTTTCGCCTTGCAAGGTGGGGATGCTTCCACGGCGTCGGCCAGTGGGACCAGTGCCGGGAAAGGGGCCCTGACCAGTACCCAGCCCAACGTAGCGGCTGTGGAGCCGGTGCATCCGTCGCAACCCGCCTCGGCTCCCCGTTCCGGCAGCGATGTCAAGGATGAGATCGAACGCAGTATCAACCAATGGGCCAAGGATTGGGCCGACAAAAATGCTCGCGGCTATCTTGATGCCTATTCTTCCAGGTTCAAGGCCCCGGCGCCGTTTCCCAACCGGGCCGCCTGGGAAGCTTCGCGCAAACAGACAGTTGAACAAACGGCCTCCATTCGTGTCAACCTGTCCGGCCTGAGAGTGACGATTTTCAATCCGTTGCGGGCCCAGGCGGTATTCAAGCAGGACTATTGGTCGCCGACGTATTCGGACAAAGTCCGGAAAACCCTTTCCATGGTTCTCGAAGATGGCCGATGGAAAATATTGCGGGAAAGTTCCACCAAGTGATACCCGGATGACCCTGTTACGGGTTGTTTTGGCTGTTTTTTTCGCCGTTTTCGCCCTGTCTCCAGTCCTTGAGGTCTTGGGCGTGGAAACGGGTGGCAGCGATAAGATTGAAAGATTATTGGTGCAAAGCCTGGATCTTATCGGTCAGAACCGGCTGCGGGAAGCGGAGATTGAAATTCGTACCCTGGTGGCGCAACAGCCCGATTTTCGATTGGCTCAAGCGGTCCTGGGTGACCTGTACTCGGCCAAGGCCGGCAGCCTGACCCGGTTTGGCGCCGGGATTGTCAACAATGACAAAGAGGTGGCTGACCTTCTGGCTGAGGCCAAGGCACGTCTGGCGCGTGAACATCCCCCGGAACAGGATTATCTGCCGGGAGAACTGCTGCGCCTTCCCAGCCGCTATCACCACGCCTTGCTTGTGGACCTGTCGCGTTCCCGCCTTTATCTGTTTCAAAATCTGGAAAGTGTTCCCGACAAACTGGCCGATTTTTACATCACCATCGGCAAGGAGGGGGGGGGAAAGGAGCTACAGGGTGATAAAAAGACTCCCATAGGTTTGTACCACATTACCGGCCGTCTGGGTGGCAAAACCTTGCCGCCATTTTATGGTGCAGGAGCCTTGCCCCTGGACTATCCCAACCCTTGGGATCAGCTAAACCACCGTACCGGAAAAGGGATTTGGTTGCATGGTACCCCCATGGATACCTACAGCCGCCCCCCCAGGGCCAGCGATGGTTGCATCGTCTTGACCAATCCCGATTTCAAAACCCTGGATCGCACGATGACCGTGGATGATCCGGTCATCGTTACCGAACACATCGACTGGTTGTCACCCGATGAATGGTGGCATCGGCGTGAACTCCTGCTCCAGCGTATCGAATTGTGGCGTGCCGATCTGATCCGGTTGCAGGGGGAGGATATATTGCGTCACTATTCCAAGGATTATAAGACCGGGCATCTGGATGACGTTTTCTGGAACCATCTGGAAGAGGGCGGAGTGGAATTGATGGACCCTGCTGTTTTGAGTTATCCTGGGGCAGAGAAGATGATGGTCATTTTGTGGGGGGGTAAGCCAGTCCCTGGAGCAGCGGGCAGGGGCTTTACGATCACACAGTTTTGGCGTTTTGAGAATCGTTCCGATTGGAAAATAATTTTTGAACCCAATGGATAGTATTATTTATGTCTCTAAGTCATGATGCCTCTCGTAAGAAAACGGAGCGGCTTCTGGCCACGGTATCAACTCATGTCATCCTTGTGGACCTGCAGGACGGTCAGAAGGGTAACGAGCGTATCTTGTTGGGACAGTTGGCCTATCGCGACCACCGTTGGAAAAAATGGTCATTCCCCGGGGGATATATGGATCAGGGCGAGGACCCGGAAGCGGCCTTGTGCCGCGAGGTACGGGAAGAGACCGGAATGCAATTGCTTTCCTGGGAAAGGATTCTGGTCCAACCCATGCTCCATCTGGAACATCCCCATGTCAGCCTATTGTACGCCAGCAGCCAATGGCACGGCGATCCGGTTTGTCGGACTCGGGAGTTTCTCGACCTGAAATGGGCCGACCAGTCTTATTATCGAATTCTGGCTCAAGAGGATGGGTTGGCGTATCCTTGTATGCGTGAGCAGGTGATGTTTTTGGGGTGGAGGTTTTGAATGCTTGCGGGAAAGAAGGCATCATCCAAAGTGTATTAACCTGGACAACAAGGTGTTCTTTGTCCTTGGATGGCCGATTTTCTGACTGATTGATTGAAACGAAAATGGAATAAGGCCCCATGGAAAAACAGTTAACGGTGGGACGACATGGGAGCGGTCCGTTTCAAGGCCTCCTGGGCTGGAATGAATCCCAACGATGCGGCGTGTTGAAACCGTTTTCTGGCCGAGCCTGCATCGCCACCCGCATCCGACAGGTCCATTTGTCCCAAGGTGAATTCGGCGTAAGCCGAACCGGAGTCGGCAGCCATTTGTAACCAGTGGCGGGCCATGGCCCGGTCTTGAGCCACCCCCTCTCCTTCGAGATAGGCCAACCCTACCTTGAGTCGGACCCAGGTCAGGAGGTCTGGAGTCAAACCGGAGACATTGGAACCCGAAACGATTTTTTGCAACCAGTGAAAAGCCCGGTGCCCATCTTTGGCGACCCACCCCCCGGATTGATACAGCACCACCAGATTCAAAGCCGCCAGTCCGTCCCCTTGATTGGCCGCGCGAATCAAACCTTCCACATTGCCCTGCAAACCACCTGGATGTTGGTCCGGGTTCCAACCATCCACAGCGATTAATGCCTGTCCGAGGATCATCTGAAGACGTTCGTCGCTCCCCGCGCCACCACGAAGCAATGAAACAAACGCCTGTTCTCCCCAGGCCAGAGGCGTTGAGTCGATCCCAGCGAAACCGATGGCCCAGACGGCCAGCCATCTCACCCAGGCGGTTTTGAAATTTGTCGTCTTTCTATCCATGACCCATCCAAGTCCATGAAAGGTCCTCGATGCCCGGGAGAAAGGGTAGCCTGCCGGGGGGGGGGAAGTCTATCGTTTTCTGGTTGGATGGTTTTCTTCGTGGATAAAAACCGAGCCCTCATGGTAGAAAGTAAGCGGCAAACCCCTGCGGGACATGTCAGGCGAGTCACCATATCTGTGCTGGCAACGCCACGCGGAAGGAATCGTGAATTTTCCATGGCCAATGACGATCTTCTCAAGCTCTACGGCAGCCTGGTAGAAGACCTGTTTGGTGCCGATGCCAAAGGGGGGCTGGAAGATTGTGCAAAAATTTCGGCAGCACCGAGCCCCAGGTCCGAACCCTATTCCCGCCAGACTGGGCAAGCGCCGCCCATTGCCGTCGAAGCCTACGACCGCCTGGAGCGCAACAAAAGCGAACTCAGGAAAGTTTTACCGACTCTGCTCAGTCCCAATGATCTGAACCGCATCAACAGCATCATTGTCGGCTATCGCAAGAGTCTGGATCCAACGGAAGCCACCGACGCCAACAGTCTGGACCGAAGCATGACGGAGCGCCATCTGAAGGCGTTTCGCGATCAACTGGCCCTGGGTCAGGAAAACAGTCTGGAGCACAACCCGTTTCATCAACTAACCCGGCTTTTGTTCCAATCGTCCCTGAATGGATTGTTTGCTTTTTTTGCCCGGGAGTCCACCACCCGGATCGCCAAGCTTCCGCCAGCCATCCGCTATTCACCAACGCTGAAAGAAATATGGAGAAGACCCAAGGAGTTCGGTGGTTTCTTTTCCAAAGTTTTTGCAACAGTTTCCAAGTGGGTGATCCTGACCCGTCCCCCTCTGGCCATTCTACTGTTTCTTGGATCTTCCTACACCACCTATCGAGGGGTCAACGACCTGCTGCAATCGCAGGAATTGATTTTTCTGGTCCAGGATATCTTTCAGGGGGCGGCGGGGGAATCCCGGCGATATCTGGTATCGATGCTGGTGGGATTTGCTCTCTCGTCGGCCATTCTGGACTTCAAGACTCGACTTTTTGCCGCCATCGCCGACAGCGGAGGGGTCTTCACCGGAATTCGCGATGCTTTTTTTTTCAAACCTCGATGGATGATCCTGGCCCTGATACTGACAGGGTTATCCATCAAAACCAACTATGACGGCATCGTGTCCATTTTTTCCAAGAAGGAGGATTTGGCGGTCCAGGCCACCACGATCAAGAAGGGGATCCATGAAGCCCTGGGCAACCGGTATTTTCCGTCGACCAGAAATCCCAACTCATTGTTCGATCTCAAGGCGGTGCTTGACGAGAACATCGCCACTCTCGTCCCCATGTTGGAAAGCATCCCCAACGATGAGGCGGAAGGGTTGGCCTCCAGTGGCGATGCGCGCAAGGGGCCGAGATACTGGGCCAAACATTTCATTATTTTCGGAGGGTATGAACCGGGGATTTCGGACGTCGGCCTGTCTCACAATACCTCGTTTGCCCAGTCCATCGATATCATGCTGGCCAATTATGGCATCGATTTTTTTTCCTCGGTCAGGCAAAAAATCAATCTTCTAGGGGCCACCTACACCAGGCAGATCGAACAAACCGAAACCAATGTCGTCCGACGCCTCAACGCCCTGGATGGCATGATGAATGTCAAAGGATATTCCCTGGAGGAAATTAAACGCCTCCTGGCCATCGAACATTATCAGATCAATGCCATGGTCGGTGATATTATTCTTGATTTTGAACATACCAAGGAAATTTACCAACAAGTGGTGGAAGACTTGCACGAGTTGACCAAGTCCTATCTGACCATATTGTTGAAGGTGGATCTTTCCGGCAACATTCAGCCGGGAGATTATGTCATCACCGCCAGTATGAACGTTCCGAGGTTGGAATCCATTGAAAGGCTACGTGCCGGCATGATTCCGGAAGCACGGCATAAAAGTTTTGCCGAGTTACGTTTTTTTCTGGTGGATCGCTATGGGACGGTGATCGGGGGGTTGTTTTTGGCCACGATTCTGTTTCTTTCCATCAGTATGGATCTGGCCGACCCCTTGTTATTTTCTCGTTCGGTGGCGCGCCATGGCCGACGCGACCTGGAATCGGTGAACGTTCTCCTGGATGAAATGGCCCAATGGGAAAAGCAGTTTACCCAGATCAGCAATGATCTTCTTGATTCGGTGCATGCCCGGGCCGTCCTTGGTGACCGCGCCCCGGTCACCAGAAATGAAGTCGAAATGCGTTTTCATCAGCAGGTGGATCGGTTGGACGCCGAAGTCAAACACCCCGCCGACCGCAATCCGGTCGAAGGATTCATCCTTTGGTTCTTCAGCATGTTTCTCCTCAATCGTCCCAATTGGACCCGAGCCTATAACGTTCGCCTGGCAGCGTTGCATCGGTTTGTTCATCCCGGAAGGAATACCCTCAGACAGTGGTTTGCCACGTTTTTTCTTGAACCGGGCCGAATGCCGGGTAGCCATGGTCCTGTATTGACCGAAACATGTATCCATTTGCGTAACAACTCCAATCGGACCAAGGAACAGATCAACCGTATCGTCAAGGCCTACTCCCGGCAGCTGGATGCCGAAAGTACCGAGTTGGTCGATACAGGGCTGGATCGGGCGTCCAGTGCTGCTTTGCGTCGATTTCGCTTCCCGATCTTGTGGTTCAGGGAACACCTGGGGCTGGTTTCTCGGACCATTGCCATCATTTTTTTTCGATCGGTCCGTCCGCAACCGGAATGGTTCCCCATTTCCTACTACCAGTGGCGCAGGGATTTTGTTCATTCGTTGGCACGATCATCAAACTTGAAAAATCTGATCGCCAGGTTGCAGCCGGAATTACAATCGCTTCTGGATATTACAATCCCTTCGATATTTGAAAACAGTTATTATCCAACTGTGGAAATATTAAAAAAGTATGGTCACCACTTGACCCACTCCTGGAATGAACGCTTTTCCGCCTTCGAAACAAAACTCATGGATTTTGAACAAAGTCTGTTGGAAAGTCTGGGGATGATCCCCGCCCTGGCGGGAACCGGTTCCCAGGCCGATTTTCTCGAAACCTTGAACAGCATGGAATCGAGGATGAACCTGAATACGGCTCAGATCCTGGAAGTATTGAAGGTAATCGATGATAATCGTGATCGCCATTCCGATCATCACGTGGTGACCGGTCTGGCCCTTGAAGAGGAGAGCCAAAAATTATTGGAAGAGGCCCATAGCCTCATCGCCAAGGTCAAGGAGGCGGAGGAACAAAAGAAAAGGTTGGAAGAGGAACGGTTGCGGCGGGAAATGGAGGCCATGGCAAGCACCATGGATCAACGTTTGATGGAACTCAGGCAAATTTTCAACGATATTAGCCAGACCGTGCTACGGATGAAAATGCGTGAGCTTCAATATCGAAAAAGGGGCTTTCCTTCCCAAGCGGTGATGTTGAACCATCACCTGAACCGCTCTATCCTTGATCAGGCCCCCAAGGAGGCCGACGCCATCATTCATGTCATGGAGACCATCCTGCAATCGGATCGTCCCTATACCCAACGCAACCTGGATACCCTGGATCAGCTCAAGACTCAGGCCATGGAGATCCAGGACCGTTTGATTGCATTTCAAGATTTCAAAGGGATACTTGGCCCCAAAGAAAATAAACCGGTCCGGGAGAGTTCTCAGGATTCACCCGACCCCGATATCACCGAGACCAATCCGCTCCTGGGCCGTCAGGTTTCCAAAGGGACTGGTCCGACAGCCTTGCGTCGACCGTCAGAAAATAAAGTCAAATGAACCATCCGGATTCGTTCGCTAGTCAACTCAACCAAGGATCAAACCAGCCATGCTCAAGCAGCAAATGCCTTGGCAGATTTTGATTGTCGATGATATCGCTGCCAACATCAAAACTCTCTCGTCGATTTTTGGCGACGAGCATGAATTGTCCTTTGCCACCAATGGGCCGGAGGCGTTGGAGTTGGCCCGCAAGCACCCCTTCGATCTGATCCTCCTGGATATAGTCATGCCGGGAATGACGGGTCTGGAAGTGTGTACGGAACTCAAGAAAAACGTCCATACCCGCCACATACCCGTGGTATTCGTCACCTCCAAGGACGCCAGTTATGACGTGGCGCAAGGTCTGGAACTGGGGGCCTACTATTATCTGACCCGCCCGATTCATCGGGAGACCCTTTTGGCCATCGCCCAGGCGGCCATTCACCATTATTATGACCATCGTGTCCTTCTGGAACGGACCCGGGCGGCAGCCAATTCTCTGAGACTCCTCGATAAAGGTTATTTCAGCTTTCAATCCCTGGAAGAGGCCGATTATCTTTCCGTGTTGCTTTCCTGTCCCTGCAGCGAACGTGAAAGTGTGGTGGTCGGACTGAGGGAGCTGTTGTTCAACGCGGTGGAACACGGCAACCTGGGGATCACCTATGAGGATAAATCCCGGCTTGCCGACCCGGTGGATTGGGAAAAGGAGATCCATCGCCGCATGTCTTTGTCCGAGAATGCCCACAAGAGGGTACACGTTGACTTTGAGCGTGTTGGCCAGAGCATTCAGTATACCATTCGGGATGAGGGGCCTGGATTCGACTGGCAGCCCTACTTGATGTTTGATCCGGCCCGCATGTTCGATACCCATGGGCGTGGCATTGCCTTGGCGGCAGGGATCGCCTTTTCCAAGGTTGAGTTCGTCGGATCCGGCAATACGGTGGTGGCGACAGCAGCCATCGGCAAGGCTGTGCATTGAGTGACATGCCTGATTTGGTTTAATATTTGCATGCGGATTGTTTATCGGTATTCAGCGTCCGTTGTTCCAGGTGTAAGTTGACAAGCGGAAGTCGGGTTCAGTCCGGGAAGATGGCCGCCGCCCGGACACAATTCGAGAAACTTCAATGGTCAATCCAGCGATGGTGAAATGTGGGGGATGAGGGATGTTTGAATGGACCGCCAACCTGATCAACCACCCGGGGGTGCCATGGGGCGTCTCGGCACTCATCGTCTTTTGGGGGTTGTTGGCCCTGATTCGGTTCCGGATTCTGGCGGCCCGAGGCCGTCAAGGGGTGACGGACGCCACCGCGGCCGTGGCGGCCTACACCTCCCCGGTCGCCCTGGCACGCCATCTGGAAAATCTCGACGCCCTGCTCAGCCACAATCCGACCGTGGCTCTGGCGTGGCGCAGTTACCGCGCCACCTTGTTCTTTTCCGAAAAAAAACAGACGTTGCGATCTTCCACCACTGCGGAAAAGCATTTTACCCTCGAAAGTCTGGGGTATCCTTTATCGGAACTGAAATCATTCCAGGCCATACCCTCCTATCTCGCCAATGCCGGGTTGGTCTTTACCTTTGCCAGCCTCCTGATCGCGGTTCACATTTCCGCCTCGACCATTCTTCCAGAGGGAAACAATCCCTCCCTGTCGGCCCTTCAGACCCTGTTTCAAGTGGCGTCGTTCAAATTTTTGACTTCCATTGCCGGCATCATCAGTTCGGTGTTGCTTGCGGCCGTCATCCGTAAACATTTTCATCTGTTGGAACAGCATACCATCGAGCTGGGCCGGACGATCGGTCGGTGGGTGGAGGAGGTGCCGCGCGAAACCATGGTTTTGGAACATCTCGCCAGATCCAACATCGAGACCGGTTCCGACCAGACACTGCGCGAGCAGTTTCCTGATTTGGCCGCTGCCATGACGGCGCAACTGTCCGTGGAATTGGAAGAGCGCCTGGGGGGGATGATTCGTCACACCACCAGGCAGTGGTATGACGAGGCCAGGCGGGAACACGCCCGTCAGCAGCAGACCCAGGAATCCCTGTTGGCAGAGTTACGCGACGATATGCGGCGCGACCTGGCCGAAGTCCGCGACCTGGCCGGTTCCGAAACCCAAGCCATCAAACGTTCGGTACAACAGATGGAACATCTGGCGGGCAGCCTCAGGGAAAAGCCCGCAGTGGGCCTGCAACCCTTTGTGGATGAAATTCTTCAGGCCATCAGCCGTCAGGGCACCGAACTGGCGGAACGGATCGGTAGTCCCGATCTGTCGGCCATAGTGGTGGAATCGTTGCAGTCGTTGTCGCGACAGCACGGGGCCGAGGCGGAGCGTATCCTCAAGAAAATGATGCAGGATACCCTGGCGCAACTGCGTAACCCGGGATTTTTTGCGCCAGTTTTGGAACATATACATCGAGAAGTGGAACAGGCCACCCTGGAATGGGACCTTTCTCAGGCGCTGGCGCCGGTATTGTCGGCGGTCAAGGGGGATCATGATCGCGTCCAGGCCACCCAGGCGGAACTGAAGGAGTTGGCCGTCCATCTCAAACAGAGTTTGGCCCAACCTATGTTCGTCGAGCATCTGTCCCAGCTCATTCACGCTGAAGCGCAACGATTGCTCCAGACCTGGCAGGAGACCATGGCCCCCCTGGCCGCGCACCAGGTCTCGCCGCCCCATTCGGAGTCGTCCATGGGTCCGCAGCTGTTGGAAGAGTTGCAACGGCTGATCAACGAAACAACCATCGTCGAACCCATTATCCGCTCGGTCCATGAAGAGATCAGACGCATCGGCGACACCGTCAAGATGCAGTCGTCCGCTGCTGTCCAGGACCTGGGAACCTCTCTGACCGCGTTACGTCAGGAGGTAGCCGCCCTTGAAGAGGTTTTGAGGGATGGACAACGGCAGGCCACCCCCCATGTCCAGGTTCTGCAGGGGATGAACGAGGCGATCCGACGTCTGGAAGAGGCTGTCGTTCGTCCCGATGCCGGGGTAGCGGCCCTGGAACACCAGATTCAGACCGTGATGGATGAAGTCTTCAAGTGGCGTATTTCATTGCCTATGCCGGTGTCCGCTGCAGACGAGGGAGGGGGGCCGGCGCTGGAAACTTCCCGGTTGGAAAGCATTTTGGCGGCATTGGGAGACAAATTGCTGCGGATCCAGGAGAGCGTTCAGCAACATATCCAGACCTCACCCGCCCCCGATTCCATTCTCGAAGCCATTCGCGAGCAGGGACAACAGATCCGTCAGACCTTGGAACAACGTCCCACCTCCCAATGGCTACAGGAAATTTTGCATCAGGGGCTGGATGGTCTGAGCCGGGATTTATCTGCGGCCCTGGATGTCCAGGGGGTGGCGGCCTCCATTCGGAGAGAGCAGGATCGGAATACCCAGGGATTGAAGGATACTCTGGAAGAGATTCAGGAGGTACTGACGACTCCATCGTCGCAGTCTCATGATTCGCAGGCCCTCCTGGCCTCTTTCGAGGCCAGCCTGACTTCGGTGCTGCAGTCGTTCCATCAGGGTAACAGCGATGTTGGCCGGTTGGTGGAGGGGATGCATGAGGAACTCAAGGGGCGGCTGGGGGCCCTGGAAGAAGATTGGCGTTCCGGGCTGGCCGCCATGGAGACGCGAATTCCTGAGGCGGATCGGATGGCCGAGGATTTTGCTGACCTGCGTCGGGAATGGCAAGCCGAAACCGCCCGCCTAGCTCAATCCATGAACGAGGCCATGATGGTCATCCGGGATGAATTGACCCGCGCGGCGGGCGATCGTCGTCTGGCCCTGCAGGAGTGGTTGCAGGAACTTGCCGGCGCATCGAATGCGAACCCGGACCTGGAACCCGTGCTGCAGACGCTGCGGCAGCACGCCGCCATCATTCAGGAGGAAGTGGATCGTATTCAGGAGGTGTTGCGTCTGGAGGTCCAGCGCGGTGGAGAAAGCCAACGCCATTCTTTGGAAGCGGTGGTGGAGGCATTCGGGCAACGGTTGGAACAACGTTTGTTGCCGGCGGTGGTGCAGGCGGTCCAGAACGGCCAGGAGGGGATGGTCCAACGTTTCGACGATTTGAACCAGGTCCTGGGCCAAGGAGAGCAGGGGGTGACGGCCGCCCTGGCGGAGCTGCGTCACCAGGTGGCTACCAACAGGTTGGAACCACTGCTGGGGGCGATGCGTGATGGAAGCGAGCGTCTTACCCAGGGAATGGAGGAGGTCAATCGGCAGCTTCGAGAAACCCAGGCGCAAACCCAGGCGTCCTTGGAGGGGATTCAACAGGGGATTGATCGGGGAGTGAACGATCTTTCGCTCCGTGTGGAGGAGGTGGCCCGTTTGACCCGGGAGGCCATGCCGGCCTTGGCAGGCCTGCAGACGCTTCTGGGGGAAGGAAACCAGGAGTTGATGGAGCAGTTGGACGCCATGAATCGATGGTTGCAGGAGGAGGTGGCTCGTGCCGTCACGGCGCAACACGCCACGCTGGTGCAATTATTGGATGCCACTCCCGGTCATTCGGAAACGGGGCTTTCCACGGAATTGTTGCAGGCCACTCTCGATCAGATGAGCGGCGATCTCCATCACCGTATGGCAACGATGATGGAGCTTTTGCGGCAGGAGACCGAGCAATTGGGTACAGCCCGGCAGTATCTGCTGGAGATGGCCGCCGGGCATTCCACCCCACCGCCACCCGTATTGGCCACCAACCCATCGTCGGAGTGGAAAGTGGCCTTGGAAGATTCCACGGCTTCCCTGTCCCGGCAGATGGAGAACATGCTGGAGATCATCCGCCAGCAAAGTGACACGATCCTGACCGGTTATGAACAATTGTTGGGTCTCTGGGGGCAGGATCGCCACGATCCTGGCAACGAGGCGGCGATGATGGTCGCCATGAAGGAAGCCATGGAAAGCGAGCACGCCCGGGTTATGACCTACCTGGACGGTTTACGGCAGGCGGCGGTTGAAGAGGTGCGTAGCATCGCCGACAGGCATCTGGAAGCCCTGGGCACGGCGATGCGGGAAACTTGGGCAGGGAACGATCGGAGCGTGGAACTGGAGGGGATACGCGAAACCTTGGAGCGTCATACCGAGGTGCAACGGCAGGATCAACAACGCTTTGATGGCATCACGCAGGCCCTGTTGCAGGCTCAAGAGACCCAAACTCAACAGATCGAGGAGTCCTGGAATCGTTCGGCACGCGAACTGACCATGCCGATTCTGCAATCGGTGGAAATTCACTCCCGATATCTTGAGGAAAAATTTGATCATCTCCTTCAGGATCATAACCTGCAGTTGTTGGAGTCGGTGGAGACACGGATCATTGATGCCACCATCCGGGTGGATCATGCCGTGCAAGGGGTGGCCACCTCGATGCAACAGGTGGTGGCGCGAGAGTCGGAGCACTTGGCCCAGCAGGTTGGCCAGGCGATGCAGAATGGCCATGAACCGGTGCGACAGGCATTGGAATCGCAGATGGTTCGGGTCTTGGAACAGGTGGAGAACCTCAGTCGCACCGGCCATCAGCCGGTCATGACCGCCCTGGAGACCCAGTCGGGACGCATCGTGGAACATGTGTATCGCTCGGTGCAAGGTCTTTCGCAGCCGGTGCTGCAGGCGGTGGAAACCCAGGCGGGACGCGTTGTGGAGCACTTGTATCGCTCGTTGCAGACCGCCGCGCAACCGGTGCTGCAGGCGGTGGAAACCGAGTCGGGGCGGATTGTCGAACAGTTGCAACGGATCACGCAAAGCGCCAATCAACCGGTATTGCAGTCGATGGCGGCGCATTCGGAACGAATGGTCGAACAACTTCGACAAACGGTTCATGACGCGGCGCAGCCGGTGGTCACGGCGATCGAATCCCAGGAAGTGCGCCTGCGGAATCACGTTAACGAATCCATTCAAGGTGTGACCGCCCCCATGGTGCAGGCGGTGGAAGCCCAGGTGGGGCGCACCGTGGAGTACCTTGGGCCAGCCATTCACAGCGTCGCGCAACCGGTATTGCAGGCGTTGGCGTCCCAATCGGAACGTTTGACGCAAGGTTTGGAAGGCTCCATCAATCAGGCCATCCGGATCGTCACCGAGGCGGTGGTCGCGGAGAGGGAGCGCGAGATGCGGCATGTGGATCAATCGCTCCAGGATGTGGCGCAACCCCTGTTGCAGGCGGTTCAAACCCAGGCGGAACGCATCGTGGAACAACTGGGCCGTTCCATTCATGATGCCGCGCAACCGGTGGTACAAGTGGTCGAACTCCGGAGCGAGCGTTTGCAACACCAGGTGGATGCCGCCAGCGGCCATGTCCTTCAGTCGCTCACGCAGGCCGTCGTGGCCCATACCGAGCAGCTGCAGCGCCATCTGGATCAATCCATCGATCGTGCCGTGCCACCGGTTTTACAAGCGGTGGAGAATCAAGGAAAACAGGTGGTGGAGCAGATTCACCTGGCGATTCCCAAGGCGAGCCAATCGTTGCTGCAAGCCATGGAGGCGCAAACGGAACAGGTGACACGCCATGTGGATCATGCCACTCAGCCGGTGATGCCGGCTTTGGTTCGGCAGACGGATCGTCTGATGCAACATGCGGATGAATCCTTCCTCAAGGCGGTGCAACCCATACTTCAGGCGGTGGAGGGGCGGGCAGGAGAAGTGTTGGGACAGCTTGAGCAGTCGGTTCACCAGGCGATTCCCAAGGCGAGTCAGTCGTTGTTGCAAGCCATGGAGGCGCAAACGGAACAGGTGACACGGCATGTGGATCATGCCACTCAGCCGGTGATGCAGGCTTTGGTTCGGCAGACGGATCGTCTGATGCAACATGCGGATGAATCCTTTCTCAAGGCGGTGCAACCTATACTTCAGGCGGTGGAGGGGCGGGCCGGGGAGTTGTTGGGGCAGCTTGAGCAGACGGTGGTGGATGTCAGTCAGCCGCTGACCGAGATGATCGCCCGCCAGACGGAACAATGGATGCAGCATGTTGACAGTTCCTTCCATGACGCGGTTCAGCCCGTACTGCAGGCGGTTGGGATGCAATCGGAGCAAGTGGTGGAGAGGCTCGGAACCGAGATCCGGGAGGCGGGCCGGTCCTTGCGGACGGTGGTGGAATCACAGGCAACCCACATTGTGCAACGTGGGGGAGATGGCTTGGCGGCAGCGACTCAATCCATCGGCCAGTCTCTCCATGAGCAGGCAGAGGGCTTCGCTCGCCAAGTGGATCTGACCGTGCAACAGGTGAATCGCATCCGCGAGGCGTTGTTGGAGGAGACGCGCACTCTGCACAAGGATCACCTTGAGGCGATCAGGGGTAATATCCATGACAGCATCGAACGTCGGGAGTCGGTCTTTACCCTGGACCCTGCCCTGGAGGCGATTCATCACCATGCCGAACAGCAAAAACATCGCATCAATGAGTTGGAAACATTGATCCGGCGGCAACGAGTCGAGGAGACGGAAGCCCGTCGGGAAGATATGCGCCGCATCGTCCGGACTGCCATGGAGGCGCTGGTCCGTCGCGATGAGTTGCAGCAGGCCTTGGCGGTGCTCAAGGACCAGAACGGTCTGTTGACCCGTAAACAGACCGATCTGGTCATCGCCATCCAGGATGAGAGCGAGCAGTTGTTTGACCGCCTGCAGGAAGTATTGGCGCAGATGCAGCGGGAACTGTTGCAGGCCACCGACCAGGAAGAGCTGTCACGCAGATGGCTCATCACCATACGGGAGGAAACAAAAACACTGGAAGATCTTGTTTATTCTCAGAGGGCGGCCAAACGTGAAGCGGGATTGCGTCTGGATGGACAAGGGGGCATCCATCCATTGTCGAAGAACATGTGGGATCAGCTCTCGTCGCGAAAGAGTTCTCTTGGGCCACCCAGGCCGCGTTCTGGGGAAGATCGAGAAATCAGTCCCATAGTCCCGATGATCGTCGTTGCTGAAACCAAGGAAGCAGACGGTACCCAGGTTCCAAAGGCCATGGAGCAGGGACGGGTCGAAACGAGTGGTCAACCCCTATCAGGCGATGAGGAGGGGCGGTCTCCGGTCGAGCCCGCAGACGAGTTTTCCAGCGGGGAAGAGTCGCCACCGCAGCCTGCCGAAGAGCCGCTCCCGATTGGTTCTCTGCCCCCGGTCGTGACAGCCGCCGGGGTTGATGCCGCGGCGGCGCCGGTCACTCCCTGGCAGGTGATTTCGGCCCTTCAAGGCAAGCCGCCGAAAGGGACGGGAGCCTCCGGGTCCTCACCCGGGCCCGTTGAAGCCATCCCTTGGTCCACCGCTGGTCAAACCAGTGCAGGAACGGCATCGGCCTCCTGGGCGGAACTTGTTGGTCCGGTCAGAAAGAGGAAGTCGCCCTTTGCGCAGGGCCCGGAAGAGATTGCGGTTTCGGAACCCGACGGGGCGCCAACCGTTTGGAAGGGGCCAGTCAAGCTTGCGGCTGATGTTGGTACCGAACCTGGGGCCGAACCACAATCTTCCGCGGACAGTCTTATCCACGTTGTCACAGAGACGGCTATTCCCCTGGGTGAGCAGCGCTTGCCATGGGTGCCCCATCGGCAGAAGCATCAGGATTTTGCGGGCCGGCGTGAAGCCGCCATGAATGGCGTGGTCAACAGGATGGCCCGTAACATTCACGAAAGAACACAGGGGAGTGATGAAGCCATCACCCCGATTCTCAATCGCATGTCCGATCTCTTGGCTTCGGGAAGGCGACTGTCCGATCCGCAATTCGCCAACCATTTGACCAATCTTGTTGCCACCATGGAATTCTGGGTTTCCGATCCGACCATGGCCAACAGTCCGTTGATCAATCTGGATGAAGATATCCTGGAGCTGGCCGGGTTGATTCAGGAGGGGGTCGACGAAACTTTTCGGAGCGATTCCTCACCGGCGACGACTCCGGCACCGCTGCAACGGCGCGGCATCAAACCCATCGTTCCCAGGCAATCACCGTTTCCTGCCGAAGTGTTGGCTGCCGCCACGCCGTTGTTATCGCGGCATGTCCGGGAAGGTTCCCAACCGGGGCAAGTGTATCCTGAACGACTGGATTCTCTGTTGCACCAATATTACGCGCGTGGTAAAGGGAAAACGACAGGCCAAACGTAACTGTTCAATGCCATCGTAGGCAATCATGCCGATGGCCCCGGGGAGGGACCAGCCATCCGAGCCCCATCGTATCGGCAGGTCGATGGGAAGGTTATCAACGTGGTTTGTTCCCGCCGCAATCTCGCACGAAGAGCGCCATGAAGCGAGTCACCAACAGTTCCTGCAGGCATTTCAACCCGGGATCTGCCTTGATGCTGGAGTTGGTCGCCACCGTCTTGTTGGTGATGACGCTCCTGCTCGGGGCTGGTTTGACGCAAAGACGCTTGTGGTTGATCGCCGAAATATCGCCTCCCCTTCGGCATTCCTCCATCGCCATTGCCGAAACCCCTTTCAATACCCGGGTCCAGCCGCGGGACCCCCACAGTGATCGGGAAGACCGACTTCTGGCCCTTCTGGAGCGGATGAACGTCAGGATGGATAATATCGCAACCCAGTCGTCATCGCGGGAATTCGTCGATGCCTTGAACCGCCTGGGCCAGCAGATGCTTCAGGCCACCGAAACCATGGCCACCACCCGAGCCCGGGAGGCGGAGGAGCAGACACTGAACCGCAATGTCCTTCTGGGACTTCAGGATCACATTGAAAAATTGGAAACGTTGGTTGGTGGCCCAGCTCCGCTGCCCTCCCCTCCGCCTCTGGCCACGCAAGCGCTACAACCACCGCTTCCTCCGACCGATCCCGCGGGTGTCCAATCCCCAGAGGAGTTTTTTTCCCGACTTCGAGCCTTTTTGACGCGAGCGCAATTGAAAATTCATGTCAATTCGGAACAGGCCACCCTTCTTCTGCCTTCTAATCTTGATTTTGATCGTGGCTCGCCTGTGCCCGGCCCCAGGCAGCGCCGTGCCCTTTCAGCTCTGGCTCAGGGATTGGCTCGGATCCTCCCTTGTCATGTCGCCCATCCGCCCGCAGGTGCTTTTTCGTGCAATGAGCATTCGGGGAGAGTGCGTATCGACGCTATACATATTCGGGGGCTGGCTGCCTTTGCTCATCCTGGTGAGCCACGGTATTATTTCAATTGGAAACTTGCAACCTCTCGTGCCTTTCATGTTCTCCAGACCTTGGTGACCGCGGCTCCAGAGCTATTGATCATGAAAAATGGTCGTGGCCAAAGTTTGTTCCAAATTGAAGGGCATGTCGCTTCTTCCAGGAAGGAACAGGGAAACCTACAACCGGACTTGCGTTTTTTCTTTGAAACAACGGATAATGGGGATGGAGGGACGGTGTCATCCGCAACCGGAAAAACCGAACCCCACCCCTGATTTTCACAAGAGAGGATCGTATCCTCTCCTTTTATCCAGGGGGAAATTCGGTGACCAGCCAGGTTGCACGCAGCTCTTCAAATAAGGATCTCAACCTGGTGTTTGTGGGGGCCTGACAGCGCTGGTAACCGAAAGTGGCCAGACAACCACCCGACCCAGCCAACCACCCGGATGTTTGACCATGACACCAGCACCAGGAAATCGAAGGGTAATCCGTTCGGCAACGCTCCTCCAAACCTTGATTTTTTTTCTTTGGGGAACGTTGCTCGGCGGCTGGATTCCGGCGCAGGCCCAGGACGGAGCCAAAGCGCCGTTGGTCAGTGCCCAGGATGCGGTGCGGCTCTCCGTCGACCGTTATGGTCCCAATGCCATCGAAACCGTCGCATCGAGGTTGGCGCTGGCAGAGCTGTACATCGTCGATGGCGATTTTCCCAAGGCGGAGCCATTGTTGCAGCAGGCCCTCAACATCACTGTGCGGGTCAATGGCAATAACCATAAATCGCTCCTCCCCATCCTTGAACGGCTGGCATGGATCGACATACGGAATAACCGCTTTTCTTCCGGGAAACAGTTTTACAGTGATGCCGTGGAGATTTCCCGACGGGTCAACGGCAACAATAACCCCATCACTCTCAAACTGTTAGACAGCCTGGCCGATGCCCGACAAAAGGAGCGTTCGGTCGGCAATCAAGCTGCGGTCCGGAAGAAACAGACGCAGTCGCCTCAGGGGACGAAGGATCCAACCTACGAACTGGTCATCGCCAATCAGAATCAGCCTCCTCCGGCAGTCACTCCGGCAACCGCTTCCAAACCACCGGAAGCACCCGGCAATGAACCGGCCAAAACCGTGGAGAAACATTCTTCGGTATCGGCGGAACACTCCGCAGTTCCGACAACCGCGGTCTCCTCGACTGAAAAGCCGGCTCCGGCAGCAAATTCACCCTTTGCCTCCAGCGTGGACGGCGCTCTTTCAGTCGAGCGTCACGAAAATCAGGTCAGGGCTGCCCAGGTGCAGAACATTCAGGTGCAGAACACTCAGGTTCAGGGGAGTTCGGTCGCCGCCGTAGGCGCCACAGCTGGAACCGGTACCGAATCGACTGCAGCGACCCAAGCCAATTCTCCCCCCGCAGAGCGAACGGGATGGTTCATATCCGTGGGCTGTTTCTCGGAAAGCTCCAACAGTGATGAACAAATGGCCGCTGTTCGCAAACTGGGTCTGCGGGTCTATACCAAGCAACGTAGCAACAGCTCCATGATTTGTGTTTTCAGCGGGCCGTATTCCCGGTTGGAAGAGGCAGAAGAAGCCAAAAAAGATCTTGCCACCCGGGGTGGTATTACGGATGCCTATATTCGAGCCTACAATTGAATTGAAGAGGCGTATGTCCGGTTTACCCCCACCGTGTTCCATTCGCCGTCGGATCCAAAGCATCAGCTCGGAGACCGCCCGTTCGTTTCTGGTCCGTCAACGGCAACGCCAGCTTTCGGAGCAATTGTTGGCCGAAAAGGAATCCTTGCCTACCGCCGAGTCGCCCCTCATGACGCAGCCTGCTATGTCTTCGGTGTCGCTGATTGACGAATTGACGCAATATTTGGAGGCTTACCCGCCCGCCACCCCGGGCGATCTGGACCGTCTGTGGGGGCGTATTCTCAAGGCCATGGCTGCCGGTCTGATCACCCCGGCGGATAGTCGGCGGTTATCCCGAACTTTGGGACGATTCCGGAACAGTTGGCTGAAAACTTTTTCAGATGCCGGTTCCAGAAAGGCGGCCATTTACAAATAATTTTTTTCTGAAATAATGATTCGGCAAGAGAAGACACCCTTCCACGTTTTCTCCGGTGTTGCTCTGGACAGCCATACTGTCCCGTTTTTTTTCTGATTGCGCCGGGCCGTCGTAACCAGAGGAGTCGGGTGGATGGTTTCCATGGTATGATGTTTGCTTTCGTAATTGCCGATAACGAAAGAGGCGATCTGGCATCCGACGAGCGGCGAAGGTATGATGGTGAGCTGACGATCGGTGCCTGGAGAGTCAGGCTGTCCAGACTGAACATGAAAGAACCGTCATGGAACAGGATATGATCGGATCCAGGGGCAATGCCATGAAGGGGTTGGCCGCGCTTAAACAGGCCACAGCCCTGCTGGCGCGTGGGCAACCGGTGTCTGAGGATCGCCGCCCCCCCACCCCACCGGAAGGGGTCAGCGTGGGACCCTTGACGATGGACGGGCCCGAATCCGCAACCTCATTGTCCCCCGTGGCCGCATCGGTCAATGGTCCCGATGATTTTAATGGTTTTCAGGTTGGAGGGATCAATTTGGCCCACCGAGGCAACATAAAAAAGATCCCTGATCCCGCCGAGCTTAGAGTGATCACCGAGGGAAAGGAAGGATTGGCACCTCAGAGTTCTTCACCGTCGGAATCAATGGGGGATGCCGGTGTGGCAGCCGAATCTCCGCTTACGGCTCCGATTCATTCGGGACATGGGGCGGACGCAGCCCCTCCCCTCCGACCCAAACCGGTCCGGTCGGAAGGGTGGGAGGTCTCACCATTGAATCGTTTTCTCAAGGAAAAATTGTCAAGCGGAGGGCTGCGCCACAGCCCGGAGACCATTGCGGCAGAGGGTCGTGTCGCTCCATCGGTTTCCAATTCGCAGAAGCAAAAGGAGCAGCCTTCGAATCGCGAACCAGCCGCTCAAGGGGCGGTGCCATCCCCGAAAAAAACAGAGGATCTGATCCCGGCGCGTCGGGCCGTGCTTGAAGGGGCCGAATCGGTTGCGGTGACACAGGCGTCCATAACGCGCAAATCATCCGCCCTTAAGGCAACCGAGGCTGCCGGAAGCTTACGCCATCAACCGGTGGAGCAGGCATTCGTCCCGCCGCCGGAGCCACTTTCTTTGTCGGTCACGGATTTTGAGACCCTGGCGGGGGTGGAAAACAAATCTAATTGGCTCAAGGTGATCTCCAGCCAGGGTCAACGACCTCGTCAAGTCCGTGGCGCCCATGTCGGTCCCAATCCCCGCGAGGCGGAGACCGACTCTGGTCAGCCTCGGCCGAACTTACGTTATCGACGTGCAGGCCATTTTAAAGGGGTCCCCTTCGTTCACGAACAAATTGCGGGTCCCGGCTTAACGATAGAGAAGCATGGCGCCCTGGCCAATACCCCGATTGCCGCAAGGGAGGCTAAGACAATGCCCGCCGACTCCTCAAATACGCGAAGCCTTCCGGCTGTTTCAACAAAACCTCCATCCGGGTCGGCGACACAGTCATTGCCCGCTCGGGCTGCGGCGGCAGCCAAATCCAAGACCAATCCTTTCCATCTCGATTCGGAGGCTAAGGTGCCTGTCGCGGGCCTTCGCTCCTACCCGACCAGCGGTGTGCCATTGGCGGCCCAGACGAATCGTCAGGACCCCGAGACAAAGAAGCATGTGATCGCCAGGGAGGTCAAACCCACTTCGGTGCCATCGGCCAATCTGGAAGCAAAATCACGTTCCTCGGCCTCCGTGAACGCCCATCCAATTCCGGTCAAGGCGGTGGTGGTCCCCCCTCCCTCTGGTCCGAGGCCACGGTTTGCGAACGATTCTTCTTCCACGAAAACCGCTCCCGCCCCCCCCCTTCCGAGGACGGCTGTGACACCGGGCCCCAAGTCCGGTGGCCAACGGGAGGTGTCCAGTCTCAAACCTCAAGCGGCAGTCAAGCATGCCCCAGGGACATCTTCACCGGACTTGGCCCCATCGGAAGCCATGGCATCCAGGCCGGCTGGCTCTGTAGTCGTACAAAAAAGTCAGGCGCAGGCGACCGCGGCGCGTCCCCAGGAGGCGACCCGGATGGTTCAGAAAAATAGTCAAACTTCCGGTTCAAGATCGCTTTCAGGGCCAGCTGAAGATGAGCTGTCGGCAAGAAGGGCCCCTGTGAACAAAGGGATCGCCTTCAAGCCGGCACCTTCTCCAAGCGGTGGCACCGGTACCGTGCCCCCCCCAGCGGCCGCCCCCCCCAAGGATGGGCAGAGCAAGGTTGTCACTGCCGATTCTCAACGGGGTGATGACCATCGTCCTCCCCGATCGTCGATGGCGGGCAACGTTTCAGCCTCCAGGGCCCAGGAGGTCTCGGCCCCTCCATCCTCCGTGCCACTGCCGCCAAGGAAGGCGAACACACCCGCTGCCAATCCCTCCATTCCCACGCCATCCCCTCAGGGAAAAGTTCGCCTTGCACCAGCAACACCTGTCGCAGAACCGATGGGTAACTCAACTCAATCGCCGTTGGGACGGGTCAACATCAACGCCGGGGTCCTTAAGGGCCAGGCTGCTGTTGCCAATGCGGCTGAAACGCCGCATGTCACTTCGACCCGGACTCGACCCACGGCAACAAAAAACACCCATTTCGTGGTGACCATTCCTGCCAAGGAGAATCGCCTTGCGGGCGGGACCAGAGCCCCTGTCCTTGACAAAGTGGTCAAATCCACCTCCCGTACCGCCAACGGTTCAGTTTCGGGGACCGTGGCAGTCGGTCAGCTTCAACCGGTATCGCGGCGGTTGGCCAGGAGTGAAGATTTCGTCCCCTCAGGTCGTGGCCCGGACCTGGGGCAGGTTCCGGTCGAGGGATTGGGTTCGGGAATTGCCAACCTTCTGGGTGATGCCGTGGGAGGAGTCGTTTCCCTGTTTACGGTTTCCAGAACGGCCACCATCCAGGTTGATGCGCGGCAGTCCGATCTCAAATCGCGTGCAAAAATGGTCTCCCAGCACCGCCCGACGCCTGCATCCGAGTCGGGTTTACGTCGCGTGGGCGGAGGAATCCGTGGCATTTTGGGCGGCGCTGCCCAGATCACGACTGGTGGTATCGATATTCTTCTGGGATCGTTAGGGACTCTGGGGGGGTTGATCGGCTATACGATCGGGAGAACAGGTACCAAGTCAAAAAGTTAGTTTAGAGGAAGACCCAAAACAAGGCCGCGCGGCCACTAAGGAATCATTCGCCGGAACCACATGGGTCGAAGTCCGGCATCTGCAAACCGATGACAGGGGTAAAGCATGGAATCATCCTCGCAACAGGGCAGAAACCTTTTTCTGGGCATTGACCTGGGCACATCAAGGACAACCGTGGTATCCAACCGGGGGACCAAGGAAGCGGTCCGTTCGGTCGTGGGTTACCCCAAGGATATCATCGGGGTCAAGCTTTTGGACCAAACCAACGTCGTTGGCGAGGAGGCCCTGGACCGTCGGTCCTATTTGAATATTCATTTTCCCCTGGAAGACGGGGTTTTGAAAGAAGCGAGTGAAAAAGATACCCAGGCGGCCAAAGAGTTGATTCAATATGCCATTTCCCTGGCCCATCCTCAACCAGGAGACCGGGTATGCGGTATCCTCGGAGTTCCGGCGCGCGCTTCCATTTCCAATAAAAATCAACTGTTGCGGATCACCAACGAGCTGATGCATTTTTCCATGGTGGTATCCGAGCCTTTCATGGTGGCCTATGGCCTCAACAAGTTGACCAATGCCATCATCATTGACATCGGAGCCGGGACCATCGATATTTGCGCCATGCGTGGGACCATTCCCGGGGCGGAAGAACAGGTGACCTTGATGAAGGCCGGTAATCATGTAGACAATTTTTTGACAAGCCTGATTTCCGAGTCTTATCCTAATGTTCAGATCACCACCTTGTTGGCGCAAAAGATCAAGGATCAATTCGGGTTTGTCGGCCAACCTGAACAGGATATCATCGTCAATCTTCGTGCTAATGGAAAACCCCAGCCCCATGAAATCACTCGCGAAGTTCGCATGGCCTGCGAGGCTATTGTTCCGGACATCATCGAAAACGTCCAGCAGTTGATCACCATATTTGATCCTGAAAACCAGGAAGAGGTGGTTGGAAATATCATTCTGGCCGGTGGCGGATCTCGGATGCGGGGGTTGGATCGCGTTCTTGCGGACAGCCTGCGTGATTATGGCGACGTCCGCGTCCATCTGGTGGATGATCCGATTTATGCGGGTTCCTTGGGGGCCTTGAAGATGGCCACTGAACTGCCATTGGAATACTGGAACCAGGTTGGTGATGTGATCGGTGGATGACACCGTCGCGCCCATTCGTCAAAGCGGGCCCGTGTCTTGCCAGGGCAGGGGGATGAGGGCCAACTATTTGCGAGGTAGTGACATGATGGTCAATGAAACTGTACAAACGGCCAGCAGTGGCGAGGAGATCGTCGAGATTCGCGTTGAGAACATGGGGACGGGTGTCTTCAATATTCTTGGCGACATGATCGCTGGTTTGGTGGAACTTAATCGATTTGCCGTCGGTCGGGCCAGGGAGGGGGTCGAATTAATCAAGGAAAAGTTGAGCAAGGGGGACTCTTCCGAGGAAGAATTGAGTCATGAACTGCCACTGGATCCCTCCTTGAGGCCATCGGCGACGCATATCCGCCGCTCACTGGGCGATGATCCCACCCCCATTCCTGTTGAGGCGACTGCTGATCCAGAGATGGAACCCGTCAAGAGCATGGATGAATCTTCGACAAGGTAGACCCCTTGGCGGCAATGGTGACTCCTCTTTGATTCATCAAGGGGTTCGCGATCATCTTTCAGGGTCTGCTTTTTGTGTAGTGCCCTGGAGGTCCTCCCTTGGAGAGGGGGAAACATATTTGCTGGGATGGTCTTTCTGGCATATAAAGATCACCGATCCAAATGATGGAACTTCCCTAACCGTCATGCTTCATTTGTCGTCCCGCAGAACGGTGCATATGATCGTTCGGCGGCTGCGCGGGCCGTCAAATTCGCAAAAAAAGATGTTCTGCCACTGCGACAATCCCAGACGACCGTCGATTAAAGGTATGGATTGCGACGGGCCAACCAAACCTGCCTTGAGATGGGCATCACCATTGCCGTCCTGTCTGTCATGAAGCCAGACCCCTTTGGGTATGATCTTTCGCAACATGTTGATTACATCTTTCTGTACTGAATCATCCCAATTTTCCTGGATCATGATTGCCGCTGTAGCCCCCTGCGCATAAACCGATACCAAGCCATTACGAATGCCACTTTGATCGACGACATGTTGAACCTGGTGGGTAATATCGACCAGTTCTTCGGGTTGATGTGTAGCGATATTGATCCGGACTTTCTACTTGAGAAATACTTTCCAGCCCAAAAAAATCAACGAGATAGGTTTGATTTGAGTGAAAAAATGTAGTCATGTATAATTAAAAATTTTCCTTGCATTGTAAATATGTATGCCGTATGATTCATACCCATGCATATCGAACGAGTCCCCAATCGCAAGTCTCACCCTACTGTCCTGTTGCGGGAGTGTTACCGTGAGGACGGCAAGGTCAAGAAACGCACTCTCGGCAACCTGACGGGTCTGCCGGACGAGGTGATCGAGGCCATTCGCGTTGTGCTCAAGGGCGGACGCATGATCCCCGCCGAGTCCGCCATGAGCATCAAGCACTCTTTGCCACATGGTCATGTTGTACTGGTTCACCGGGAATTGATCAAACGCCACTTGCCATCAATGGGCGGTAGTGGTTATTTCTGGGGTCGTAAAAGCGGCCATTAAAGGGTGGCTTCGTTTGGCCTTTCGTCGCTCTCTTGCCGCTTCGAGTTTACGGTCCCGCTCTTTAAAAATCTGTTCCTCCCGACCTTCCAATTTGGCCATCGGGGTGACGTAACCGATGGCGCTGTGGAGACGAACTTCATTGTAGTGGGTCACATAATTGGATACCAGTCGCCGGGCGTCATCCAGCGACAACGGGGTCTTGGGCCGGATGCTCTCCTGCTTCAAGGTTCTGTGCCAACGTTCGATCTTGCCGTTACTCTGGGGATAATAGGGTGACGTTCGCACATGAGTCATTCCCGATTCCCGGATGAAGACCTTGAAATCCTTTGCAATGAACTGGGGGCCGTTGTCCGAAATAATGCGTGGACGGATTCCAATATGCCGTTCCTTGGCGCGTTGAATGATGATTTTGTTTTAGTCCACCTGGAATTGATCGTGAAATAAGTGTATCAAGCGTGATCAACCAGGAGGTGAGACATGAGCAAGAAGAGACGGAAGTACAGCTACGAGGAGAAGGCTATCATTCTGAAACGGCACTTGGTAGAACGGGAGGCGCTCTCGGATTTGTGTGATGAGTCTGGATGTCACCCGACCATGGTTTACCGTTGGCAGCGTGCTTTGTTTGAGAATGCCGCCATGGCATTGCAGGGTGGTCGTGATTTGGATCGGGGCCAAGACCAGAAACGGATCCGCGAACTTGAAGCCAAACTGGCGGCGAAGAACGAAGTCCTGTCC
>JADFZF010000099.1 GCA_015232645.1 Magnetococcales bacterium | reverse complement strand
GACATGGCTTTCGATGATGCATTCGTGATCGATACAGGCGCCGGTGTTGATGATAACATTGTCGTGAATCTCGACGCCGGATTGCATAATCGACCCCACCATGACCTGACATCCTTCACCCAAAGTGACGTCGGCGGCATGATAGTGCCGGGGATGCAGGATGGTGGCAAAACGGTATCCCTGTTGACGATAATGGGCAAACAGGGCGGAACGCTTATGATTGTTCCCGGTGGCGCCGACGCCCAAAATCATCAGTGTCGTCCGCGGGTCAAAAGCCTCCAACAGTTGGGCATCGGAACTCAGGGTGGGGATTCCCTGCCCCCAGGGAGGAATGAGGGCCAGGGGGGGAAGACACAAGGCCTGGACAGGGATATGCATCGCCTCCAAGGCGGACATCAAGACGCGGGCATGTCCCCCCGCCCCGATCATGACCAGCCTTTGCCGCTCCAGATCCGGGGGGGAGTTCATGAAACCGCCATCTGCTGGCAACCCCGGCGTACCGACGCCACCGCGTGATCCAGCTCCAGGTCGGTGATGGTGGTGGAACAGGGGAGGACCATGATCCGATCCCATACCCCTTCGCTGACGGTTTGCCGGGTGGCAGGTGCGTGGCGATAGGGCTTTTGCAGGTGTAACGGTTTCCAGAAAGGCCGGGCATCAATCCCCTGTTGCCGCAGATAATTCTTTAACTCTTCAGCGCTGGCCGAGGCGGTGTTTGGCAGCACGATGCCCGAAAACCATGCCGCCGATTGACTGTCGTCGGGGTTGGGAAACGGGCCGACGGTTGCAAGACTTGCGAAAGCCTCTCGGTAATAAGCGCGGATCGTTTGTTTTTTTTGTACGAATTGATCCAGACGTTCCAATTGGGCACACCCTACGGCAGCCTGGATGTTGGTCAGGCGATAATTGAAACCGATCATATCATGGTCATAGGCATCGCCGAGGCGGGCGGTGGTACTGAGATGACGGATTCGCTGCAATCGCTCTTCGCAACCTACCACCGCCCCACCGCCGCCACAGGTGACGGTTTTGTTGCCATTGAAGGAAAAAACGGTCAAATCGGCACCGAGATCGCCGACCTTGCGCCCTCGATAAGACGATCCCAGTGCGGCCGCGCCGTCGGCAACGACCGGCAAACCATACCGACGGGCCAGGGGGACGATGGCGTCCATATCCGCAGGGGTTCCCAGGATGTGGACCGGCATGATGGCTGCCACCCTTTGATTCGTAGCCTTGCGTATCAATCGGTCGTCACACCATTGGCATTCTTCGGCCAAAATTTCCTCCAACAGTACTGGGTCCAGATTCCAGGTCTTAGGATCAATATCCATAAGCCAGGGTTGGGCGCCACAATAGCTCACGGCATTGGCACTAGCGATGAAAGTCAGACTGGGGACGATCACCAGATCTCCAGGCTGGACTCCCGCGGCCACCAGGGCGACATGCAATCCCGAGGTCCCCGAGGAGGTCGCTACGGCGTGTGGGGCCCCGGCGGCGGTCGCCACCATACGTTCGAAACGGTAGACAAAAGGGCCTACCGAGGAAACATAGGTACTCTGAATGCACTCCTGGAGATAAGCCGCCTCGTTACCGGAAAGGTCGGGCATGGACAGCGGAATCATAACGATCAGTTCCTGAAAAAATGATTGCGATGGGCCTGTCAAGGTTGATCTACAGATGAATCGGGTGGTGTTAAAATGACATCGAGACCGAATTCGTGATCGTTGATCCATTTGCTGGGCGAAATGCACACTCCTCAGCCACCATCTTGGCGAGTCTCCAGCCGGTCCAGGGCTTCCTTGAAACGAGGCTCATTGGGTTCAAATTGTATCGCCTGTTTGAAGGCATGACGAATATCATGAATGGGTGATCGACGCCATTTGAGGACCCTGCCCAGATCGAACCATGCCCAAGCATGGCGGGTACGTGGCGCCTCCATTTGCACCACCCGTTGCAGCAGTTCCCGTGCTTCATCGAGCAGTCGATTATATGCCAGCCTATTATTCCGATGTGCTTTCTTCCTGGCCTTTTCCGCCAGTTTTATTTTTACCTGGGCGAACTCGTGCAGGGCCTTCACATCCTGCATGACTGCATGGCCTGCGATTTTAAAATAACGATGCGCGTGTTCCATCCGCCCGGCACGTTTTTCTTGAATCGCCGCGTCGAAGGCGTCTCCGATCACCTCCAGTGGTGGCAACCGATCAAGCCATGCCACCGCCTGATCCTTATGGTTTTTGTCCAGATAGGCCCTGGCGATCAGAGTGATCAGCACCGTCGGATTCGACCCGGGATTGGTGACAACGAACTTGTCGTAGATTGATTCGGCGGCATGGATATCACCCTGAGCGACCAATTCCCGCGCCAGCTCCAAGGCTAACCCGAGGGCCCCAGGATTTTGCGTATAAGCATCCTTCAGACGCCGAAGCGCGTCTGGAAAATCACCCACCGCCTTCAGATTGGCTACGTCCAACAACGTAAGGATGGCTTGATATTCAGGATGCGCTGGCAGGGTTATCCGAAAGTAGCTGCGGTCTTCGTCAAAATCGAACCGTGGCGGCGACGAACCGTTCTGCTGCATGGCCCGTTTGACCTTGGGAATACCGGTACCCCGCGCCTCGGCAAGCTTTAAATCCCTAAGAAGTTCGCCGATACGTCGATTGCGGGCCGGTACGGGCGGCATTGGATCCAGACCATTGAAATGCCTTGTTTCGAGGCCTGGTACGGGTCCAGGATAACTGATGATCTCCATCCGGTCTGGGAGGAGATGGACCTTGATCGGCTCGGAAGTCCCCTCGTAGGAACGGTGATAGACGGCATTCACCAGCGCCTCCCGCAGAGCCAGAGACGGATAACTTACCCAATTGGCAGCTTCGGCACAGTTGGGAAGCTTCTGAGTCTGTCGAACCGAAAGGTTTTCCAGATAGGCCAGGCATTCTCTAAGCTGCTCATGGACCGGTTTTTGCCTGAAAATTTTTTCTTCAAGGATGTTGCCCGATGTGTCAGCGGCAAATTGCGTCACCTCAATCCGTGCACCAGGGAACCATTGTTCTGGATCTTGGCTGAAGAACAGTAAGCCCACGTTGCGTGGCGCGTCATGCCCGTTGACGGGATCGGCGATGCGCAACTGGCGATACAACATGCGCGTATCCTGGACCTCAACCAGACCACTGCCGATATCGTGTAGAAATTCCCTCACCTTGGTTTCGCGGATGTCCAACACATTTGCCTGTAGTGCTCGACGATCATCAAATGGGACCCGGGCCGTCATTTGAAGGAGTTGTATTTTCAGATCAGGCTGCGCGTCAGCAGCCGTGGTGCTTGAACCAAGACGGATATAAAATTTCCGTGCAGTCCCTTTCTCAAAAGACTCTGGTGCCTGATGAGGACGCATTTGGCTGCCGGGCGCCCAGATCACCAGGATGTGGTGTTGACCGTCCACCAACTCGGGCGAGAGTACTGGCTGATAGACCGGATCGATCCTGTTGCATTGTCCGCGAATCCATTGCTGCGCTTTTCCTACCTCGACAGGGGTCAAGCCTCGCGGCGGCAGGGTGACGATCCCATTTTTTTCTTCCACTCCGATGATGATGTAACCGCCGTTCAAATTTTGAAAATCGTTGGCGAAGGCGCAGATGCTATGAATCACCTGTAGGCCGGTATATTCGTCATCCCAGGATGCCTTGAACTCCACACGCGACGATTCCAGGCTTTCCGGGTGGAGCAGGTCACTGAGGTTGATGGGCAGGCACGATGTCATGGCAGGTGTATCGGTTCAGTGTGAATGTCGCTTCTCGCCCTTCGCCGCAAGCAGCTTTCAGCTCCCAATTGTCTCTCAAAACGGCAACTTTCCAAGCAATCATACCCACTGTTGCAGTGGCGTCAAGGAAGCCCACCAGCCTCCCACCCGCAGGTGGTAACCAGTCCACCTTCGGACCCCTATTTTATTCATTCCGGCGACTGGATCCTGGCCAAAAGCGATCGGGCCGCCTTGTGGCTTTGATCGCGGGAAAGGATGCAGTCACAACACCGTTGCGCCCCATCCCGTTTTCCATGATCGAACAACAAGGTTCCCAAGGTCATCAACGCCGCCAGGTCATCCTGGACCACTTCGACATAATTTTGATATTCAACAATGGCCTTGTCCGTATCCCCGGTGAGCCGCAGCAAATCGGCATAAAATGGCAAATGCAGCAGAGAACGGTCAGCCAGCCGTCTGGCGACCGCCCGGGCACTGAACAAATCCCCCTGACGCAAATGGACCGACAACAGCCGTTGCAAACCACTGACCAGCAGCGGTGCAAAAGTAACCTGACGATACCATCGCAATGCCTGATCGAAATCGGCTTCCCCCTCGGCCAGCAAACCCCGAATCAGATAAACAAAATGTTCCTTGCTCGCCATCTCGCTGCGTTGGATGCCATCCATGAAATTTTTTAGACGTTCTGCCTCATTGTTTTGAAACATGGCCATCACCTTGGAACAGATGGCATAGGGAGAGACGAATTGATTATGACAATGTCGGGTATAGTCGTTTTCCGTCTGTTGCAGCAGGGTGGCGAATTCCGTCTGGAAAGTCTCGATACGTTGACGTATTGCCGAGGGAAAATCTTCGGGAGCCTGCCGTCGTTTATCCATCAAAAGATGAACACGCCCCTGATGACCGTCCTTCTGGTATTGATCAAGGATGACATGCAGATCGGCAGCGATTTTTTCCTCCTCCTGGCGCACCCGAACCCGGGTCAAACTTGCCTCGACGGTTTCCAAAAGGTTGGCGGCACTGTCACGATACACTTCATAATAACGTCGGCCAACGTTTTCGACCTCCTCGTCACTCCATTCCTTGTTCTTGTTCGGTCGAGACAATTTGAGAAATTCGGCCACGCTCCATCGTTTCACCAGGCGTGAAAATTCCTGGTATTCGTCATCCAGGATGGATTCGATCTCATCCATACGGACTTTATATTTAAAATCAGGGGCGTTACCTTTTCTGCCAAACAGTCCATCATTGCAATCGACCGCTTCCGCGGCCAATTGTTTGATGGTGGCGATTTTATTGCAAGCCTGCACCAGTACCGACTCCACCTCCCGCCACAACCTCAGACGGTCGGATGAGGTCTCGACGGGCAATCGTTGCCACAACAGGTCGGAACTTTTGGGCGCCACAGGCTCCAGGGTCAACTCGTTCCAGGGGATCCAGTCGATGCCCTCAATTTTGGCGGCGGTGGCGGCCGGATTGATCACCCGACACTCTTTGGTCCGGGCGTAACTGGCCAGAGCCGCCAGAGCTGGCAGGGCATTGAAAAAATCACTGCGGGTTTCTGCCATCCCACCTCCATTGGTCTCAACCCACAATTCGGAGCGATGAACGTAGGGACCGGCAGCCACCTCCACGCTGCCGGCGGCATGGGTGAACCCTTCGCGGCTAAAACACAAATCGAATCCCGCGAGAATGATTCGTGCAACCCCCATGTCGATGGCGGTACCCAAGGCCTGATGACTGACAGTGATACCAGGATAGTTGCCGGAAGCGGGGTTGAGAGGCGAACTCCAGGGAAACAATGGCCCCATGTACAGGCTGCGTCCACGCCAGGATCCCAATAACCTGGGGTTGAGATGGTACATGTTGACGAGCAGACTCTTATCGTGAAATTCCAGGACATCCTTACTTTGGTGAAAAATGATATCGTGGGGATCGATGGCGAAGAACATGTCGGGGACCAGGTCGGCAGCGGCCAATTGTCTGGCAATGCGGGTCACCGCCAAGACCAGCAAATGTTCACGGTTGGTTTTGATCCAGGAAAAACTTTCGTTTAGCGACGGGCCCCCTCCCAGCAAAACAGCCGTGCGACCTGGAAAGGCCTGATGGAGGACGTGGGCCGGAATCCGGTTTTCGGCCAGGTTTTCCAGACATTTTAGAAGAAAAACGCGTGAACCGATTTCCTGTCCCACCCCCAGCTGATACTGTCCGAGAAGTTCATCAAAATCGTTCCAAAGTTTGACGTAATCTTCGTAAAAACAGTCGATGACCGCCAGTGAACGCCAGGGGCGGACATTGCCGAGGTAAAAATAATCCTTGAGCGATAATTGTTCGGCAGTTTCGAGCCACTGGTCGGGAGTCGTGACCACGATGTGCTCGGGGAGGTCCGCGGGCAGCATTTGTTCGTCGTACAGACGTTGAATCAGCTCGGGAAATTCGATAAACAGATACCGACTGCCATCACCGGTGCTTTTATTGCACAACCAATTGACCAACCCACCGCCATCGGTCCCGACGATGAGGTTCAGAGAGTCCTTGGGCTCGACCATGGCTCCGTGGTAACGATGGAAATAACTGCCCGACCCCGTTTGGGAAAACACCTCGCCATTGATGGCGGGGAAATAACGTTCCCCAAAACGGTTGGTCAGAATGGTACCAAATGAGCTGCCCGCATGGTTCATGGAGAAAAACCTTTGACTGTCAAAGGGGTTGGCTTAATTATTGCGTTAGAAAACATGTGTTCGGAACGATCCGGGGCAATGATCCAGCAGGAAGAAGGGGTCAGCTTGTTCCCGTTTACCGTCGGTTCAAGCTGGGATGCATACACATGGCCTCACACCCATCCGATCCGCTACAAACGGCCATTCCGGTGGCACTGCAATTGTTGAAAAATGGTCAAGGAGCAGCGGCGGTGACCATTGTTGAACCACTGATGCAGCAATTTCCAGGCCACCCACAGTTGCACCATATCCTGGGACTGGCCCTTGAACAAACGGGAAATCTGGCCCAAGCCATCCACCACATCAGCCGCGCCATCGTCATCGAACCCAGGCAGGTGGAAATGTATCGATCCCTGGCCAACCTCCTGCGCAAGGCCGGCAAAACCACCATCGCCCTGGAGAGGCTCAAAGACGCCCTGCAACTGGCAGAGGATCTCCCCGACCTGCATTTTCTCATGGGCGACATGTCCATGGATCTGGGCATGATGGCCTCGGCCATGGCCGGGTTTGTCAAGGCCATCGACCTGGATCCCACCCTGTTGTCGGCCTGGATCAATCTCGGTTTGTGTCACAAGGCGGTGGGAGAACTGAGGCGTGCCGAAAAATGTTTCGAGCAGGCACTCAGCCTCGACCCCCGATCCGCCGAGGCCCATGTCAACCTGGCCCATACGCTGCTCCTCCTCGGAGACGAGAGTCGCGGTTTTGATGAATTGGAATGGCGCTTTCACCTCCCCGGGGGCTCGGGTCTTGCCGTTCACCCCCCGGATCAACTGCGACGCTGGTCCGGTGAACCATTGCACCATAAAAAAATTGTTGTATTGGCGGAACAGGGATACGGTGATACCATCCAATTCATCCGCTTTGTCCCGCGTTTGCTTGAACTCGGTGGTCAGGTCACGGTCATCGTTGCCAAACCTTTGGAACCATTGTTGCAAGGACAACCGGGGCTGGGAAAAATACAGGCAGAAATACGATGGTCGGAAAATGTGGATTATTTCATTCCCATGATGAGCCTGGCCCGACACTTTATCACCCCCCGCCATCCACCGGTACCACCCTACATCTTCGCCGATCCGGAAAGATCGCGCCATTGGCGACAAAGGCTGCCCCCCGACCGATTCAAGATCGGCTTGGTCTGGGAAGGGAAACCCCTGCACCAAAATGATCCTTTACGGCGCCGCTCGGTCAACCTCGACTCCCTGGCACCCCTGTGGCAACGGGATGAACGGAGGCTGTTCATCAGTCTACAAAAAAAAGAAACCACCGCCGACAAGGCGATCTCCTGGCCGCCGCATGCGAATATCCTGGATGTCGGACCCGAATTACATGACTTTGCCGATACCGCAGCGGTCATGGACAACCTGGACCTGATCATCTCCATCGATACCGCTACGGCCCATCTTGCAGGGGCTTTGGGCAAACCGGTCTGGATCCTGTTGCCGTTGGCCCCCGATTGGCGCTGGACTGCCGATCAGGACGTGACCCCCTGGTATCCCAGCTCCAGGCTGTATCGTCAATCCCGACCCAACCGCTGGGAAGAACCGGTGGCGCAGATTCTGGCCGACTTGGAGAAGCGACCATGAGTGAAAACGATATCCACAGACTGCTGCATCTGGCGACCGAGGCCTATGGCAAGGGGGATATCGGCACCGCAGGAACCATGGCGGGCCGGGTCTATAATCTGGAACCCGATAACCATCAGGCTCTCTATATCCTCGGCATGGTGGCCCATTCCACCGGACGCGCCGAACTGGCGGTCAATCTGCTCCAGCGGGCGATTGCTCTCTATCCCGATCACCCGTATTACCATTTTCACCTGGGAAACATGCTTCAGGGCCAAGAAGATCTGGAAGCGGCCCGGGACTCCTACCAGCAAGCCCTGCGGCTCAAACCCGATTTCTACGAAGTCCATCTCAACATCGGCAGTATCTGTTTTGCCGAAGGTCAGGTGGAAATGGCCAGACAAAGTTTCCAACAGGCGGTGGATTGCAGCCCCAACCCGGTCACCGCCCTGTTCAACCTGGGAATTCTGGAGCAGGAGGTGGGAAACCATGTGGACGCCCTGGTATTCTTCGATCGGGCATTGACGTGCGGTCCTTCCACCCCCAACGCCCATATGGCTCGTTCCTTTTCCCTGCTCATGCTGGAACGCTTTGTCGAGGGTTGGAAAGAATATGAATGGCGTTGGCAATTGGAAAACCTGTCACCCAGAATTTGTCCAAAACCGCGTTGGCAGGGAGAGCCTCTCGAGGGAAAAAGCATCTATATCTATACCGAACAAGGGTTTGGCGATGCCATCATGGTGGGGCGCTATCTGAAATTATTGCAATCTCGCGGGGCC
>JADFZF010000098.1 GCA_015232645.1 Magnetococcales bacterium | reverse complement strand
CCGTTGAAGACTACGACGTTGATAGGCCGGGTGTGGAAGTGCGGTAACGCATGGAGCTAACCGGTACTAATAGGTCCATTGGCTTTACGAGGATATCAGCAAAGTCAGCCCATTTCCCTGAGTTGTTAAGAGATTAAGAGACGGTATTGAAGAGGAAAAGCAGGTAAAGCTTTCTGGTGGCGATGGCGAGGGGGAAACACCCGATCCCATTCCGAACTCGGCAGTTAAGCCCCTCAGCGCTGATGATACTGCAACTTAAGTTGTGGGAAAGTAGGACACTGCCAGGAAGCCTAATTAACATTCTCGGAAGCCGGTGACCATTCCATCCGGGAGATGAGGTTCCCCAGCGGAGCCTGATGGTAGATTCGTTAAGTTTCACCACCCAAATTGTGCGTCGTCCTGGAGATCGGCTCAGTTAAGAGGCTCTGAGGACGGAAATTTGGATAGATAGAATTGGAGCCGGTGTTGTGAAGACCTTTTATGCGACAGCCGAGGATATCGAGCCGACGGTCAAATGGTTTGTGATCGACGCTGAGGGGATGATCCTGGGACGATTGGCCACGGAAGCGGCCAGAAGGTTACGAGGAAAGCACAAGGCCATTTTTACGCCAAGCATGGATACAGGCGATTATGTCGTCATTATTAATGCTGAGAGAGTGAAACTGACTGGGCGTAAACGGGAGGACAAGGTCTATTATTGGCACTCTCGGCATCCGGGGGGCTTGAAGGCCAGGACGGTACGTGAGGAGTTGGAAGGACGCTTTCCAGAGAGAGTCATACAAAGAGCGGTAAAAGGGATGATGCCCAAGAACAAGATGGGTCGTGCCATGTACAAAAAGCTCAAAGTATATCAAGGTTCCGAGCATCCCCATGCGGCGCAGAAGCCTGAGGTTTTGGAAATCAGGTCGAAGGTGGCTGGGGCTTGAGGTTCTCGTACAAGTGGAATTGTCGGAAAATTAGGGGTGATTTCGGGAGCGGGTGAACATGTCATTGAGTAGAGCGACGTATGCGACCGGCAAGAGAAAAGAGGCGGTTGCCAGAGTATGGATCATGCCTGGGAGTGGCCGGGTCACCATCAACAAAAAGCCCATTGAGCAATATTTTGGGCGGCCAGTATTGCAGATGGTCGTCAAGCAACCATTTCAGATCACGCAGACGGTGGATCGGTTTGATGTGGTAGTAACGACAGTAGGTGGAGGCAATTCGGGCCAGGCGGGCGCGATCAAGCACGGAATTTCCAGGGCACTGACCTTGTACGATACGGCCTATCGTCCAGCGTTAAAGAAAGCGGGGTTTATCACCCGTGACTCTCGTGTGGTTGAACGAAAAAAATATGGAAAGCACAAGGCCCGTAAGAGTACACAATACTCCAAGCGGTAGTGACGTCGATATTCTTGGGATGCTCGTTGATCGCTTCGGCTGTTGGAAGCGGAAGTTTCAGGGTTTTATAAAAAAGGGAGGCCTGTCCTCTCTTTTTTTGTGCTGGCTGGGTTTTTCTCATGACGATCAAGGTTGGCATTCAAGGAGCTAGTGGGTACACCGGAGCGGAACTGATTCGCATCCTGACGGCGCATCCTGAGGCTGAGTTGGTATTTGTCACTTCGGAACGCTACGCCGGCCAGTCGATGGATAGAATATTTCCCCATTTATCTTTGCGCAGTGATCTGGTTTGCAGACCGTTGCAGGACCAATCCTGTCTGCCGGACTGTCAGGTTGTATTTTGCGCCCTTCCTCATGCAACCTCAATGAAGGTTGTGCCAGAGCTGCTTCGATATGATCTTAAAGTTATCGACTTGTCGGCAGACTTTCGTCTGCGGCAACCCAAGGTCTACCAGGATTGGTACAAGACATCGCACACATCGCCTGAGTGGTTGGCAGAAGCGGTGTATGGATTACCAGAAATTTACCGAGAGAAAATTAGAGGGGCTCGGTTGATAGCGAATCCTGGCTGTTATCCGACATCGGTCATTTTGGCTCTGGCGCCTTTGATGAACGGGGGAGGGGTGATTGACGCAGGATCGATTGTCGTGGATAGCAAGTCGGGGGTGAGCGGGGCAGGGCGTTCGCCTGCGGAGGAGAGGTTGTTTGCCGAGCTCGTCGAAGGTTTTCGGCCCTATGCGACTGGATTTCATCGGCACACTCCAGAGATTGAGCAGGTGTTGAGCGACCTTTGTGGTCAGACATTAAGGGTTCGATTTGCCCCGCATTTGCTGCCGCAATCGCGTGGAATACTATCGACATGCCATGTGCGGCCCCTTCCCGGGAGTGAAGGTTTGAACTGGCAGGAATTGTTTGAACGCCATTATCAGGGTGAGTATTTTGTGCGGGTGTTGAAGCCCGGGGTTCTTCCGGCTACCAATCATGTTCGGGCATCTAATTATGTCCATTTAGGAGTTGTGGAAGATCGTCGTACAGGGTGGTTGACGGTTTTAAGTACGATTGACAACTTGGTTAAGGGAGCAGCGGGTCAGGCGGTACAAAACATGAATCTTCTGTTTGGTCTTGATGAAAAGACGGGCCTGACCCAGTTGCCAGTATTTCCATAATTATCAGCTTTGATCAGGAATCCGGGCCGGGTGATTGCAGAAGGCCCGAAGCCGCATAGCCGATCAAAAACATTTTTTATGACGTTTCTTGGCAGATTCGCTTGCCAAGGGGGATCAAGTTTGGTAACAAGCAGACCTTGGAGCTTGGATTTTGTTACCCGTCCATAAGGGAGTTTGAAACATGGCATTGATGATCACTGAAGATTGTACGAATTGTGATGTTTGTTTGCCGGAGTGTCCGAATGAGGCCATTACTGATGGATCGGATGTGGACAGAGACATCTATTACATTCATTCCGACCTGTGCACCGAGTGTGTGGGAGCCTTTGACGAGCCACAGTGCGTTGAGGTTTGCCCGGTGGAGTGTATTGTTTCGGATCCTGAACACGAAGAGACTAAGGAGGAGCTGGAAGCGAAATATGAGGCCATCCATAGTTGACGATGGCCAGGGTTTGCTGACCTGGAGAAACGGTTCAGGTTGTGGTACGAGCCGGATGGGAGTGTGGATGGAATGAAGGGGCGTATAGAGTAGCTGTACGCCCCTTTTCCTTATGCATGTCAGGGTTGTGAAGGGAGAGGGTCGAGGTGCCACAAAGCATGACCGGATTTGGCCAAGCGGAATCAGTTCACGAGGGCTTCAAAATCGCTTGGCGGCTAAAATCGGTAAACCATCGCTATTTGGATTTATCCTTGCGTGTCCCTGAAGGGATGGAATCGGAAGAGTTGGCAGCCAGTGCCTTATTGAAGACATTTTTTCGCAGGGGGCATATCGATGGCTGGTTAACGTTGAGTATGGAAGTTATTTCCGCGCCGCCATTGGAGCTGAATGAACCCTTGTTGCGTCGTCTTTTGTCGTTGGAACGGGTGATCGGAGAGCATTTTGATGGTGACGGAATGACTCGGTCCGTTCTCGATATGGGAACCCTCATGGCTTGGCCGGGAGTAGTGAGTGAACGACGGATGGATATGATCGGTCGTTCCAGGGAGAGCGGATTTAAACAGGTTATCCTGGAGGTTTTACACCAGGCCGCTCAGGCGCTCAAGGAGGTCAGGGAGGAGGAGGGGCGGCGTACGAGATTGGTGTTGATGCAATTACTGGAAGAGCTTCAGGGCAGTATGACCTTGGTGGGTGGGCGTATCCCAGAGTTGCGAGCATTGCTTAAGGAAAAACTACGGGCCAGACTTGATGATTGGTTGGCAACTCGCGTTGATGAAGGTCGATTTTTGCAGGAGTTGGCGGTGCAGTACAATCGTATGGATGTATCGGAGGAGCTGGAACGATTGGGCATGCATTGCCAGGAGGTAAGGAAATTGATGTCACTGGAAGAACCCTTGGGGAAAAGATTGGATTTTTTGTGTCAGGAACTGGGTCGAGAGGCCAATACGATGTGTTCGAAGTCTCAAGATGGACACCTTTCAAGGTTGGGAGTGGAGATGAAGGTGACCATAGAGAAAATGCGGGAGCAGGTTCAAAATTTGGAGTGATCATGAACGAAATGAAACGGGGGTTCATTCTGATTCTGACGGCACCGTCGGGCGCAGGAAAAGGGGTTTTATCTAACCATCTTATTCAATCGTTTCGTGATATCCACTTTTCCATTTCTACGACCACGAGGGCGATTCGTCCGGGGGAAAAGTTGGGAGTTCACTATTTTTTTGTTGGTCGGGAGGAATTTGAAAGTATGATTGCGGCCCAAGCTTTTGTGGAATGGGCGGAAGTTTTTGGAAATTTTTATGGTACCCAACGGCAGACGTTGTTGGAGAGTCTGGAGAAAGGGTGGGATGTGATATTGGATATCGATTGGCAGGGAGCACGCCAGATTCGTACGCAGATGCGCGACGACGTTGTTCATATTGCCATTGTTCCTCCCTCTCCGGAAGAGTTGTACCGTCGCCTGGTGGCTCGGGGTCAGGACTCTATGGAGGTGATTGAAAAGCGGATGGCCTTGGCTGAGCGTGAGTTATCGCATTGGCATGAGGCTGATTACGTCGTGGTCAACGATCGTCTGGAGGCGGCGTGTGCGGATGTTGAGGCCATCGTTCGAGCCGAACGGTTAAAAAGGTTACGAATGGCAAAGAAAATTGAACCACTCGTAGCGCGGTTTTCTAACCTTTTCGATGGTCATCATCTAGCCTGATGAATACTCGAGGGAGTGATCGCATCACCATTTATGGGATTTTGATTAAAATGGTATTTTTTGTTCATTCGGAGTTTAAGTCAGAGTCGTAATTTATTCTTTCAGCGACAGGGAATTGTTGACGAGCATCGTGGACAGGGCAGAGGCTGCCCCTGGAGTTGGATGCGGCGAAAGTGGTTTATCATGATCCACGTTGCCGCTTGGTGAAGTGGTAGGCGTCTCAATGTTCAAACGTTGCTGAGATTGTCATCGGTTTGGAACCAAAACACATTGAACATGGAGTAGTGCAAATGGCGCGGGTAACGGTAGAAGATTGTTTGAAGGTTGTGCCCAATCGTTTTGAGTTGGTGTTGTTGGCCGCCAAAAGGGCTCGGCAGTTGACTCATGGCCATGAAACCGAACTGTCCATGGATAATGATAAATTTACGGTCATTGCCTTGCGGGAGATTGAAAGCGGTACCATCGATATTAAAGAGATGCGCGTCGAATTTACCAAACCGGTTCAAGAAGCGGTCGAGGAGGAGTTGGATCCTAGAATGGTAGCGGTTGAGGCGCGTGCATTGATGGCCGAAGCGACGACCATGTCGTTGGAGGAAGCTTCCGAGGCTGACGAGGAGGGGGGTGAGCTCGAGTCGGAAGAGGAGGAGTTGGATGATATGGACATGACAGATGATGAGGAGTCCTTTTTGCCTACGGATGATCTAAGTGATGATCTGGGTTTTGAGGGTGAGGAATTGTGAAGATGCGTTTTTCGGTGCATCGGAAGGGCACTTTTTGAGTGGATTTGGGTGCCGGGTAGAGATTTGGGTAGATTCAGAGGCATGCAGTCGGTGTTAGTTTTGAAGTGAAAGAGCAGGGCATGTGGTCAGAATTGGTCAACAAGATTTTGGCCTATCACCCCAAGGCTGATCTGGAGTTTCTCGATCGTCTGGGGCGATTTATCGCGGAATATACGTTATCGATTGACCCTTTGACTGCTAGGAGTCCGTTTTCCTATGAGCCTGTTGAAGTTGCCAAGGTTCTGGTGGAATTGCGCATGGACTCCGCCTCGATTGCCGCAGGTGTTTTGGTTGCGGGGCTGGAGACGGGGATCATCACTCTGGAACGAATAGGCGTGGAGTTTGGCACGGACGTTGTTTTTCTTGTTGAGGGTTTAGGCAAAATATCTCATGTTTCATCGCGCGCCAGCATTGAGGCCAATGCCGAGAATTTACGTCGGATGATCTTGGCGATGGCTCGGGATATCCGGGTGATATTGATTCGGTTGGCGATCTGTTTGCGGCGAATGCACCACGCGGTTAATGATGGATGTCAGGTAGAACCGCGTTTTACTACTGAAGTGTTAGATATCTACGCCCCAATAGCGCATCGTCTGGGCATTTATTGGATCAAAAATGAACTGGAAGACTTGGCGTTTCAACTCCAGAATCCCGAATCTTATCATGCTTTGAAAGATTTGGTGGTGAAACGGCGCAAGGGAGGGGAAAATGTGGTGCTCAAGGTGATTTCCCATCTGCGTACCATACTGAAAAAACATAGGATTCAGGGAGAAGTTTTTGGGCGTGAGAAGCATATCTATTCCATCCACAACAAGCTTCAAGACAAAGGGGTAACACTGGAAGAATTGTACGATGTCATTGGTTATCGTATATTAGTCAATAGTCAAGCTGATTGTTACCGCGCTTTGGGAATGGTCCATAGTGAACTGAGACCGATTCCTGGTCGTTTTAAGGATTACATTGCCCTGCCGAAAAGCAATGGCTATCAATCACTGCATACAGTAGTTTTTGGGCCTTATGGCAACCGCATTGAGGTGCAGATTCGTACCAAAGCGATGCATGAGGTGGCTGAAAGCGGTGTTGCAGCCCATTGGAGTTACAAGGAGGGAGGCCTGAGTACCCGGGAAGATTCTCAGGCGACCGGCTATGCGTGGTTGAAAAAGTTGTTGGAAGTTCATAAAAACGCAGAAGATCCAGGACAGTTTTTGGAAAATGTTAAGGTCGATCTATTTCCGGAAGATATTTATCTTTTCACTCCAGAGGGGGATATTATCACCTTGCCCAAAGGATCGACGCCGGTCGATTTTGCTTATGCGGTGCATTCCGAGGTTGGGGATCATTGTCAGGGTGCCAAGGTCAATGGCAGGCTGGTTCCTCTCAAGACTCGCTTGGCAACCGGGGATTCAGTGGCCATCATCACCGCTAAAAATCATGAACCCAATCCAGCTTGGTTGCGTTTTGTTGTTACTGGCAGGGCCAAATACCGTATCAATCGATGGATCAAACAGAAAAATCGTGAACAGGCGATTGTACTGGGGAAGGAGATATTGATTCGCGAGGCGCGAAAGGGGGGGATTAGCCATCATAACATCAGCGAAAAAAAGATTCGTCAATGGGCTACCGATATTGGCCTGAAAAATGGGGAAGAACTTTTATTTAAATTGGGAACCTCAATGATCGCCCCAGGAGTATTGGCAAAAAAATTGTTCCCACATGGTGATGTCGCTGTAGAGGACAGATTATCTGCTCTTACACGTAGTAGCGGAAGCGGAAAGTCCCGTGAGGATCGTGGACCGAAATTACAGTTGGCTGGGCTCTTGCCACAGATGGCTGTCATGGTGGCCCGGTGTTGCAGCCCCGTGCCAGGGGATTCGATTGTTGGTATCGTACATACGGGCAAAGGTATTTCCATTCACGCCGCTGGATGCCCAAATCTTGAGATGGTTGCCAACCAACCGGAGCGCTGGATTGAAGATATCGATTGGCCAGAGGTAGACGAGAAATTACATATCGCTCGGTTGCGGATTATGGCCCGTAATCGTAAAGATGTTTGGAATCAAATATCTCATATTGTTTTGAGTGTGAAATGTGCGGTTGTGGCGATGAAGACCCAGGATCGTGACCGCGATCCCTTCGTGCTGATTTGCGATGTGGAAGTAGCGGGTCTGGAGCAGCTACGTTCGTTGATTAAAGCCATTTCGGTGTTGGATGTGGTTTTGAACGTTGAGCGTATCAATGGGTGATGTGGAAGATGTTTACCCACCTGGGGGAGACCGTTGTTGGGTACTGCGTCAATGAATGTTAAAAAAAGAGGTGGTCATGGAAGGGGTGTACACTGATCAAGCTCCGGCCGCAGTGGGTCCGTACAATCAAGGAATGCGGATTGGAAATTGGTTGTATTTATCAGCGCAGATTGCCCTGGTTCCTGCAACGGAGAGACTTGCTGGAACGATGGTAGGCGAACAGACTCATCAGGTCATGAAAAACATTGGGGCTATTTTGCGGGCTGCAGGGGCTGATTATGGTCGCCTGATCAAAACCACCCTCTATCTGGTCAATATGAGTGATTTTTCGGAGGTGAATGCCATTTATTCCCTGTATGTCCAACAACCCTATCCAGCTCGGGCTACGTTGGGGGTATCGTCGTTACCCAAAGGATCGTTGGTTGCTCTTGAAGGAATTGCCTGGTTGGGCAAAGAGTAGGTTCCTCGGCCAAGCGCAACTGATAGAGAAAGGTTTGCTCCCAGGTGCGAAGGGAGGTGAATGATGAAGCAACAAGCCGTAATTATTGGAGTATTTTTTTTTGTCAGTATGTCTTTGATCAATACTGTCGAGGCTGCGCTTTATTGCGCTGTTGATATCAATGGTCGGCGTTGTCAGTTTGTTGACTTACCATCCTGCCAGGAGGCTGTGGGACCGAAGGGAAGTTGTGTGCTGAACCGTGGTGAATTGATGGCCCCAAAAGGAGGGGCCGCGTTCTGTTTGGCCGAGCCATGGCAAACAGAGTGCATTTACAGTGATCGGGAGGCTTGCGAAAAGGTGGCGGGACCACGTAAGGCGATCTGTATTATCAATCCCAACCTAAACCAGGAAGGGCGAGAATGGGATCCAGAAAGAGAAGTTGACGGGTCTCAGGGGAATGATCCGAAATTGAATAGGAAATACCTTCCCAGTCCTGATTATTACCCCTCACCGGGTCGTCGTTAAAAAAAGAGTGTAAGCGCCGAACGAACGCCGTTCTCAAGGTGTCTTGCTTTTCTCCGAATTTTTTTTTAACGTTCCAGCCGGACTTTCTACTTGAGAAATACTTTCCAGCCCAAAAAAATCAACGAGATAGGTTTGATTTGAGTGAAAAAATGT
>JADFZF010000097.1 GCA_015232645.1 Magnetococcales bacterium | reverse complement strand
CAAATTAATGAAAGTAACAAAGTGGAAATAAACAGTTTAAAGTAAATTAACGCTTATGGGGTAATCCCCCAGACCCCCTTTTTTTTCAATATTACCGAACCAGGGGATCTGAGTGGTTACGCGTGCATAGACTGTCTTTCATTAGCTGTTTGAGCCATCCGCCAAGCCATCAAGATCGCCAGCGCCACACCATGAACGGCAGGCAGGAGACGGTCGGCCTTGACCATCAGCCAGTAATGAACAATCGCCAGTGTCGCCGCGACATAAACCAGCCGATGCAGCCGTTTCCAGTTGCGCCCCAGTCGTTTCATCCACCCATTGGTCGAAGTGACGGCCAGGGGGAGCAACAGAAGAAAGGCCGACGCCCCCATAAGGATGTAAGGCCGTTTGATGAGATCTTTCATCAGAACGTTCCAGTCAAAATAGCGATCAAGCGCCACGTAGCCCATCAGGTGAAGAATCGCATAGAAAAAACAGAACAGTCCCAACATCCGGCGTACCCTGATCAGCCCCGACAATCCTGGAAGTTGCCGCAGTGGGGTGACGGACAACGAAATCAAGAGCAGCCACAGCGCCCAATCGCCGGTGAAACGGATGGCCCGCTCAATGGGATTGGCTCCCAACAGATCATGCCAGGCTGCATCGATCAGCCAAATCAAAGGCAGCATCCCAAGGGCAAATAGGATTTTTTTTATAGTGGTCATGAGATCAATAGTATTTGGAGAGATTCATGCCGGTGTAAAGCCCAGCCACCTGTTTTTCGTAACCGTTGAACATCAGTGTCGTGCGCCGGAGAAATTCGCCAATGCGCCGTTCACTGCCTTGATCCCACCGGGGGTGGGGAACCTGGGGGTTGACGTTGGCATAAAAGCCATACTCTTCCGGAGCCAATAGATTCCACGAGGTAACGGGCTGTTGTTCAGCCAGAGTGATGCGTACGATGGACTTGATGCTCTTGAAGCCATACTTCCAGGGGACCAGCAGCCGCAGGGGAGCGCCGTTTTGATTGGGTAACGGACGGCCATACATCCCGGTGGCGATGAGAGTCAGGGGATGCATCGCCTCATCCAGCCGGAGCCCCTCGCGATAGGGCCATTCCAGTACATTCCGGGCCTGTCCAGGGAGTCGCTGGGGATCATGAATGGTCTCGAAAGCCACATATTTGGCGCTACCCAGGGGCTCGAAGCGCTTCAACAGTTCCGCCAGAGGAAATCCTAGCCAGGGGATCACCATGGACCACCCCTCGACGCATCGTAGCCGATATACCCGTTCCTCGACGGGATGGGATTTGAGCAGCTCTTCCAAGCTTAATTTTTCTGGCCGTGCCACCGCGCCATCGATGACTACGTTCCAGGGAGAGATTACCAGTTTGCTGGCATTGGCAGCCGGGTTTTCCTTGTTGCTGCCGAGTTCGTAGAAGTTATTGTAGCTGGTAGCCTTTTCAAAAGGAGTTTGGGTGTCTTCAGAGGATTCTCCGCTCATAGCCGCCAGGGGGGTGAGTCCCAACATGGCCCCGGCACCAGCCATGGCGGCCCCCTTCATCAAGCGTCGTCGCTGCCGGAACCATTCTTCCGGGGTGATATCCAGTGCCGAGAGTTCAGGAGTCCAGCGGAAAGGCATGGCGAGCCCTCCTAAGTAGGGGGTGAGTTGTCCGACCGGTCGGTCATGTCAATCACAATAAGACCTGATCACCGCGCCACCGCCATGCCATCTCTTCCTGTCCGCGCAACAATCCGGGACCATTGCTGGTTTTGGCCGCCAGCAGACTCCCCTTCTGGAAAGCCATTAAAGCATGAGCAGCGTGATGCGGGGTGATGTTTTTCAGTTCACCAAAGGCCAAAGCTTCGTGTCAAGTGGCCTCGAACTAGGCGACGACACGAGCGAAAAGCATTTTTCAGCCTAGGCGAAAGGTGTTTCCCAAGGTATTCAGCTCCAGGGCGAGGCAGCCGAAAGGGTAGCCTGGCACCCATCCCAACATACCCCGCCGCACGATTGCAACAGGATCAGGCGGGACGGTTGGTTCTACTTTGTTACATTCATCTACTTGAGCCAACCATTGACGGTGTACTGATCTAAAATATTGAAAGAAAAAAGGGGTCTGGTGGATTGCCCCCTGGGTTTTGTTTTTGATTTTGATTTTTACGCGCCCGTTGCTCCGAAGCGTTTTTTCCGCGTGGTTTTTGCGAAAAGACCAGCACGCCTCGCCGGTGGCCAGGTTTTACAACCGGCAAGGCGTTGTCCCATTTTCGCAAAAACCGCGAAGAGGGACAACCAAGGCGCGCGCCTACGCAAGATTTCCGCAAGAATCACGCGGAAAAAACGCTTCGGATAAATAGGCGCGTGAAAATCAAAGTCATAAACAAAACCCTGGGGGCAATCCCCCAGACCCCTTTTTTCTTTCAGTATTTATTATATATATCAGTACACTATCAATGGTTTGCTCAAATTAACGAATGTAACAAAGTAGAATTATATATCAAAAATAATTGGCCATCCATTCCAATTAATAAATGTGACAAGGTGGAATCAGCTTGCCAGTCACGGGTAGGGGGGGCACCAACCAATCACCGACAAGTGGCTTTCACACGCGGAAGAGGTTGAATCTGCCCCAGCCTGGCCTACAGGACAAACCGTTTTCCAGGGCAAGGACACACTGATCGGCGCCATGGGCAGAAAGACCATGGCGTTAGTCTAGGTTCATCCGTCAAACCCGATGTCATTCATCAATTTGCCCAAGTTCAGTCATTTACGGATGCGATCGACGGATGGCGTTATCTATCGGGCCATTGATTTTACCGAAACTCGAATTGACTTGTCTGAACAAAGGCGTTTTCTGTTTGTTGACGAACAGACAACCGGTCGAGTCTTTTATTGCGCGAGCATCATTTTCACGTCAAGGCGGGATGGGCAGGGCAGGATTGGTCTGTTGACGCGCCAAGCGATCATGGAATCAATCTAGACTAATTTTGCGGGGTCGGTCAATCATTTTCTTTTCGACCGACCCGTTCTTTTCTGCGGATGCCAGGTTGCCCCTCAGCCCCACCCATGGGCAGGCCTATATGTTTGAATGGTCATTGTTTTCCAGATTTTTCTCCAGGGTGTGCAATGCCTGGGATTCGAGGGTGTTGAGAACCGCCTCAAGGTGGGCAAAACGGGCGCTCCAGGTATCGCGCCAGGTTTTTTCGTCGATGCCGATGATCTGGGCCATGCTTCGCCCCGAGCGCGCCCGACGTATCCCTGTCCCCTGACAGGTGGGACAGGTGCGGAAGGGATGTTTCTTGTCCCGGGTACGTAATACACAACGTCCATCTTGTTCATGTCCGCCACAGCGGTGACAGATTCCCGGGTCGATCCAGTCGCGCAGGGCCAGCTCCAGCAGCCGTTGGGCGCGGCGGGGATCCTGGGTTTTCCACTCTTGCGGCCACAACTCCCGCAGGGCCCACCACACCAGGTCGGGCCAAAACTGGCTCTCACCCGCCCATTTGACCCGAATCAGCAACGATTGTATCCTCTCTTTGGGTAATGCTCCGGCAATATCATCCCAGCTCAGCGTCGGTCGTCCTCCAGAAACAGTATCGGCATAGCGGGTGATCCGGGTGGTCAGTTGCGTCAAGGCACGTTTGGGGTTCATGGTCATTCCTTTTGCATGACAGGTTGGAAATTAATCTCGCCGCCTCACCCACCTCGTCGCTTTACCGCGGGTGAGTGAAAATGGCAGTCAACACAACATGTAAAGGAATTGCAAGATGAAGTATTTCATAAGAGTTTCGGCTTGACCCCGTGGTTCGGTTGTCGTTATGGGTCGATGTTAGGGGTGAAGCCCCCCCAGTTTCCACCGGGCCATCGAGGAGGTCATTCGACACAGGGGTGTGGCAAAGCACACGGATAGTTGTTGGATTTTTTGTTTATATTATTGATTAATATATAATTTTACAGTGGCATTGTTCCTGCGGAGCGGTGGTGTGTCTTGTCGCCAGAACGTATCCAGCGAGGAGGTTGAACAGTGCCTGTCATGATCAAGCGATCCAATACTGAAGTGCAACGATTATTATCATGGGCCGTGGTGTGCGTCTTGGCCGTGCCCATAGCAGTCAGTTCGGAGGCCCGGGCCGAGAGCGACGCGGTCAAGTCGGGCGCTGCATCGAACAAAGAGTCGTCCGATGGGTCTGTCCTTGAGGAGGTGGTGGTGAGTGCCCCGAAACTTGCGCCGGAAGGGGGAAGCTTCGGGAACGACGTGGATCCCGCGGATTGGATTCCGGTGCGTGCTTTCTCCAGCGATGCCTCCGCGTTGCTTCGGGCTGTCCCTGGAACGCATGTGTATGGCAATGGTGGGGTGTCGGGATTGCCTGTCATTCACGGCCTGGGGGATGATCGTCTGCGGGTGCAGGTGGATGGGATGAATCTCATCTCCGCCTGCCCCAACCATATGAATTCGCCCCTGTCCTACATTGATCCGGTCCAAGTCGGCAGCATCAAGGTCTTTTCTGGTGTTACACCGGTGAGTGAGGGGGGCGACAGCATCGGTGGTACCATCCGTATGAATTCTCCGGCCCCCGAATTTGCCCGACACGGTGAGGGGACCTTGCTCAAGGGCGAGGCGGGCAGTTTCTACCGCGGCAATGGCGATGGCCGCGGTGGTCATCTGACCGCGACGGTGGCGGGGGAACAATGGGGTATGACCTATACCGGTTCCATCGTCCGTTCCGGCAATTATGAGGCGTCCAAAGACTTCAAGGCCTCTGGATTGGCGGCGACCGATCGCAGCTGGTTGAATGGCAATGTGGTCGGATCTACCAGGTACAAAGCGGAAAATCATGCCCTGGGGATGGCTGTGCGTCACGATGGCCATCTGTTGGAAGTCAAGTTGGGGCTTCAGGACATCCCCTACGAGGGGTTTCCCACTCAACGCATGGACATGGTCGAAAACGACAGTCAACAGGTCAATCTGCACTATACCGGAAACTATTCATGGGGAACCCTGGAGTCGCGGCTGTACCACGAACGAACCAGGCACAAGATGGATTTTGCCGAAGACAAGCAATATTACTATGGTACATCGGCCACTATTCTGGCTCCCGGCATGCCCATGTTTACCGAAGGCAAAAATCTGGGAGGGGTGATCAAGGCGGAGATTCCGTTGTCTCATCGCGATACCGTGCGTCTGGGCACCGAAGCGCAACGATATCGGTTGGATGATTGGTGGCCCCCGTCTCCGGCCACCTTACCGGCAGGTTATACCATGGGGGGGATGGCCCCCAACACGTTTTGGAACATCAAGGACGGCCAGCGTGACCGGTTGGATTTTTTTGCCGAGTGGGAAGCGCGTTGGAATGCCCAGTGGCTGAGCCAGTTCGGGTTACGTAGCGACATAGTCAAGATGGATACTGGAAAAATTCAGGGCTACAACAATTCAACCATGTATGGCGATCCTACGGTTGCCACCAGTGTTCCGGGGAAATTCAACAACGCCGATCGCTCTCGGACCGATAACAATATCGATGTGACGGCCCTGCTCCGATATACTCCCGAGGCCAGCCGGTCGTTTGAAATGGGCTATTCCCTGAAGAGCCGTTCTCCCAATCTCTATGAACGTCATACATGGTCCACCAATACCATGGCCATGGAAATGAATAATTTTGCCGGAGATGGCAACTATTATGTGGGCAATCTTGATCTGAGTCCGGAAAAGGCCCATACCCTGAGTGTCTCCGCCGATTTTCACGACCCCGGTAAAAAACGCTGGGGAGTGAAGGTCACGCCCTATTTGACCTACGTCGAGGATTACATCGATGCCCGCAGGTGTCCCGCTTCGGTATGCGGTAGTTCGGCGGCAGTCACTTCGAGCCTGACCGCCACGACCGGATTTGTGTATCTCCAGTACGTGAATCAGAATGCCCGATTTTATGGGTTGGATGTTTCAGGGTACGCCCCCGTGTGGGAGAGTGACGATTACGGCAACATGATCGCCACCGCCATGGTGGATTATGTTCGGGGTGAAAATCGGACCACGGGTGACAATCTGTACAACATCATGCCCCTCAATGCCAAACTGGCTCTGGTTCAACACCTGGGTTCATGGACCAATACCGTGGAAGAGCAGGTGGTAAGTGCCAAGACCAAGGTTTCCCAGACCCGCGATGAGTTGCCCACGGCCGGCTATGCTCTGCTCAACGTGCGCAGCAGGTATGACTGGAACAATTGGCGTCTTGATTTTGGGGTTGAAAACGTTCTGGATCAATTTTACACCCCCCCATTGGGTGGTGCCTATGTTGGGCAGGGGGCGACCATGTCGGGATCGTCCATTCCTTGGGGTGTCGGGGTCCCTGGTCCGGGGCGGTTGGCGTATGTCGGTGCCAGCGTACGGTTTTAAGGGGAGATGGGCGTCACAGGAGGATGGGTGAGGATCCCCCTGCCCGGATGTTTGTTCCCGACTGCGGAATGGACATGGCTTTCTGGTCGTGGATTGAGCCAGCATGTCATGGCAAAACGGCAGTGGCGGGCACTGGTGCTTTCGTTGGGGCTGCATGGGGCGGTGATATTGTCCCTGTGGGATGGGACGAAGGTTGCGGCGGGGCGGCAGGCGCAAACAGGGGCTGTTTTTCGGATGATTTCCCGGCCATCGCCAGCGGTTTTCGTGGCGCCGCCCTCTCCCGAACCATCACCGGTTGCGGAAATGGCCCCTGTGCCAGAGCCGGTAACCCCAGTCGAGCCCCCACCTCCCGATCGGCCCAGGGAGGTGGAGAAACCGCCTGCCATACCCACTCCACCCTCGAAGGTACGCAAGGTCGTCAGGGCCAGGAAAACTCCCAGACAAAAACAAACTCCGGCCGCTCCACCCGACAGGGAGGTCGTCCCCGAGGCGATGGGCGATTTGCCGGAAGCAACGCATTTCACGCCACTGCCGGCAGCCATCGTGCCTCGAGAGGTGAACCGGGAGACGGGGCTGGATCGACAACCCGAGGTCGGCGTTGCCTATGCCAGTAACCCGCGACCGGTTTACCCGGTTCAGGCCCGGCGTATGGGACAGGAAGGAACAGTGATTTTGTCGGTGGAGGTGACCGCCGATGGTGGTGTGGCCCGGGTGTCGATCCGCACCAGTTCCGGTTATGAATCCCTGGATCGTGCGGCCGTGGAGGCGGTCACCCAATGGCGTTTTACTCCGGCGCAGCGGCATGGTCGGAGGGTTGCGGCCACGGTTGGTGTTCCGATTCGTTTTCGCTTGGGGGAGGATTGACTGGATTGTCCTGTCCCGATGGGGTTGGCGGTGACGCCTGATGGTGATGAAGGCGGCGTTTTTTTATACGCAGCGCTGTGGGGTGTTTCGTCTGGGGGGATGGAAGAGAAAACCTCTCCCCCAGACCGATGGGAAAGGAGGTAACCCATATTTCAGTTCCAAACGCAATCACGATGATCCTTGGATGGAACGATTGTAGCGACGGGGGAAAACCGAAGATATTGAATTGGGTCGGGGAGAGTAGAAAATGGCTTGGTGGATCCATGCGGATGGGGTGGTACGATCGATTTTCGTGATTCTGATCGCGCTGTCGGTGGCGGGGTGGGCGATTATCATCTACAAATCGGGGCAACTCAACCGATTGTTGCTTGGGGAACGGCGGTTTCGACAGGCCTTGGAGCGGAAGGAGCGGGTGCGAACAGAGGCGACATTGCTGGGAGCGGTTGTCCGTTTTCATTCCGGGGGATCTCATTGCGATGCCCTGGTGGGGCAGGCGGTACGGGAACAGCGGGTGGAGTTGGAGAGTGGCTTGACCTTTCTGGCCTCCATTGGCGTTTCGACACCGTTTGTTGGTTTGTTGGGAACGGTTTGGGGGATCATGCATGCCTTGGCGGGTTTGGGACAGCATGCCTCGTTGTCTTTGGATCTGGTTGCGGGCCCGGTGGCGGAGGCGTTGGTAGCCACCGCCTCGGGACTGTTTGCGGCCATTCCGGCGGCGGTGGGGTACAACCTGCTGATTCGGCGTTTGCGGCGTTTGATGACCCTGGCGGAGGGAAATTTGTTACGATTTTTAGCCGATGGCGACGGGGGGCATTCATGAGCGGAATACTCGATTCCGAGGGGGAGGATCGCCCTCTGGCGGAGATCAATGTCACCCCGTTGGTGGATGTGATGTTGGTGCTGTTGGTTATTTTCATTATTCTTGCCCCGGCCATGCTGCATTCGCTCAAGATCAACCTGCCACGGGCAGAGGGAGAGCAGCCATTGGTCGCGACGCCACTGACGATCGTGTTGCGTGCCGACGGTAGCACCATGATGGGTGAGGAAGAAGTGGCGGCAACGGTTTTGGCCCATCGCCTCCGGGCGGCGGTGGAGCAGGATCCGGAAGTCCTGCTGCGTATCGATGGCGATGGCGCCACCCGGTATGAAAGTTTGGCCCAACTCCTGGCTTTGGCCCAGGGACAAGGGGTTTCCAGGATAACCTTCACCATGAGGGGGCCATGATTTTTCCATGGACGAGTTCATGGGGTGGGTTTCCGCCGTTTCTTCATGTTCCTCGTTTGTAACCATTCCGAACCAGGGGGATCTGAATCGTTCCCATCGGTTCATGTCCGGGTCGATCCTGCCCGATGTTATTTTGGAGCTATCAATATCCAGTGAGCTGAAACAGACGCACCATTGGTTCAGTTCGGGCCTGGCCTTGCTAAAGTGACGCTATGGTCTTGCACCATGAAGCTTGCTGCGTATGGTTGATGTCATTCATATGACCATCTGCCAGACGTATCGTTCCCGTGATCGAATTTTCACAATATTTCAGTAATATTTATTGTTATCGACTTGCAGCGAAGGTGGATCGGGTGTCTTCTTGCGTTGGTTATCTAGTTCTACTTTGTTACATTCGTTAATTTGAGCCAACCATTGATAGTGTACTGATATATGTAATAAATACTGAAAGAAAAAAGGGGTCTGGGGGATTGCCCCCAGGGTTTT
>JADFZF010000096.1 GCA_015232645.1 Magnetococcales bacterium | reverse complement strand
TATTATATGGATCAGTACACTGTCAATGGTTGTCTCAAATTAATGAAAGTAACAAAGTGGAAATAAACAGTTTAAAGAAAATTAACGCTTATGGGGCAATCCCCCAGACCCCTTTTTTTTCTTGATATTCCCAAACCGGGGGATCTGAATCGTTACCCCTTCGGGGTTACCGCAACAAAGCCTCGATAATCTGCGACGAGGTGTCATCGTCGGTCAAACGCAAGGAATAAATATGCTCCTTGATGGGTAAAATACCGACCGAACCTCCCACCAACCGGTTGCGACGGATGACCGGAACCGAAGTCAGGCAACCCAGGCCATACAAGGCGCGATAGATGGGGGATCGGCTTTCCCGGGGCAATAGGCTTTCCTCGACCCGGATGAATTGCCCATCCTGATCGCGTTTCCAATAGTTGCCGAAATCGATGCGGCCGGAAAAAACCGTATCCAATCCCTTGAACTGGGCATCGTAAACCAGCTCGTCAAAAAATTGGGGGGGGCGAAACGGATACAGATAATCGGCCAGCAGCATGGCATCGGGATAGTCTCCCCGGCGTTCAATTTCATCCAGGGCATAAAACAAGACGTCTTCGATGCTTTTGGTATTGGAATCCAATACCTCGGGACGTGGGAGAAAAACAGCCCCATGATTCTCGGCGATCCGCCGAGCCTCGTCATCGTTGGCCAACACGTAGGTTCGGTTGAGAAGTTTGGACTGCGCCACGGTATCTAAAAGATTTTTCAACAGATTATGTCTTCCCAGGCTCCGAACCTTGCCGCGTACGGGCAGCAAGGTGACCACATTGCCGCGTCCCGGCAGGAAAGAATCGGGCAACCCTTTGACCTGCTCCTGATCGATTTTTTCAATGATCGAGACCACCCCACGGACACGGGTTTCGTCGTTGGCATGGTGCAACCCATGATGGTGGTAAACCGGGGCCTCGGGTTCATAGACCAGTCGGTACCCCCGTTCGATCATGGCTTTGCCCCAGATGCGGTCCTCGATGTTTTTGGCCGTTTCGTCGAAAGGGACCTGTTGCCATAACTCGCGTCGCAACATGGAATTGGCATTGTGAAAAAAATAATCCTTGACCTGGATGCGCCGATCAAGACCGAAGACAATGGTCAAATCCCGTTTGTCCACCTCCTTGGTGAAAGCCATGGGGAGCTGTCGGCCATAGACTCCGGCCACCTGAGGGTCCTTCATGTTTTCCAGCAGCCGGGATAGCCAGTCGTTGTTTTTCGGGATGCAATGGGCCGACAGGCAAACAAGCAATCGTCCCGAGGAGTGGCGAATCCCTTCGTTCAGGGCGTGTCCGGGGATGAATTTTTCCACCGTGACCACCTGGGCCAGTGGAAAACGTCTGGCAGCGGCCACGGTATGATCGCTGGATTCATTATCCACTAAGATGACTTCGAAGTCCTTGTAATCCTGGTTGAATACCGCCGTCAGGCAATGCCTGATCCATCGTTCCTCGTTTTTTGTCCGTATAATGATCGATATTTCAGGCATGTCGTCACCGGTCAGCATGGGCGGGTTGAATCGGAAGATCCATCAGGATGCGAACATTTCGGGTTGGATCAATACGTCTCCCGGCACATCCATCGCCAAGGTTTTTCCCAACCACCGATCCGCCTCCTTGGCGGGGATTCCTGTTCCCGGGTTGGTCCAGGCGATCATCTCCCGGGTCAATCGTTCCCCTGCCCGGAGGGGGCGGACCGAGGCCATGGAGACGTGATATTTGTTCCTGGTGATGCGTTCCTGATCCGAAACCCGCTTTTCGCCATGGCCATGCATAGCCTCAACCTGGCGAATATCGCGCACCATGGCGGCCAGGGCATCGGGTTCCAGGGAAATTTTATGGTCGAAGCCGGTCATGCGGCAATCGAGGGTAAAATGACGTTCGATGATTTTGGCTCCCATGGCCACCGCCGCCACCGAGGGCAGATATCCCATTTCATGACCCGAATAACCCACGGTCAATCGATACCGTTCTTTCAGGAGGGAGATCATCGACAGGTTGCATTGTTCCACCGGGGTCGGGTAGGCGGAAACACAATGCAACAGGGCCAATGGTCCCTGGTTGAGGATCGCCACCGCCCGATCCAGCTCATCCCATTCTGCCATACCCGTCGAGAGAATGACTGGTCTCCCCTTGTCGGCGACGTGGTGCAGCAGATCGAGGTTGGTCAAGCTATGGCTGGCCAACTTGAAAATAGGGACCCCCAACCGATCCAGGAAATCGATGGCCTCCGGGTCGAAGCCGGTACAGATGAACGTCAAGCCATTGCTTTCAGTGTAGGCCTTCAAGGTGACATAGGCGTCCCAATCCAATTCCAGATGTTCGCGGATTTGGCGGTAGGTGGAGCCGAATTCGGGAAAACGACGGTCTTCGGCGTCAAGGACCTCTCTGATGGCCAGGGTGGCCACGGTTCGTTTTTGGAATTTGACCGCATCGACTCCGCATCGAGCGGCGACATCGATCATCTGTTTGGCGATGGTCACCGAACCATTATGGTTCAGACCCGCCTCGGCGATGATCAAGACGGAATGGTCCGAGGGGGAAGGCTGGAAAGGGTTTGCGACCATAGATGGGGCTCCTGTCGTCAGGAAGGTGGGTCCAGGCTCGGTTGTTGGTGGAGCAGAGGATGGGGAGTAGTGACCCCGATCCATCTCATCAACCTGGATGGGTCGGGGAGAAGAAGTCCCGCAACATGGTTGCCGCATGGTTATAGGCAATTTCTTGCCCTTCACGGGTCATCCCGCCGATATGAGGGGTAATGATCACCTGTCCGCTTTCCCGCGCCAGGGCGATCAGGGGGCTGGAGCCTTTGTTGCGCACCTCGTCGGCCACCACATCGGTGGCCACCATCGCCTGGGGATTGGCCCGGAGAAAGGCGATGAGGTCGGGTTCATGCACGACGTCGCCACGGGCGGTATTGACCAACAGTACCGTGGATTTCATGCGCGCCAACCAGGAATGATCGACAAGATTGCGGGTTTTTTCGGTGGCATGGACATGGAGGCTGATGACGTCCGCCTGTTCGAGGAGATCATGCACCTCCACCTGCTTATGGCGCGGGTCATCTACTTTTTTAAAGGGGTCATGGACCAACACTGTTGCCCCAAAGGCGCTGCAATAGCGGGAAAACATCCCCCCCAGGCGACCATAGCCGATCACCCCGACCGTCAGATGATCCATCTGCCGACCGATGAAGCGGGTATAGTCCCATTCCCCATTTTTCACGGAATCGAAGGAGGCGGGGATGTGGCGCAAGGCAGCCAACATCAGGGCAAACGCATGTTCGGCGGTGGAGGAGATTCGATTGATGAAGGAACGTTCCTCGGTCAACGCCAGGATCGGCAGCCCCCGTTCCGCCGCCCGGGCCTTGTCGATGTGGTTGGTCCCGGTGGAGGCGGTGCAGATGACTTTCAGATCGGGTCCCGCATCCATCACCTCGCGACCAATGAAGACATTCGATTTATTGGGGTTGGTGAAGATGGCCTGTTTTCCCGGCAAGTGTGCCATGACTTCATCGGTGGAGGGGTGATCGAGGTAGACCACCTGGGCAAAACTTTGCAACATGTCGCTGACGCCGCGGATATGACGTACTGGGGTAATGACAAGGACCGTGGGTTTCATGATGATTTATATTTTTCCTGGTAAGATCGGCGATCGTTTACGGCTTGGCGGGTTTGGAGACCAACAGATCCCCCAGCAGCAGATGATCCAGGCCGGAACGCAAAAAAGTGGAGACGGCATCTTCCGGGGTATGGACGATGGGTTCGCCGTGGAGATTGAATGAGGTGTTCAGCACCGCCCCGACGCCGGTGATGGCGGCGAAGGCGGAGATCAAGGCATGATAATCGGGATTGGCGTGGCGATGGACGACATGAGGGCGTGAAGTCAGGTCATAGGGGTGGAGGGCTCCGAACATGTCACGTTGACCCGTGGGGGTGGAATCGAACGCCAGGGTCATGAAGTCGGCGGCCAGATGTTTGGGGTTGACCACATAATCGGGCAGGCGTTCCGCCAGGACGCTGGAGGCAAAGGGCATCCAGAAATCGCGTTGTTTGATCATTTCGTTGATGGTGCGTACGACTTCACGCGGCCTGGGGTCGGCGAGGATGGAGCGGTTTCCCAGGGCCCGCTGACCGAACTCCGCCCGTCCGGCGAAGCGGCCCACCACCTGTCCCGAGGCCAACAGGTTGGCGACGTGGTGATGATCGACGGTACGGACGCTGCATCCCTCCAGCCCCCCCAGACGGTGCAATCGCCGTTCGATGGCGGCGGCATCGAATTCGGGCCCGAGATAGGGCGAGGTCATGGGACGACAGGCGGTAATGGTTTCCGCCGGGACCATGGCATGATCGACTGTTTCCTTGCAGGCGGCGCCGATGGCCAGGGATTCGTCTCCCGATCCGGGGGGGACGAACAGGCTTTGGACGTCATCGCGTTCCCACACTACCTTGTTGGCCTTGATGTTCATGGCGACGCCGCCGCTGAAGGCCACATGCCCAATGCCCGTTTTCCGGATACCATGGCCGACCCATTGCGACAGCAATTCCTCGGTACGTTTCTGGATTCCCCAGGCGATGCCATCGAAGCGCATCCCTTCGAGTTTTTCCTTGAAATGAAAAAAATGATCCTTGGGTTTGATGCGGTAGGAAAAGCCGAGGCCGTCGTTCTGCAGGGTTTCGGCGAAGACATCATAGGCTTCACGACCGTATTTGGGATTGGCATAGGGGGCCAACCCCATGGTTTTGAAGGCATGTTCGAACTGTTTCATCCCCAGCAACAGGGTGACGTAGCGATAGATGCGACCGATATTGCACTGGTTGGTCCGGTGCAGTTCCCGCAAGGGTTGACCGCGAGCCGCGGACCATACGGTACCGTTGACACCGTCACCGGCGCCATCGGCGGTGAACACCAACAAATCGTGCTCCAGACGTTGGGGATGGACCATGAAGGCATACCAGGCGTGGCAGGTATGGTGATCATGGACGGTGATGCGCTCCGGTGGCAGACCGAAATAATGTTGGTGATGTTGCAGCCGGGCGGTCAACATTCCGGCATGGTCTTCTTCGCCGTGGACCAGGGAGGGGTCGTAGATGAACCGTGAGGGATCGAGCCGGTCGCGGAATACATCCAGGAAGGAGGGATGTTTGCCTTCGTACAGGCGAGGTTTCCAATAATCGTTCTGTTCCCGCCAGAAGTCGCGAATGGAAAAGGATTCTCTCGGGACCCAGAAATATTTGGGCGGAAGCTGGGTACTGGCGAGGGCGACGCGGTCGATATTTCTTTTGGCGACACCGGCCAGAGCCAGACATTCGTCGATGGCTTGGAAAGGAAAGCCGGAGCGGGTAGTTTGCCGCGTGGGCCGATCCTCACTGATGGCTGCCAGCAGTCGTCCGTCCACCATCAAGGCGGCGCCAGCATTATGTCCTTCATTGACACCAAGGATAATCATTCATTTTTCCGTTTAAGCAAAGGGCGTGAACATCGACAAGCCTACTCCTGTTATTCCGTCTATTTCAAGTACGGAATGCTCATGGATCGGTTTGGGGTAATGATGCCGATCCCCCCGGATCGGGAATATTGAAAAAAAGGGGGGTTGGGGGATGGATCCCAGGGTTTTGATTTTGTCTTTTTCTTTTCTCTCCCCCCGTGATTTGAAGCCGGATTTTCGCGTGCCTTTTGCCGGAATCAGGCGTAGGTGCGAGCCTGGGTTGTCCTTTCTTTGCGGTTTGGCGAAGCAAGGACAACGCCGTGTCGGTTGTAAAGCTGGGGACAACACGCCCTGAAGTAGCGGGGACCGGAACGATTACGGTTGAGGTCGCTTCAAGGTCACATTAAATTGCACAGGTTGCGATAATATCCTATGCAAAAGTGATACAAAGCGGGTAGAATCCCCGGCTGGAAAAAAATATAGAACGTTAGAAAAGCCGCCGGCCCCTCCCCGTTGCGGTTAAAACATCGGAGGCGCTGGTGTTGTCGCGGTGGCAAGAAAGTAGGTTGGCCTCCTGTTGGCGTGCAATACGTCAGAGGTATCGACCGGCGCGTCAGTATCGTCGGTTGAACAAGCTTCGTGGAACGCCAGTATTCTGGCCTATGCAAATCGGGAGAGGTTATGAAAGTCAGCAAGGTCTGGTTTCGTGAAAATCAATTGACACCCCAACTGCAACCCAGAGTCGATCCCGATCTGGAGGGTGAAATTCGCACCTTGCGCCAGGACATACTCAAACTTTTGCAAAAGCAGAGGTTCGTCTCTTTCATCAAACAGCCAAAATTCTTTTTCGACAACCAGTTACGGTGCCTGTGGCTGCTGCATGGATTTCAGGCACAGGGAGAGGAGGTGTTTCAATTTCTCGGCCGGCTCCATATTTACACCTTCAAGAACTGGGAATTGCCGAGTATCGAAGAACTGAAGACCATCAGTCGGGAGAAATTGTTTCTGGAGCACGAAAAGTTTTCCCGGGAAACACTGCTGGCCAAAGAACGGACCTCCGATGGCAAGGGTTTCCAGACCGTCAAGATCGGTTCCGGAGAGGTGGGGCGCGCCGAAGGGTTGCATATGGTGGTTCCGGTGCATCGGGTAGCGCAGCGGGACATTTTTTCCTTTATCGTCGCCAATTCACTGCTGCCACAAAATGTGGCCGAAATTACGGAAAAATTGAATCAGCTTTATACCATGACCCTGAATGCCAGCAAAAAACAACAGACGGTGGTCCCCCCATCGCTGCGGGCGCTCAAGCAATTGTTGCTTGAAGGGGATTATATACGCGCCCGGCTGCCGGTATTGGAAGAATCCTATCTTTTGGATATGGAAAAGGGGTTGTGGGAACTGTATCAGCCGAAGAAACCCATCGGAGCCGGTTGGATCGGCGTGGAACTCAAGCAGCCGTGGGAGGCACGCAATCCGGAGAAGGATGTCAAGGATGGGGTGGTCGCCATCGATTTCGGTACCAGTTCCACGGTGGTGGCCTGTCGAGAAGATGGCAAGGTGACCCTGCTGCGGGTTGGAATGACCGATTTTTTTCGCAAGCCGGTCCCTGGAGACTATCAAAATCCGACCATACTGGAATTCGTCAACTTGCCGCAACTGTTGGAGGTCTGGAAATCGGAAGCCTATCGGCCGATGACGCGTTGGGATGATTTTCATTTTTCCCACGAGGCGTTGAATAATTTTCGCGAGAATGAAGCCAATCAGTCCATTGTGGCCAGCATGCTCACCGCCATCAAACAGTGGCCTTTGCAGGCCCATGCCGGGGAGATTCTGCGCATCACCGATCAGGCCACCGGATTCGAGATGGAGGTGTCGCACACGTCTTCCCCCATGCCGGTTCCAGGACAAAGGTTGACCGTAGGCAAGGATGATCCTTTCGATCCCATCGAACTGTATGCCTACTATCTCGGACTGTTCATCAACAATCGTTCCAACGGTTTGTTTCTGCAATATTGCATGACTTTTCCGGTCACCTATCCCAAAGAGGTGAAACACCATATCCGTTCCAGCTTTGCCCGAGGCCTGATGCGCAGTCTGCCCGGGGTGCTCATGGAATCGGACAAGATTCACCGTTTCCGGGTCACCGAGGAGGCCTCGGAACCGGCGGCCTACGCCGCCTGCGCCCTGGAGGAGTTGGATATCGAAGCCACCGAGGATGGAGTGGCGTATGCGGTGTTTGATTTTGGTGGCGGCAGCACTGATTTCGATTTCGGCATCCATCGCAAGCCCACCGAAGAGGAGATCGCTGGTGGTTATGAACAGGTGATCAATCATTTCGGTGCCAGCGGCGACATGTATCTTGGCGGTGAAAATCTGGTCGCCAACATCGCCTACCTGGTCTTTCAGGACAATCTGGAAATCTGTCGCGAACATCACATCCCCTTTTCCATGCCGCCGGAGGGGGAACGATTTCCCGGTTCCGAGTTGTTTTTGGATCATTCCCATGTCGCCCAGACCAATACCGCCCTGGTCATGGCCCAGGTGCGCGAGCTTTGGGAAAATTTTCAGTGGGATGTCCTGAGTGATGACGGTCGTGTGATCGGTGCCGATACCCCTCCCATCGTTCGGAGGTTGTCCGATCGCATCGGTGATGTGCTCAGTCAGGAAATCGTCGACGCCGGTTTTACCTTGCGCCGTGATTTCCAAACCTGTCACCCCAACAAACGTGTCGGCATCCTGGAGCTGGAGTTGCTCAACCGCTCACGGGAAAAAACCATGGTCAGTTTTAAAGTCGATCGCAATCATGTCAATCATTTTCTGGTGGCACGGGTTGGCAAGGGGGTGCATCGATTTTTCATTGCCATGAAACAGGCCTTCAGTGCCCGTGGCCTGGATCCGGCGGAGATTCACATCTTGCAGGCGGGTAATGCCAGCCGTGCCTTGCTGGTTCAGGCGTTATTTTCCGCTCTGACTCAGGAAAAAATGCATCGTTGGGAGCCTCCTCCGGGCGGATTGAAGAAAAACCCGGTATTGGAACGTATTCAAAACTCAATGGGATACAAAATGCTTATCGTACACAGACCACCTCCAGGAGATCCAGAGAATCCTTACAAACCGACAGCCAAGACCGGCGTTGCCATCGGTCTTTTGAAGCTTATTCCTGGTGAACCGTTTCTTGCTGTCGGCCCCAACATGGAGAATCGACAGGGAGAAGCCCCCTTTACCTTTTTTGTTGGTGGCTTGAAGCGGGGACGTTTTCAACCGGTATTGGTGCAAAACGGTCCCTATTATGTTTGGCATGAATTGGGGATTCCCACGCGGGGAACTTTCGTCTTGGTTTTTTCCACCACTCCCCAGGCGGGCGAGGGGGAATTGCGACGCGGTGCCAGGGAACTCAAGGAAAGAAGCATGACTTTCGGTCCTGGCTCCGAAGGTCGCAAACTGTTCATCCAGGCGGTAGCGCCAGCGCGGGTGGAGATTTGTCTGGCCCATTCTATCGAACAGATCGAAAGGCGGCCCGAAGAGGTGGTTTTTCGGGAGGTCATTGGATTGTAGACACCGTACAGCTGCGTGTCGGCAGGGATGATCAAGAAAAAAAAGGGGTCTGGGGGATTG
>JADFZF010000095.1 GCA_015232645.1 Magnetococcales bacterium | reverse complement strand
AAACAAAACCCTGGGGGCAATCCCCCAGACCCCTTTTCTTTTTCAATATTTTTCAACCTGGGGAGCTGAATAGTTACCAATAATGAATATTTTTTATCGTATTCTTCCCATTCTCGCGTTGCTGTTGTTTCCGGTCCAGGACCTGTTGGCAGGCCATGACAGGGGGGATCGGATCATCGCCATCGACATCGGTCACACCTCTCGGGTGCAGGGGGCCAGGAGTGCCCGGGGGCGGGGGGAATTCCAATTCAACCTGGAGGTGGGGACCCTGCTGCTGCAGGAACTGGTACAACGGGGGTATATCCACAGCTTTACCATCGTCAACCCGGGCAGCCTGAAAGCCAGAACGGCGATGGCGCAAAAAAGAAACGCCGATCTGTTCATTTCCATCCACCATGATTCGGTTCAGTCGTATTTTCTTGATGAGTGGTTTTTCAATAACGAAAAAAGGAAATATTGTGACCTGTTCCAAGGGTATTCGTTGTTGGTCTCCACAAGGAATGTCAAGTTTCACCGGAGCCTGTATTTGGCCACGGAGATCGGGGTCGGGTTGCGGCGTCACGGCCTGGCTCCCACCCTTCATCATGCCTTGGAGGTTCCGGGAGAGCGGCATCATTTGTTCCAGCCTGATTTGGGAATCTATCGCTACGACAACCTGGTGGTGTTGCGGACTGCCCCCATGCCGGCGGTGCTGGTCGAAGTGGGGGTGATCGTCCACCGGGAGGAGGAATGGCGTCTGCGGCAGCGGGCGAGGCAAAGGGAGGTAGTCAAGGCCATTGCCGAAGCGGTGGATGACTATTGGCGTCCCTGACATCGTTGGTCGCCGGGGTGCAATCGGCGTTTCGCCGCAGCCAGGGTCAAGACCGCCAGAACTGCCAAAGACCCCCAGGACAACCAGGGGGGCAGCCACGAATCCGGCGCGGAAGTCCACGACGGTTGTGAGGGCGGTTCCCAGGCCAGAATCACCTGATCCAGAGTCAGGCCGGCCGCCATGGCACTGACGACGATCCCAAAGAAATAGGTGAAGAAAACGCGAATGCCGAACTCCCGTTTCACGATGACCAGGGTCGTGAGGTTGGTGGCAGGACCGGCAATCATGAACGCCAGGGCCAATCCCGGAGACAGTCCGCTATAGAGCATGGAGGCCGCCAATGGGGTGGAAGCGCTGGCGCAGACATAGATCGGCAGACTGGCGGCAATCACGAGCAACATCCCCAACCAGTCGGAACGGCCTGATGTCCGCAAGGAATCGGGTTCCACCCAGGTCATGATCAAGGCGGTGGCCAGCAATCCCAGCCAGAGCCACAGCACCATGTCGTCCCACAGGTCGTGGGTGGCATAACGCCAGCCATGGCGTAATCGTTGAAGCCAATCAGAAGCCTCCGGGTTGGGGGTCGTGGTGTCACATCGTGACGAGCAGCAGGAGGCGGTGACAATGGGAATGGATCGCGGCTGAGATACTTCAAGGATGGCGGAGCCGGCAGGTTTTCGATCATGTATCCACAAGACCAGGATGCCCGTGACGATGGCACTCACGATGGCCGACAGTGGACGAAAGACGGTCAGCCACGGTCCCAACATGGCCCAGGAGAGAGCGATGGAATCGATTCCGGTCTCCGGGGTGGCGATCAGAAAGGCGATGGTTGCCCCTTTGGAGGCCCCATTCCGGTTCAAACTCATGGCCAAGGGGACAACGCCACAGGAGCAGAGAGGCAGGGGCGCCCCTGCCAGAGCGGCGCGTACCACCGGTTGGAATCCCTGTCCTCCCAGCCACCGCATGACCTGGCCTTCGGAGGTCCACCCCTTGACCACGCCCGCCCCCAGGAGTCCCACCAGTAGCCACGGAGCCGTCTCCAGGAGCAGATCGATGAGGGTTGAAAGAAAAATGGACGTATTCGAACTCCGAATGTTGGAACAGTTTGGTTGAGCCCGTGGGCGAAGTCAGCCGTGATTTCGGCTCCGGTCATTCCCCATCCGGCGCAATTGCCAAGCCATGAGGCGCCCTTGCAAGGAATCTTGCACAAGCAAAAAGCTTTTTGCAAACATTTTTACCGGTTTTGGTTCCCGATTCCGGGCGGTGCCCTGACATTCCGCCGCGGTGTTTGGGTTTAACTTGTTGGATGGCCGCTCATTTCGCTCAGGGAGATTTCCTCCTTCCAGAGGCAGGGGCTGGCTGGCATGAATCTGGCCATTTCATGGGGCAGGAGATTACCGTAAGCACGTCCATTCCCTAATTAGAACCGGGATCCAGATCATGTTCAATAGCATACTTTCAAGGGTCAAACACCAGCGTCGGGCGTTGCAACCTGTCGACGCTGATGTAAAAAAAACATGGGACCCGACTTTTCCGGAGCCCAATGGCGAAAATTTGCGCTCGGAGTTTCATGCCATTCTCGACCATTCGCGTTTATGTCCCCATTTCATGCCCATCGTCGCCGTGGACAGGGAGATGGTTTTCGGTCACGAGGCCCTGATTCGGGGTCCTGATGGTAGTCCTTTTCATATGCCGACCAACCTGTTTTCCATGGCCAGTGCCCTGGAACGGACCCGGGATCTGGAGATGTTGTGTCGCAAACTGTCGTTGGAATCCTTTGCGCAGCAGTCTTCCCGGTCCAAATTATTTCTTAATGTCAGTCCCCATTGCCTGTTGGATCCGGGGTATACCCGAGGTACAACCACCCGATTGATGCATGAACTGGGGATCGATTCCAGTCAGGTCGTCATTGAAATTACCGAAAACGTGCCCATCTCCGATTATGAGCTGATCGCCCGGGCGGTGGATTATTATCGGGTCCGTGGTTTTGAAGTCGCCGTCGATGATCTGGGGGCGGGGCACTCCGGTCTCCGGGCGTGGTTTGAACTCAGACCCGATTATATAAAATTGGATCTTTGTTTTCTCAAGGATATCACAACCAATCCTCTCAATCAGGATTTTGTCCGTTCCTTGATCCGGATGGCCCACGATACCGGATGCAAGGTGGTGGCTGAAGGGATAGAAACCCCGGAGGTCATGCATTTGCTCAGGGATTTGCAGGTGGATTACATGCAAGGTTTCTACATCGGCAAGCCTTTGACTACATTAAAAGAAAGCACGAAACATCCCTGGCCCGCCACTATCGCCATCGTCCGACCAGCGGTGGAATCCGGGTCGTCATCGGGAATCCCCTCGAGGGGGGCGACTTTGGCTGAGCTGGTGCAGTGGGTCAAGCCGATTGCTCCGGACGTTTCCTGTCATGATGTCATCGAAATATTTCGCACCAAGGAGGGCATTCGATCCATTCCGGTGGTTGCGGATGGCAAACCCAGGGGGATGGTTTTTCGCAACCAGTTTTTGGGGTTGTTTCTCTCCGCCTATGGTCATTCGCTGTATGATCGCAAACAGATCTCTGCCGTCATGGATGCCATCAACCCGACCTTTGAACAGGACACTCCCCTGGAACAGGTGAGTCAAACCTTGACCAGCCGGCGCGGCGAACTTCAGGAAGGCGATTTTATCGTCACCCATCACGGTCAATACAAGGGGGTCATCAATCTTTTGGACTTGTTGCGGCGAATTACTCAATTGCAGGTCTTGAGCGCTCGCAATACCAATCCCCTCACCATGCTGCCCGGCAATGGTCCCATTCAGGAGACGGTAGAGGTCTGTCTACAACAAAAACAATCTTTCGCCATCGCATATTGTGACCTGGATAATTTTAAGCCCTACAATGATATTTATGGTTTTTCCAAGGGGGATGCCGTCATTCGGGCGACGGCTACCGCTTTGATGAGTCCGCTGGATCGGGGGCGGGATTTTCTCGGGCATATCGGTGGCGACGATTTCATCATGATCATTCGCAGCCAGGATTGGGAACAAAAATGCCGTGACAGTTTGGCAGCATTTTCTTCCATGGTACCAGGTTTTTATGATGAAGAGGATCTGGCCGCGGGTGGTATTCGGGCGGCCAACCGCAAGGGCAATCCGACCTTCTTTGGGCTCATCAGCCTTTCCATCGGGGTGGCCATTCCCGATTGCGAACGTTGTCACAGTTATTTCGACGTGGCCACCTTGGCCAGCCAGGCCAAAAAGGAGGCCAAGAAGCAGGAAGGCAACAGTATATTCATCAGCCGGCGGCGATTTGTGCATCCTGCTGAAAAGCTCCCCAATCCCACCGATTCCAGTGGTCAATGTGTCACCCTCATGCACGAGGTCAGCGCCTGATCCCTTTTTCCTTCGACGGCTGGCCATCTTGGTAAACTGCGGCCGGAAGCGTGTTGATACCGCTTCCGGTTGGGCGTTTTGAGTGGGGTGGTCTGGACCTCAGTGACGATCGTTTGGATGAACGGAGGGGGAAGATCAGGCGTGAAAATGAGTTTTGACGATTGTTACTTGTTTTGCCGTAAACCTTGCACTTGAGACTTGATCTGTTGATCCAATACCGAGCGGGCCTGTTTGGCTTGTTCCACGCACTGGTGTATGGCATTGCGGTTTTGCGCACTCTGCACACAGGTCAATTTTTGTTGCAGAATGTTGATGTGACCTTCGATTTCCTTGACCCTGAGCTCTTTCATTTTTGCAAAATGTCGCTGCATCATTTGGCCATTGGCGATGCCTTTGCCGCCCGGACCACTCCCCTGGGGCGGTGGTGGGGGAGGTTGTTGCATCCCCGGGGAGGGATCGGCAGGGGGAGTCCCCTGATCCATCGCCATGGCGGGAGTTGCCAACACCAGGATCACTAGTAGGGAACCGAAACGTCTCATGGTTTTCTCCTTCATCAAGACCTGCATGGAACCAACCGTCGGGTCATACGGACTTGCCCCCGTTTGGCAAAATCGGTCATCGACGTCCACCGAACCATTGTCATGGCGGGTTGATGGCCCGCGAACCACGGCGGATTGGACAATCGAGTGCCCTCGATCGGCGGATGGGAATGGGCCTGATCCGGCGGCCTCCTTCCCGGTAGTTGTATATTGTGGGGCCAAGCCTATGGTTCCGCCCCTTCGTTTTCGTTCTCCCTCTTGACACGATTCGTGACTTGCCGGCCCGAAATGCCATGAGTTGCATCCCGATTCTGTCGGGGAGGGACTCTCTCATCCGTTGAGAGGTCCATTCCCCTCGGGCTTGGGTCAGGCCTGAACAATGGGAATCACCACCCCCCGTTTTTCATAGCCGGGAATTTCATGAAAGTTGAGATAACGATAGGTTTGCTCACGTTTGGGCAGGACCCGTTCCTTCATGGCCTGCATGTATTCCGGCACCGTTGGGATCCGTCCCAGGAGTGCGGCCACTGCGGCCACCTCGGCGGAAGCGAGGAATACCTTGGCCCCTTTCCCCATGCGATTGTCGAAGTTTCGGGTGGACGTCGATACGACGGTGGCGTTATCCTTGACCCGGGCCTGATTTCCCATGCATAGGGAACACCCCGGCACCTCCGTTCGTGCGCCCACCTTGCCAAAAATGCTGTAGACCCCTTCTTCCCGCAGTTGTTGTTCATCCATGCGGGTTGGTGGTGCCACCCATAAGCGGGCATCGCCAGGGCTTTGGCCTTCGAGAATGGCACCAGCAGCACGAAAATGACCGATATTGGTCATGCATGAACCTAAAAACACTTCATCGACCTTGGTCCCGGCGACTTCCGACAGTTTTTTCACATCATCGGGATCGTTGGGACAGGCAAGAATGGGTTCGGTCACGGTGTCCAGATCGATTTCCAGGATTTCCCGGTATTGGGCATTGGCGTCCGGGGTCAAGAGTTCCGGCTGGGCCAACCACGCCTCCATGGCGGCGATGCGTCGCCGAATCGCCGTTGCTGAACGATACCCCCGATTCAGCATATTGGTCAACAGGGTGATGTTGGAATGGAGATATTCCATCACCGGTTCCTTGTGCAAGAGGACGGTACAGGCGGCAGCGGAACGTTCCGCCGAGGCATCCGCCAGTTCAAAGGCCTGTTCCACCTTGAGATCGGGCAATCCCTCTATTTCAAGGATGGCCCCGGCAAACATGTTGATTTTTCCTGCCTTGGCCACGGTCAGACGCCCCCGTTGCATGGCGGTCCAGGGGATGGCATTGACCAGATCCCGCAAGGTCACACCCGGTTGCATCGATCCTTTGAAACGAACCAACACCGATTCGGGCATCACCAAGGGCATGGCCCCGGTGGCGGCGGCGAAAGCGACCAGACCCGATCCTGCCGGAAAGGAGATGCCAATGGGAAAACGGGTATGAGAATCCCCTCCGGTGCCGACGGTGTCGGGCAGGCACATGCGATTCAGCCACGAATGGATCACCCCATCCCCGGGGGCCAGGGCGATACCTCCGCGCTCGGCAATGAAATCGGGAAGGGTTTCGTGGGTTTTGATATCCACCGCCCGCGGATAGGCGGCGGTGTGACAAAAGGACTGCATGACCAGGTCGGCGGAAAATCCAAGGCAGGCCAATTCCTTGATTTCGTCGCGGGTCATGGGTCCGGTGGTATCCTGGGAGCCCACGGTCGTCATTTTGGGCTCGCAATATTCACCCGGATGGACTCCGGGTCGGCCTACCGCCCGTCCGACCATTTTTTGGGCCTGGGAATAGCCCTTGCCCAAATCGGGGGGAACATCCGGTAGGACGAACAAGTGGGTCGCCGGCCATCCCAGGACCTGCCGCGCCGCCTGAGTCAATTTGCGCCCGACGATCAGATTGACCCGTCCCCCCGCCCGGACTTCATCGGCCAGAGTATTGGGTTGGAGGTTGAATCGAGTGACTTCGACGCCATCCTTGCTGATGAAACCGGCCCGGGTATGGATGGTGATGATCTCCCCGGTGGATAGGGGGCGAACGTCGCATTGGATCGGCAGCATGCCGGAATCCTGCGCCGTGTTGAAAAAAATGGGGGCGATGGTGCCTCCGAGAACCACTCCCCCGGTCCGTTTGGCGGGAACGTGGGGGATATCCCGTCCCACAAACCACAGCAACGAATTGACCGCCGATTTGCGCGACGATCCGGTTCCCACCACATCGCCGACAAAGGCGACGGGTGGTCCCTGTTCACACAACCTTTTCAAGACCTCCAAGGCTCCGGGAGCGCGATTGATCAACATGCTTTGGGCATGCAGTGGAATATCGGGGCGGCTCCAGGCCTCCGAGGCCGGGGAAAAGTCGTCGGTGTTGATTTCCCCTTCGACTTTGAACACTCGGACCGTCACCATTTCCGGCATCTCCGGTCTGGAGGTGAACCAGGTTCCTTCGGCCCAGTTGTGCAACACATTTTCCGCAAAGCGATTGCTTTTGGCCCGTTGGACCACCCGATCGAATGCGTCATAGATCATCAGGGTATTCGAAAGGGCGGCCACGGCGTGTGGTGCGAGTTCCGCGTCCTCCAGAAGGTCGATGAGGGGCTGGACATTGAAACCGCCGATCATCGTCCCCAGGAGATGGACCGCCTCCTGGCGATCGATTACGGGGCAGGTCGCCTCACCTTTGGCCAGGCGGGTCAAAAATTCCGCCTTGACTCGTGAGGCCTCATCCACCCCTGGGGGGATCTGGTTGACCAACAGTTCCTTCAAAAAAAGGGCCTCTCCGGAGGGAGGGGAGAGCAGCATTCGCGTCACAGCTTCCGTTTGTTCCATCGACAAGGGTAACGGCGGTATGCCCAATTTTTTCCGTTCGCCCACATGATTTCGATAGCTTTCAAGCATCGATCATCCCCTTTATCGTTGGTTTCTTGCCATCAATGGCTGGCATAAAACATATGAAAGGTTCGTATTTTGACAATTTAGCCGGTTTGTAGCATCATGGCTGGATGGCGATATGCCCCCACCATGCCACCTGTATTCGCAATCATGCCCCAGGATAGCCCCGCCATACAACAGTTTCTTCAAAAATCCGGGCGCCTGGATCTGCAAACCTTGGAAATATTCGCCGATACCCATAACGAACAGGATTTCATCCGTCGGCTCCAGATGCCGGTTCTCATGGGTAGTGAAGTTCTGATGGGAGATTTGGGCCCGAGGTCGGGCGATGCCACTCTGTTCCTTCCCGCCGCCCCGTCCACGGGGATGCGCCCGGTCGTCATGCGACCTCCCCTGATGCATCTGATCTATCCTTTCATCAAACGAAATGCCATCGGTGAGACCGATTCCTTTTCCCTGGGACGGAGCGAAAACAATGATTTCGTCGTTCCGGATTACACTGTCGCCAAAACCCAGGCCCAAATTCGCCGTACTGCCGCCAACCGCTATCTGCTGCGGGGCATCGCCAGCACCAATCCGACTCTTCTCAACGGCAAATATTACAAAAATACGGAAGTTTTTCTCCATGACGAGGATCGGCTGACCCTGGGGCGGTATGAATTCATCTTTCTCAGCCCCAGTGCCCTGTATTGTCGCCTCAAGGGGATGGAGTTGAGAATTCGTATTGAACGTTTCCTGGATTCCCTGGGCAAGGCGGATCACGATGCCCTGAAAAACTACGCCATTCGTCATGGGCAAAAAATGTTCGTGCAACTCGTCACCAACCCCAGTCTGGTCGGATCGGGGTTGTTTCGCGGCTATTCCCTGGACCGTTCCAGCGAGGATCCCGACAGTACGCTGGCTTTCCTGCCCGATCTGACTATGGGACCTGCCGCCAAACATCTCAAGCTGTTGGAACGGGCCGTCTATCCTCTGGTCCCGCCTGAAATCGACTCCTCCGTACCGCCACCCATCACCATCGGTCGTGCCGAAAGCAATCAGATCATCATGCCCGAGGGATCGGTATCCAACGTCCACGCCACCATCACCTTCCTAGGACCCGGACAATACCATCTTGCCGACGTCGGTTCCACCAACGGGACCTCGGTCAATGACAAACCCCTGTCCCCCCTGGGAAAGGATCTTGCCGATGGCGACCGGATCAAACTCGGCAGATTTGAATTCCTCTTCCTGTTTCCAGGATCGCTTTACCTTCACATCACTCCGGAAAATACCCGCCGCGGGTGAGACCGGCCCAGCCTTCAATTGTTCTGGTTCAGCGGGAAATGGACTGGCATCCGTTCACTCCTTGACTTTCCATAGCGCGGCCAACTGGCCGCAACCAAAAGTGTCGCCTCCTGCCTGACCGGATTTGACATGCGGAGACAAAATCTCCCGCCTTGTTTCAGGCGAACCACCGCGACAGGCATGGAGGCGATATTGGACATTTCCCTTGATCTTCACAAAAAGGCAATCGCTGGCGTTATTGGCACGTTTGACCGCCTGATTTTCAAGGGGCATCTGAGCGCATTTTTTCCCGATGGCGCATTCAAA
>JADFZF010000094.1:3528-9446 GCA_015232645.1 Magnetococcales bacterium | reverse complement strand
AACAAAAATCGATCCATTGGTCACCTCCAGGAGAGAGATAATGATGGATCAAATTATCGAATGTCAACACGCCCTAGGAGGTAGCCATTAAGTCTTTGTTTTGTCTGGTGCCCGCGACCGGGGTCGAACCGGTACGGCCTTGCGGCCAACGGATTTTAAGTCCGTTGCGTCTGCCTGTTCCGCCACGCGGGCCAGTTCTATGGTGGCGCCAGATTTCTGGCCATTTGATATTTCAAGGATAGGTTGGCATTTGGCCTGGGTCATGATTGACCCATTCCCTCCGGCAATATCAGCTGACCCTGCCGATCATAAGGGACATCCTAGCACTATTTGGCCAATAAGGCATTTCTTTAATGAGTTTCCAGGACTATTGCGGGCGACTTTTTCTCAATTCATCCTTGAAGCGTTTCAGTTCGGCCAGGGCAATATCGCGTTCCCGATCAGATTTGGCAAAGCGACTTGCGGCTTCGGTAAAGTGGTAGACGGCCATTTTTTCGTCCAGGAGCAAGGCATAATACCGGGCCATGGACAAGTGTGCATGACCTAAACGTTGGCGCTGACCTTCTATGATGCCGAGCTGATAATGATAGATGGGGACGTCGGGATGTTCCACGGTGAGCCTGCGTAGCAGGCGATCCGCCTCGGTCAACCTGCCGGCGTCGCTCAAGCTAATGGACAAACGATAGCGCAAATCGGGGTTGTCGGGTTTCAAGGCCAAAGCCTGGGTGAATAACATTTCTGCCGCCCCCGGTTGTCCAGATTCGAGCAACAATAGCCCTTGTTCCCGCAACAGATAGGGATCCTTGGGGTGATTCGCGGCTAGCTTGTCGAGGATGATTTTGGCCTTTTGATACTCTCCAGCATAACGATGGACAATGGCCAAGCCATATTGAGAGGAAAAATCCTTGGGGTCAAGTTTCAGGCGGTAGTTGAAAGTGTCTTCGGCCTTGCCAGGATCGGATTCGGTGCTGGCCAGGAGGACCGCCTGAACCCGTTTTAACCTCATGGGATCAACGTTTGGATGCCCTCCCGAGACCGCCGGAATTGTGGCCGCGGTGCGTTCTGCATCCAGGACCCGTTCGACGCTCAAAGGGTGGGATAACAGGTAGGGAGCAGGGATGCTGGCCTTACGTTGTTCCTCCAGCAGGCGTTTGAGGAAAATGACCATGTTTTCAGGTTGGTAGCCGGCAGAAGCTAGATAACGTATTCCCAGGCGATCCGCCTGGCTTTCCTTTTCGCGCATGGAATCCAACAGCATTGATTGCGCCGCGGCGGGGCCACCGACCATACCTGCCTCGGCAATGCTGTTGTTTTTGGAGACGGCCCCGGCGGCCAAACTAGCAACGGCGGTCAGCATGGCCTGAATGGAAGCGGAACGCATTTCGCTTTGGATGCGCATATGATGCCCGGCAGCCAGATGCGCCGTTTCGTGGGCCATGACGCTGGCCAACTCTCCAGATGACTGGCAAGCCTGAACCAAACCGCTGTTGAACACCAGATGGCCGTTGGGCAGAGCCATGGCATTGATCTGGTCGTCAAGGATGACGTGAAATTGGATGGAACTCTCAGGAAGGCCGGCGGCCTTGACCAACGGTTTGCCCAGGGTTTCCAGGAGATCGGTGATTTCCGGACTATCCAGAAGCACGATGGCAGGCTCTTTTTTTTCACGTTGGCCGGCATGGGTGTCAATCTTGACGCCGATGGTGGCAAGGGAACCCATCAGCATCAGGAGGCCCATGAATAAACGTATGGAGATGCGGAAATGTGGAGTGATTGTAACCACTGGAAGCACCTTATGAATGACGCAGATGAACGATTTGAGCATTCTGCGTCGGGGAGGGCAATTCCAGAGCTCTTTCAGGTCAGGGATCTGGTTTGCCAGTGTTATAGCGTTGCTATTGGACCCGATAGAGAGGCATTTTTATTACGTTGGCATGGTTATTGCGGATACTATATTGGTGGCGACCCATGACGCTCCAGTACGACGGTTGGCAATGGTTTCAATGGCCATAAGCAGTGGTCATTTTCACCCATGACGTTTTTTTTTGCGAGCATTAATCATGAAATGGCGCTATCTTTTCGTCGGTCATGGCTGTAATGCCAACGGAGAAAGGCAACCATGAACCGTTTTGGGCGACTGGTGGAATTGCGTAAAATTCGTGAGGAGGCCGCCGCCAATGCCTTGGCCAGGGTCCTGGGCCGTATCCGAAAAAATCAGGAAGAAATGGCAGCGCTGGACCGAGAAACGGAGGCGGAAAAAATTGAAGCCAAGGCAAACCTGATATCGGGCCGTGCCATTCCTCCCATCGTGTATGAGGATTTCTTCCGCGGCCAGGCCGTCCGTCACCAACGGCTGGTGGAACGTCATTCGAGGTTGCAGGTCGAGGCGGAAAATGCGCGTCAAGTCTGGCATGGCGCCAGAGTCATGTTGCAACAGGCAGAAAAATTGGCAGAGAAGGATGCCAAGGTGAGGGCAATGGAAGGACGACGCAAGGAAGGCAAAGAATTGGACATGGTAGGTGTCCTGGGGGCGTCGCATCCGGTTTCTTGATCATAGGCAGGGCACACAGGAGGGATCCTTGATCCAACGTGGCAGGAGCCGATGGCTCATAATAGGACTACTCTCAGGATTGGTGGTTTGGAGTCACGTCGGCCCCCGGGGCTGGGCCGCAGACGATGCCAAGGTGGTGCAAGACCCGTTGCACCTCCTGGAATCTCTTGAAAAACGTCGCGTTCAACTGGATGAACAGGCCAAGAAACTGGATATCCGCGAACAGGATCTCAAACGCCTTGAAGAAAAACTGGCCACCCGTATCGAAGCCTTGGAAAAATTGCGCGATGTCATCAAAAGCGACCTGGAACGCGAAAAACAATCGGATGATGGCAATATTACCCGGCTGGGTAAGATCTATGCCAGCATGAAACCGGGGATCGCTGCCGAGGGGCTGAAAGCTTTGGACCAGGAAACCGCTGTCAAAGTCCTCAAGGCGATGCCGGAGAAAGTGGTGGCCAAAATTTTGAATAAAATGGACGTCGTGTCGGCAGGCAAACTGGCCGATGAACTGGGAATGCCCATCGCCGACAAACGGCGTCGGGGCGAATCGCCGTAGCTGGTTGCGGAAAAACAGGATCCCGCACCGAAAAAGTCTTCAAGACGGGAACGAAACATCCGATAAGAATACTGCAAGCCGGCAAACGCCACTAACGGCGAGGCTTGCCTCCCAAATCGAATCGGTGGGTGAAAAAAAGTCTCAAGGAAGTCTATCGCACCACCGATAAGAGTATATAACAAGGGACATCGCCCATGTAACGGGGTGATGATAGCGCGGCAGGATGCCACGCCCGAAGCCTGGAGCACACCTCCAGAGCTTCTCAAGAAGGAAATACGGGCTAGGGTTGGCCCGAACTTGAATGAACAACCCACCTCCATCCACGGACGGGTAATGAAACGGAATGAATTCCGTTATCAGGAGGTTACCTCAATGTTTATCAGTTCTTTCCTCAAAGGTCGGCTGTTTCAAAGACCAACCCGGAAACCTGTCTTGTCCAGGCTTGCAGCCAGCGGACCGGGTCCAATGATTTAACCATCACGATTTCTATCCAATCCAATAGGCGTTTGGGTCGGGAATCAAAATCCACAACAATGTTCTGTCGGTCGCTCCAAACTTGAGTTCAATTGTTTTTTCGTTAACAGGGATGTGAAGTTGTCTGATCATTGATATATGGAAATTTTATAGTTGATCAGGATATTTATGGAATAAGATGGAGTTGGCTCCCGGGCAGAAGTCCTCGGGGTCGTGGAAAATCGCCATTATCCAGGTTCGGGTCAACCAGAAAAAAAAGGACCCACACAGGCCACGGAAGGTCGCGATCATACGATATGATTCATCTCAAGGAGGAATCCCATGGCCCTAATCGTCCATACCAATGATGGGTCATACAATACAGGACGCAATTTTTCGCGGTCCACGAAGAAGTTAGGGAGGTTGTTCGATCGGCTGCCATCGGGATTGAACATTCAACGTCAGACGGATGATTTTGTCGGATTGTCGCTGGCGGCGGGGATGACAACGCAATTACGAGATACCAATGGGGCGATTCGCAATACCAATGACGCGATTTCATCGGTTCAGGTGGCGGATGATGCGCTGGTTGAAACCCTGAACGCACTGCGGAAGATCCGTGATTTGGCCCTTCAGGGAAGAACGAATGATTCGATTGTCGTGGCCGGCGCCGATCTGCAGAGAGAAATCAATCGGATGGTTGGTGAAATACAAAGGATCTCGCTGCAAACCAAATTCAATGATCAGAAAGTGGTGAATGGATCGTTTGCCAAGAGGAAGTTTCAGGTCGGAGTGGAGGGCAATCAAACGTTGGTCGTGACGATCAACGCAGCCAGTGTCGGGGCTTTGGGGTTGAACTCGACCCAGGCGCGGATTTACAGCCGGTCGGGGACGATCGAGCAAATGCAATCGATGGCCGCCGGCCTGATTGCCCGAGTCGATACCGCCCTGGATTCCATCTCCGATATTCGTACCGACCTGGGGATATATCAAAGCCGTTTTAAAACGATCATCAACCACTTGAGTCGGATGGAAGCAAACACCCAACTGGCCCAGTCGCGGATATGCGATGCCGACATGGCCGAAGAGACTGCCAAGCTGACGCGCAATGCGATTGTAGATCACTCAGGGATCGGCATTATGGCGCAAGCGAATCAGCAGGCTCAGATCGCGATGCAGCTGCTTAGCTAGTTCGCGGGAACAGGGGATGGACCGACCCCGAAATATTGAACGGTCTACGCCTATCCAGGGATGGAAATGACAGACGCGGCACAAACAACCGAAGCCGCATACATGGAGAATGACAATGGCCCTTGCAATCAACACCAACATGTCCGCCCTCAACGCTCAACGGCAGCTGACGAAATCCACCAATGCCTTGGGTAAGACCTTTGAGAGACTGTCGTCGGGATTGCGTATCAATCGCGCCGGGGATGATGCGGCGGGTTTGTCGATCACCACAAGGATGACGGCGCAGATTCGGGGACAAAATCAGGCCATTCGCAATACCAACGATGCCATTTCCGTCACCCAGGTGGCGGAAGGGGCCTTGAATGAAACGACCAATGCCTTGCAACGCATCCGGGAATTGGCGGTTCAGGCGGCCAACGATACCAACAGTTCAGCGGATCGTAACAACATTCAACAAGAAATCAACCAGATGGTCTATGAGATTCAACGGATCGCCACCCAAACCCAATTCAACAACCAAAAGGTTTTGAATGGTTCTTATATCACGAAAAAATTTCAGGTGGGTGAGAACGGCGGTCAGACCATCACCATGTCGATTTTGGGTGCCAGCGTGATGAAGCTGGGGGTCAACTCCACCAGCATCAAGCTATACAGTGCCCCGGGTGGAGTCGCCTACGCCGCCAACAAGCTGCAGTCTCTGGCCAACCGTTTGATCGGCAAGATCGACTCGGCGTTGGATTCGGTGTCGGATATTCGCGCCAGCCTGGGGGCTTATCAAAATCGGTTCGAGGCGGTTATTGCCAACTTGAGCAACGTCGTGGAAAACACCAACGCCGCTCGGTCGCGCATCCTTGACGCCGACATCGCGATGGAAACGGCCAACCTGACCAAGAATTCGATCCTGCAGCAGGCTGGAACCGCGGTTTTGGCGCAAGCCAACCAACAACCTGCGATGGCCTTGAAGTTGTTGCAATAGGGCTTTCAGCGAAGAGGGGCTGAACCAACCCTCGTTAAAGCGAATGGTTTAGAGATCCATGGAAGGAAGTATTCATCGGAATCGGATGATTCCAGACTGAAGGAGAAGCAACAATGGCCCTTGCAATCAACACCAACATGTCCGCCCTCAACGCTCAACGGCAGCTGACGAAATCCACCAATGCCTTG
>JADFZF010000094.1:0-3429 GCA_015232645.1 Magnetococcales bacterium | reverse complement strand
AGGTTTTGAATGGTTCTTATATCACGAAAAAATTTCAGGTGGGTGAGAACGGCGGTCAGACCATCACCATGTCGATTCTGGGAGCCAGCGTAACCAAGTTGGGGATGAATTCCACGAATGCGCTTTTGTACAAAGCGGCGGCTACGACCACCAGTCTCCAGGTGATGGCCAACTCCTTGATTGGCGTTGTGGACAAGGCCTTGGATTCGGTTTCAGATATTCGTGCCGCACTGGGGGCCTATCAAAATCGGTTTGAGGCGGTGATCGCCAACCTGAGCAACGTTGTTGAAAACACCAATGCCGCCCGGTCGCGCATTCTGGATGCCGATATTGCGATGGAAACGGCCAACCTGACCAAAAACTCCATCCTGCAGCAAGCTGGAACGGCGGTTTTGGCTCAGGCCAACCAACAACCTGCGATTGCCCTGAAGTTGTTACAGTAGAACGGTCAATCTGTGAAGGGACGAGCCTGCCCTCGTTAATAAGATAGGTTCAATAGTCCAGGGAAGGCAACAAGAAATAGAATCATGTGATTCTACAAGGAATGGAGTATCGACCATGGCACTCTCAATCACCAGCAACTTGGCGTCTCTGAACGCCCAACGGCAACTTACCCAATCCACCAACACACTTGGAAAAACGTTTGAAAGGTTATCGTCCGGATTACGTATCAACCGTTCTGCCGATGATTCGGCAGGCCTGTCGATTTCCACCCGGATGACGGCTCAGGTTCGTGGCATTTCCCAGGCCATACGCAACGGTAACGATGCCATTTCGCTGATTCAGGTGGCGGAAGCGGCGCTGAATGAAACCACCAGTGCCCTGCAACGGATCCGAGAGTTATCGGTCCAGTCGGCCAATGACACGATGACATCAACGGATCGTCGGGATGTGCAACTGGAGATCAATCAACTGCTATCCGAGATCGACCGGATTGCCAATACCACCACCTTCAACAAGGTCGGCCTGCTGAGCGGTGCATATGCTACGGGAAAGAAATTTCAGGTCGGTGCCGATGGTGGCCAGACGATTCAAATGTCCATCAGAAAGGCGACGACTCTTTCAATGATGAGCGTGGTCGCTGGTGCGACCATCAACGTCAGTACCCAGGCATCCGCCAACAAGGCCATCGGACGTATTGATAGCGCTTTGGATTCGGTTTCCGACATTCGTGCGCGCTTGGGGGCTTATCAGAATCGTTTTGAAGCGGTGATCGCCAATCTAAGCAGTATGGTGGAAAACACATCGGCGGCACGGTCACGCATTCTGGATGCCGATATCGCCGCGGAAACGGCCAATCTGACCAAAAATTCCATCTTGCAGCAAGCCGGAACCGCGGTCTTGGCTCAGGCCAACCAACAACCGGCCATCGCTCTGAAACTGTTGTCTTAGAGCATATGGCTCTCAAGGGTTTGGACCGACCCTTTATAATGAACGGTTCTCGACCCAGGGAAGGGACTAAAAACAGTAATCACAAGATTACAAGCCTATGGAGAATACGATGGCACTCGCAATCAACACCAACATCTCTTCCATCAATGCCCAACGGCAACTGACGAAGTCGACCAATGCCCTTGGAAAAACTTTCGAAAGATTGTCGTCCGGATTACGCATCAACCGTTCGGCGGACGATGCGGCGGGTTTGTCGATTTCGACCCGGATGACGGCTCAGGTTCGTGGGGTAACCCAAGCGGTCCGCAACGCCAATGACGCCATTTCGTTGATTCAGGTGGCGGAAGGGGCATTGAATGAAACCACCAGCGCCTTGCAGCGGATCCGGGAGCTATCGGTCCAGGCGGCCAATGACACGATGACCTCGACCGATCGCCGTGATGTGCAGCGGGAAATCAATCAATTGCTTTCCGAGATCGACCGGATTGCCAACACCACCAATTTCAACAAGGTTAATTTGCTAAGCGGCACCTATGCCACGGGAAAGAAATTCCAGGTCGGCGCTGATGGTGGCCAGACGATTCAAATGTCCATCCGCAAAGCGACGACTCTTTCGATGATGAGCGTGGCCGCCGGTGCGACCATCAATGTTAGCACTCAAGGTTCGGCCAACTTGGCCATCGGTCGCATTGACAGCGCCTTGGATTCGGTTTCCGACATCCGCGCCCGTCTCGGTGCCTATCAAAATCGTTTCGAAGCGGTGATCAATAACCTGAATGGTATCGTGGAAAATACCACAGCGGCCCGGTCGCGCATTATGGATGCCGATATTGCTGCGGAGACGGCCAATTTGACCAGAAACTCCATCTTGCAACAGGCGGGAACGGCGATTTTGGCCCAGGCCAATCAACAACCTCAGATTGCCCTGCGCTTGTTGCAACAATAATGGTAGCAAACGTTTGCGATTTCCGTGAACTTTCGAGGGTATGAGGCCGGCTCGCGTTAAAATGAACGGCCTTGTTTTCCAGGGAAGGATTTATCAATGGGAATTATTCCCGGGTAAGGAGTCTGACCATGGCTTTAATGATCAATACCAACATCTCTTCCATGTTTGCGCAACGGACCTTGGCGCAATCCACAAGTGCCCTCGGCAAAACTTACGAAAGATTGTCTTCGGGGTTGCGTATCAATCGTTCCGCGGACGATGCGGCAGGGATGTCCATCAGCACGCGAATGACCGCCCAGGTACGTGGGGTTAATCAGGCTATTCGTAATACCAATGATGCCATCTCGGTGGTGCAGGTGGCTGAGGGTGCCCTGAACGAGACCACCAACGCCTTGCAGCGGATTCGCGAACTGGCGGTGCAGGGAGCCAATGATATTTCGTACTCCACCGACCGTAGCGACATGCAAAAAGAAATCAATCAGATGGTCTACGAGATACAAAGAATTGCGACGCAGACCAAATTTAACAAACAGGCGGTTCTTAACGGCAGTTTTCTCACCAAGAAGTTTCAGGTCGGGGCGGATGGGGCACAAACCATCACCATGTCGATTCTGAATACCAGCGTCGTCAAACTGGGGGTCAACTCGACCCAGGCCAGACTGTACAGTGCCGGTCAGACCAACGCAAAACTGCAATCCATGGCCAACAGCCTGATCGGAGTCATCGACAAAGCGTTGGATTCCGTTTCCGACATTCGTGCGAGCCTGGGTGCCTATCAAAATCGTTTTTCAGCGGTCATCAACAGTTTGAATGGCATTTCTGAAAACACCACTGCGGCCCGTTCCCGTATCACCGATGCCGATATTGCCGCGGAGACGGCCAACTTGACGCGCAGTTCCATCCTGCAACAGGCGGGAACGGCGATTTTGGCCCAGGCCAACCAACAACCTCAGCTCGCCCTGCGTCTGCTCCAATAGCGGTCCATGGGGTTTCAGCCCTTGGGGTGGTGCGGACCTGAAGCATTTGAATTGGCTCACCTTCAGCCAAGGGAGGGTAGTCTAACGAAAATGGGAATTTAGTTTTCAGGGGGT
>JADFZF010000093.1 GCA_015232645.1 Magnetococcales bacterium | reverse complement strand
TTTCAATATTTTTATATATCAATAAATAATTAGCCATCCATTCCAATTAATGAATGTGACAAGGTAGAATTAAGCTACGAAATTCAAGATTTTCTTCCAGGAATCGTCTTTGGTGTCGATGGTTCCCTTCCAGTAATCGTTCCGTCTTTCCCTGAGACACACGGCCGATGAGTCGGGGAAGAGTGGGGCCATCCCAACCGCCATCTGAAAATCGACCCAACGTCAGGCAAAGGAACGGTCCATCGACGTCATTCATTATCCCCAGAGCGGAAAATGCCACGGAAGCGGACGATTCGACTTGCATGATTATTCTTTAATATGTAATTATCATTTTTCTGAATAGCATTGCATGTCATTTCGAATATGCTTGGGGACCCGACCATGAATGTCCGTTTGGATGTCAATCTTGCGCGAATCAGCCATTTACGTTGGGAATTGGAACTGGAGGAGGCGGCAGGCGGCTTGAAAAGTAACGTCCACATGCCGCACTATCAGGACTGTGAACTAGGCATTTGGTTGCACAGCCGTGGGCATCGCCAAATCGAAAATCGAAGCCTTTTTACTGGTCTCATGGAATGGCATCGGCAATTCCATCAGGCGGGAGAATGGATTGGTACCCATGCGGTGATGGGGCAGGAGACCCCTTCGTCCATGAGTGCGGCCATGGGCGACAATTTGTCGCAGCTGCGGCAGGCGAGCCGGCAGATTGTTACCATGCTAACCCAAGCGGAACTGGAACATTACGGCCACCATGCGACCTTCCGCGTCCCGAGCAGGTCATTGGGACGGTTATTCCTCGGAATATTTCGTCATTCCGAGACGTTGGCAAATGAGAAAAGGCAAATTCTCGAAGTCAATCATGCCCGTCTGGTCCATCTGAGTTGGGCCAACCATTTGCCGGAGACGTTCAAAAACCGTGGCCGGCGCATCTCATTGGAGCCGGCGGAGTTGTGCCCGCTGGGGGTATGGATCCATGGTACGGGGCGTGTCAGGTTTGGTCACATTCAGGAACTGGCGGCGTGCGACCAGGCCCACCAGGGCTTCCATGGGCGTGCCGAGGAAATATTGAACAATCTTCGGCGCCACCGGGATCAACATGCCGACCAGGCCTATGCCGAGGTGCTGAAACTCAGCCAGGAAATCATCTACCTGCTCAGCGTCATCGAATATCGGTTATTGGGAGATGCCGCCATTCACCGATTTTCATCCCTCCTGACCTGATTCCCGGGTTTCAGGTGCGCTGGTGGTGGCTGGGTGGTACACGTCCATATCCTCGATACTCTCCACCGAGTGGGACAGGCCGTAGGTGATCAGGTAGGGGACGCGAAATCGTCGCTTGCCGTTGACCAGGACCTCAAACTCGCCCCGCCTGGATTCTTGTTTCCAGATGACTCGATAAAGAACTTTTTTGTGAGGAGAAACGGAAAAATTGAGCCGAACCCGGCGGCTGATCTGGCTGCCGATCTTCACTCCCAGGGATCGGGACAGCTCTCCCGCGATTTCGCTGGAAAAGATTTTGCCGAATCCGCTTCGCAACGAACTGTTGACTTCCGTACTGCGGTCAATATCTAGCGCGACCGTCGCCGTCCGTTGAAATTCGTTGTCACTGGTCAAAACCCGGTCGCCGAAGCGATTATCCAGAGGAACGTCCTCGGTGGCCAAGATCAGGGATTCATCGCTGAAAACGTGGTCGCGGATGATTTCCACCCGTATTTCCTTGGGACCGATCGGTTCCTCCCCCTTGGCCGTTTTTTTCGCAGCCCTCTGGCCAAGGAGGTATCCCACCGCGGAAAAGACACCGACTGGGAGCAGAATTGGAAGCATAAGGCAGGCCTCGATCTTGATGAATCGTTACGATGGCAAATTCCATCCCTTCACTTCAGTATCCCCCCTCGCTCCGTGCCGCCGTCAAGATTGGTCGCGACCCCGCCGAAGGTAATGGCTGTATATCATGATCTGAAAATGAAATACACCGCTCCCATGAGGCAGAGCGCCGCCCAAAGGAAATCCAATTTGACCGGATTTCCCATGTAGTAGACCGAGAAAGGGACGAATACGGTCAGGGTAATGACTTCCTGCAAAATTTTCAACTGGGGTAGGGAGAGGGGTCCGAATCCGATACGATTGGCTGGAACCTGGAGCAGATATTCAAACAGGGCGATCCCCCAACTGGCGAGGGCGGCGACATACCAGGCACGATGGTCCAAGTGTTTCAAGTGGGCATACCAGGCGAAGGTCATGAATACATTGGACAGCATCAACAGGGCGATGGTCTGGAAGAGAGGTGGCATGGGCCGCTTTCTCATGGGTTGGGAAGCCGGGTTTGGTCGAATGGAGGCATCACCGACATGCGTCGTCGACGGTGGCACTTTGTTGCGGAATGGCCTCTGGCGTCAATGTTAAAATGGATGTGCGGGGACTGGAAGAGGTGACTTGTCCGTGACTTCCCGCGACATTCCATTGGTTTCGAATGAGTGGATTGTGCTAGTCTGACAAGTGCTGCCTGGTTAAATTTCAGTTTGATGGCCAGGAACGAACTATTTGCCAGGTCCATCTTAGAAAAGGGCTGAAAGCTGGACGGAGCCAGCCATCATCAGGCCAATCCCGATCGGTGAGAGGGAGAAACCTTCTGGGCTAGATTCAATATGCACACCAAACAGGTCAGGAGATCAAACCGATGGCTCGTGTGGGGGTCGATTCGAACCGTGACTTGGTTCAAGGTTACCATTCGCGATATTCCGTTTACTCATTACATGGACCTTTCCTGTTTGTAGGTGCTCTGGTTCTGAGTGGACTCATTGGGCTGGCGTTGACGAAACCCGTTGCGGCTGAGACCACCCCCTCGGATGTGTTTGCCGAGGCGGTACGAATTGAGAAAGAGGTCGAACTGATCAGGGAGCATCTGGGGATAACCGCGGTCAAACCCGTCACCCAGACGCGGACGAAATTTTTGCCCCGGCACTCTTGGCAAATCGGTTATCTGATTCTGGTCAAGGTCAACATATTCCGCCGGCAGATGGGCCTCCCCTTCCTGACTCCGAACAACCTGAACCCGGTATTGGAACTGGAACCGTCAGCCGTTTATGAACAAACGCAGCGGATACTCACGGAACTCAGATTGGTTAAAAGGAGGCTGAAGATCACCCGGGAGATCCCCCCTCAGGAGGTGGAAGCGGACAAGAAACCGGCGGATGTGGTGAATAAACTACTTTTTGTTTCCGCGCAGATGGATATGTTGAACCAGGACAAATTCACCGCCAATGATGCCTTCACCGAGGTCAAAAGGTTGAACGAGGATGTCGGCCTGTTGCTGGATCATCTGAAGATTCAGGACGTTGCCTTTCCACCGGCGCCCAAACCCGATGCCACCCCGAGCGATTCCTTGATTTCCGCCTTCGCCCTATTGGCGGAAGTGCAGCGTTTGCAGCAGCTGGCCTCTATTGCCAGGGTCGATTTCGGTCCATTCCGTAAAACAACGGCTGTTGAACCGGAGGACGTTTTCAATGTAGTCATCCTGATTCTGGCTGAGTTGCAGACCGTCAAGGCCTTTCTGGGCCTTGAGGACGAACTGACACCGCCATCGAGAAACAATCGCGATAAATCACCAAGCGATGTCAACCAGCTACTGGGTTATGCGACCAACCGCTTGCGTCTGATTCAATCCTTGCAGAGAGGAGCCCAATTGTGAGCAATCCGATTGTTCAGGCCCCCCTTCCCCTGTATCGACGCTTGAGTCTGAAAATAAGGTTTTTGTTGCTTTTTTATTTGGTCACCGTACCATCCCTGGGGGTGACCTGGTACTATGGTTACAGCAGTGCCGCCGATGCCTTTCGCAGCCGAGCCGCCATGGCGGTGGAAGGGGATGTCTATCAAACCAGCCAAAAAATTAGTGATTTTCTGCTTCTGACGCACAGCAATCTGAATTTTTTTGCCAATCATGTCAGTCTGCTCCGTCAGATGTATTGGTCGGATATGCACGATCAAAAGAAATACAATGAATGGCACTCTTCTGTTCTGGATACCTGGCAGGATTTGATGCGCAGCTATGATTATCTCTACCGGGTCCGTTTTTTAGGGGCCGATGGTCAGGAGATTATTTCCATTCGTCGCGATCCGGTCACGCGCCAGGTTGTCTACAGGCCATCTCATCAACAGCGGGATGAAAGGGATGAGCCCTTTTTCAAGATGGCCTGGCCGCTGGATCGGTTTGAGCATGCGGTCACCTCCGTGGTTTTGAGTCGGGATCAGGGCCGTGTTGAAGTCCCGTCGATTCCGGTGGTCACTCTTACGAGCCCGGTGGTCGGGGACAATAAGGTGAAATATGGAGTATTGGTTCTTGATTTGTTTGGTGAATCAATTTTCCAATATATTCGGGAAGCGAATGGACAGGGAGAGAAGAAAGAATTCTATCTTATAGACCTCGATGGAAGTTATTTTTTTCATTATGATCCATCCAAGAGTGTCGACCATCGGCTGGAGAGTGGTTCCAACTTTCGCGATTCTTTCCCCGAAACCATGGAGGCCTTGGAGAAAAATAGCGAAGGAACGGTCTCATCTCTGGGTCAAATTTTTGGTTTCAAGCGGATTTTCCCCCGCCCTGCCGATCGGAGGCACTATTGGATTCTGGTCAGTGCCATTCCAGAGTCCGTTGTCCTTGGACCGCTCAAGGATTTCAAGACGATGGCCGTCGGGATGGTATTGATCGCTCTGATTTTGGTGTTTGTGGTGTCGCATTACTACGTACGTAACCTGATGCGTCCACTCCATTTTGTGACTCGCCAGCTCCGGTCATTGAGCGAGGGACGGATCGAACAGGAGACATTTCCGTATCGGTTTCAGGATGAAATTCGCCAGATGTTGGATTCGACCGAGCGTCTGTTATCCAATCTGAGTGCCATGGCGGCCCAGGCCAATACCATCGCCCGAGGAGACTTGTCCCAGGATGTGGTGCTTCTGTCACAAGAGGACCGGTTGGGGGAAGCCTTGAACCACATGACCATCATGTTACGCCAGGGGGAGGAGGAAAATCGCCGCCGCAACTGGATTCGGGATGGTATCAACCAGCTTACACAACGATTGACAGGTGATTTGACTTCTCAGGAGCTGGTGGAACGGGCCCTGTCCATGATCGGTGATGCCCTGAAAATGGGACGGGGGGTCTTTTATTTATATGATGCCGAAGCCCAGGTGCTGGAGTTGATGGGATCCTATAGGTTCACCCAAAGGCGACATCTGGCCAATCGAATTCGTGTCGGCGAGGGGGCGGTCGGACAGGTCGCCAGGGAACGCAAGACCATCATTCTCGTCCTCCCCGATGACACCGATCCGGCTATGATTGCTACCGGTACCACGGTCCTGCCGGCGCAATATACGGTGGTTCATCCGTTATTGCGGGAGGGGGAGCTGCTCGGGGTCATGGAGCTGAATGGAATGGCACCGATGGATCCGGTACAGCGTGAATTTCTCGAAGGGGCTGCCGATGTCGTTGTCTCTCTCCTGCTCATGGCCATACAACGGCAACGAATCAACCTTTTGTTCGCGAGGGCGGAAGAGGCGAGAAAACTGGCCCAGGACCAGGCAGAGGAACTGGTACGAGCCAATACCAACCTCAAGGAACAACAACAGCGGTTACAACAACAAACGGAGGAGCTGCAACAATCCAATGCCCAGCTGGAGGAACAACAGCAACAGTTGCAACAGCAGGCGGAAGAATTGCAGCAAACCAATGCCCAGATGGAACAGCAGCGTGAGTTGCTGCAGCAGCAGGCGATGGAACTGAAGGTGAAAAATGATGACCTGATGCGTTCGCAGACGGAGTTGGATGATCGTGCCAAAATGTTGGAAGAGTCCAATCGTTACAAATCCGAGTTTTTGGCCAACATGTCCCATGAATTGCGGACCCCACTCAACTCCATTATCGTCCTTTCGAAGATGCTGTCGGCCAACGAACACCATGACCTGGATGAGGAAAGTATCAAGCAAGCTCGGGTGATCAACGATGCGGGTAACGAATTGTTACGCTTGATCAATGATATTCTCGATTTGTCCAAAATCGAGGCGGGACGGGTGGAGGTTCAATGGGAACGCTTTGCCGTGGCGGATTTGTTGTCGGATTTTCAGGACCTTTTCGCAGCCAATGCCCGGGAAAAGGGGGTGGAGTTCATTGTCGAGGATCGTTATGGCGGCGATTTGAACAGTGATCGTCACAAGTTGTCCCAAGTCATCCGTAATCTGCTGGCCAATGCCTTCAAATTTACCCGCCAGGGGAGGGTATCCCTGACCGCGTTGGCGGAGGAGAGGGTGAACGACACGCTTTTGATTCAGGTGGCCGATACCGGCATCGGTATTCCCGCCGACAAACACCAGTTGATCTTTGAAGAATTTCAGCAGGTGGATGGTACCATTTCCAGAGAGTTTGGCGGTACGGGGTTGGGTCTATCCATCAGCAGGCGACTGGTAGGGTTGTTGGGTGGAGAAATCACCTTGGAGAGTGTTGAGGGACAGGGAACGACTTTTACCGTCCGTCTGCCCCTGAAGGGGACCGTTCGGGAGGAGGTGGCACCTCCTTCACGTTCGAAGCAAACGGCACCATCCAAAGTCTCCAAAGCTGTGGTTGCGGATGACCGTGCGCAATTATCCTCAGGAGAACGCCATGTTTTGGTGATCGATGATGATCCAACGTTTTGTGAAACGGTCATCCAGCTGAACCGTCGTCTGGGTATCCGGACGGTGGTGGCATTGACAGGCAACGAGGGGTTGGAATTGGCACTGAGCCATCTGCCGTCCGGCATCATCCTGGACCTGGGGCTACCCGACATGAACGGCATGTTGGTGCTCAATCAACTGAAAGCCAATCGTGTTCTTAATTCGGTTCCGGTATATATCATTACCGGCAAGGAGGAAGGCGTGCCTTGGAAGGAGGGGGGAGCCATCGGTTTTCTAAGAAAACCAGTAGACGCGGAACGGCTCGCCCAGGTAGTTAACCATTTGGCCCCCAATCCTTCGACCGCAACCCGGATTTTGCTTGTTTTAGGGCCCGATCAACACCAACACGATCAGTCCCTGGATGGGATCATGGGGGCTGCTGGACTTCAGGTGGTGCGGGTCGAAGATGCACAGGCGGCCCTTGCCGCGGTGCAAAATCAGGGTGATTCCCCGTTCGCGGTCGTCATTTGCGACTATCATCTTCCCGGGGGGTTGATTTGTACCGACTTTTTCAGCCGTTTGCGGGCGATTCATCCCGGATTGCGTTGCATCGTCCTCAATGATGAGCCGTTAAGCGAAGAACAACTTCTTGCCGTGCGAACATTTACCGATAGCATTATCCAGCAGGCCCCACGGGCTTCCGGTCGGCTGTTGACCGATGTGGAACGTTTTTTACGTGAAATTCCTCAGGGATTGGGCGAAACCGGGCAACCGGCGGTGAATCAGCTCAATGCCTTGGCAGGTCGAACCATCTTGGTGGCCGATGATGACCCGCGTAATCTTTACGTCATCACCGCGGCCCTGGAACGTAACGGTGCCCGGGTGGTTTCGGCCATGAATGGGAAAAAGGCATTGCATGTCCTGGGCAGTGAGGTCATCGATCTGGTGTTGATGGATATTATGATGCCGGAGATGAACGGTTACCAGTCCATCGAAGCCATTCGCGCCGACGACAAACTGAAAACGATCCCCATCATTGCCCTGACTGCCAAGGCGATGAAAACCGATCGGGAAAAATGTCTGGCGGCGGGGGCCGATGATTATATTTCCAAACCCGTGGATTATGATGTCCTGATCAATATGGTCAAAGCCTGGAGCAGCAAACGGCGATGAAGATCACCCTGAGCGACCAGGATGGATTTTGCCATGTGATGGTCCAAGGGGATCGGTTGAATGATGGGGAGGAAAGTCAGATTCTCGCCATCATGCATCAGCCACGGCCCTTGCCGTTACGGTTGTATTTTTATGAGCTGCAGTGGATTTCCTCCACCCTGACCCTTGGTATTCACCAAACCATCGAACGTGACCCGAAGAACGAGGTCCATATTTTCAACCGGCACCTATTTTCCTATCTTTTCGGGCTTGGAATTTCGGTGCGATTGATTCCGGCCCAAGGGGGGGAAAAAGGGCTGGAGCCTTCGTTTCGCGCCCTGGTTTTAGGTGGATCGGCCGGCAGTCTGGACAAGATGATCCATTTGATCAAGCATCTGCCTCCGAGTGATGCGGTGGTTTTTGTGGTCCAGCATGTGGCTGAAGACAAACCCAACCTGTTGGACCGGTTGTTGCGGCAGCATACGGAATACACCGTGCTGATGCCTCATCATATGATCGACGTCGTTCCGGGAACCATTTACGTCGCCCCGCCGGGGCATCACATGCGCGTGGCGCACGGATTGCTTTATCTGACTCGGGACAAAAAGGTCAAGGCGGCTCGTCCCTCCATCGACATCTTGTTCGAATCGGTGGCTTTGGAATACGGTCCGCAAACATTGGCCCTGATGTTATGTGGTTACGGGCGGGATGGGATCGCCGGGGCGCAGGCGGTCATCAGACACCAAGGGACTCTGATGGCCCTCAGCCATGACTCCTGTCAGGAGGGGGGTATCCTGGTGGAGGCCACGGCCAGGGAGGTTTCGGGGGCGAGCGCGGTTTCACTGCCGGTCATGACGGCATTGGTGGCGGCGTCAGTCAGCAAGGGGATGGCGCAGTCGGACCTGATCCCTTTTTTTACTGCGGTAGCCGCCGTTTATGGTCATCATTATGGCGATTATCAACCCGACATGCTGAAGCGGCGCCTGGGACAGGTCTGCAACGACTTGGGGGTGTCGGGGAGCTATCAATGTCAAAAAGAGATTCTGACCTCGTATTCCGCATTTCAGAAGTTTTTTCTCGCCCTGTCCATCAATGTCACTGAATTTTTCCGCATGCCCCATCAGTTTCGACTGCTCAAGGAGGAAATTTTCCCCTATCTGGCCAGTTTTCCTCACATCCGAATATGGATCGCCGGCAGTTCCAGCGGAGAGGAGGTCTATTCTCTGGCCGCGCTTCTGCATGAATCGGGATTGCTTCATCGTTGTTTGATCTATGCCACCGACATTAATCCGTTCATCCTCATGCAGGCTGCCAATGGCCTCTACCCCTTGGAACGCATGCAAAGCGGGCGGGAAAATTATCTGAAGGCTGGCGGAAATGCCTCTTTCGATGATTATTGCCTCTTGGAATCGGATCGATTTTTTTCCATTCATCCCGTTCTGCGGCATAAAATCCTGTTTTACAGGCATTCTTTGGCCGTGGATGGGCCTTTCAACGAGTTTCAGCTTATCATGTGCCGAAATTTGTTGATTTATTTCAATACGACTCTTCAAAAGAAGGTCATGGAATTGTTTGATCGTTCCCTCCACTCCGATGGAATTTTGCTCCTCGGCGATCAGGAGACCATACACCCTGGAGATGGAGGTCGGTTTTTTTCCGAGGCAAAAAAGGGATTCAATATCTATTCACGAACCCGGCGAGCGTTAACGGGAGTGTTTTGTTTGTTGTTACCCGTTGCAATCATTGCAATCGGCGTTATTAT
>JADFZF010000092.1 GCA_015232645.1 Magnetococcales bacterium | reverse complement strand
ACGCGGGAATCTTGCTTCGGATAAAGGGGCGCGTGAAAAGCAAAGTCAAAATCAAAACCCTGGGGGCAATCCCCCAGACCCCTTTTTTTTCTTGATCATTTTCAAGAGTGAGGGGAGGGGATCTGAATGATGACGATGGATCGGGATTCGATTTACGATTTTGGTGAGCGGGGAGCCTGTTTCCATCGGGTCCATTGCGAGGCGGGCAGACTAATGATGAACAAGGTCATGGCGGCGACGACGATGGCGGGACCGGCAGGTGTATCCCAATGGTAGGAGGCGGCGAGGCCCAGCGATACCGCCAGCATGCCGTTGACCGAGCCGAGGAGGGCCATGGCTTCGGGGGAGTGGGCCAGGTTGCGGGCGGTGGCGGCCGGGATGATCAGCATGGAGGTGACCAGGAGTACGCCGACGACTTTCATGGTCATGGCGATGACCAGGGCGATGAGGAGCATGAAGATCAATTGGATGCGATCGACGGCGACCCCTTCGGCCCGGGCGATGTCTTCGTGGACGGTCATGAGCAGCAGGGGATGCCAAAGTTTGGCGAGGATGGTCAGGACGAGGGCGTCGCCGAGGTAGATTCCGAGGATGTCGATCGGGGAGACGGCGAGGATGTCACCGAAGAGGTACCCCAGGAGGTCGATGCGAATTTGCGACATGAAGCCGAGGACTACCAGTCCCAGGGAGAGGGCGCTGTGGGAGAGGATCCCGAGGAGGGTATCGCTGCCGAGGGCGTGCTGTCGGCGCAAGAGCAGGAGAATCAGGGCGATGAGGCTGCTGACGAGGACGACGCCGAGGGTCAGATTGATATGGAACATCATTCCCATGGCGACGCCCAGGAGAGCGCCGTGGGCCATGGTATCGCCGAAGTAGGCCATGCGGCGCCAGACGACGAAGCAGCCCAAGGGTCCGCTGACCAGGGCCATGCCGACGCCGGCAAACCAGGAAAGGAGCAGGATGTCGCTCATGAGGATGGGGAGGACGGGGCGGAAGGTTTCATGGAGCCATGGACATGGCCGACGGGATCGTCGCATTGGTGGTGGTGTTGGTACAGGGCCAGGGACTTGACCACCTGGTCGCCGAAGAGTTCGATGAAGCCAGGGTGGTTGGAGACCTGTTCTGGTTTACCGGTGCAGCAGACGTGGTGATTGAGGCACACGACGCGGTCGGTGGCGCTCATGACGATGTGGAGGTCATGGGAAACGAGGAGCACGCCCCAGCCGAAGCGGTCCCGCAGGGTGCCGATCAGACGGTAGAGGTTGAGTTCACCGGCGTAATCGACCCCTTGGACCGGTTCATCGAGGATCAGCAGGTCGGGTTGACCGAGGATGGCCCGGGCCAGGACCATGCGTTTGAACTCTCCCCCCGACAAGCGGTGGACCTGAGCCCGTTCAAGGTGTTGGACTCCGGTCAGTTCGAGGGCAGCGTGCACGGCGTTGCCATCGGGTCGGGAGGGACCGAGGCTCATGAAGCGGGCGACGGTAAGCGGCATGACGGGGTCGATGGGGAGGTGTTGGGGGACATAACCCAATCGGATCCGTGGTCGGAGCCATATGTCGCCCCCCGGATGGCGGTGGATTCCCAGCAGCACTTTGATCAGGGTCGATTTTCCGGCGCCGTTGGGGCCGATGATGGTGACGATTTCACCGGCATGGACCTGGAGATCGACTCGATCCAATATTTTTTTTTCGCCGAGGTGATAATCGACCTCCCTGGCTTGGAGAAGGAGGGCATCCGAGGTGGCAGGCATGCATGATCCAGGATGAAGGATTTTTCCGATCTGCTTGATCCGATGGCCCCCCTGATATAGCATCTGTGCGATTTTGCCATCCTGCATGCTGTAGGCTTGGCGATAAAAAAAGGTCATGTCCGCAGCCGTGGCCATCGACGGGGGATGGGTGGAATGACGTCGGTCGATGGACCGGGATAGTCTGGGAACGAACAGGGGAGAGCGATGGTCATGAAGTGGAGAGGCCCCAGTTGGTTGGGTTGTTGGATGGCCCTGGTCTCGTTGGCGATGTCTTGGGTCAGCGCGCAGGCCTGGGGTGGGGAGGCGCCACGGGCGGTGGTTTCCATCAAGCCGATCCATGGGTTGGTGGCGGGGGTGATGCAGGGGGTCGGGGAGCCGAAGTTGTTGATGCGGGCCTCGGCGTCTCCCCATTCCTATGCTCTGCGGCCATCGGAAGCGGATATGTTGCGGCAGGCGGGGGTCATCTTCTGGGTTGGCGAGGATTTGGAAACCTTCCTGATCAAACCCATGTTGCAGTTGGCCACTCATGCGAGGCTGGTCCCTTTGTCCCAGGCCCCTGGGGTCAAATTATTGCCCAATCGCCGTTTGGGAGTGGCAGCGGAAGAATCGCCGATCCATGACGGCGATGATGGCCATCACCATGGCACTCAGGATATGCACGTCTGGTTGAGTCCCGACAATGCTGTGGCCATGGTTGAGGAAATACGCCGTTCCCTGTCGGAATGGGATCCTGGGCATGCCCAAGCCTACAAGGTCAATGCGCAGCGGTTGACCCAACGGATTGAAGTGTTCGCCGCCGTCGCCAAAAAGCGATTGGCAGCGGTGAGTGGGAAGAAATTCATCGTGTTTCATGATGCCTATCATTATTTTGAAGACTATTTCGGACTGCATGGCGTGAGTTCGTTAAGTGTGGATCCGGCCCGTCCGGTTTCCGCCAAGCGTTTGAGCGAGGTTCGGGCATCCATCAAGGATTTTGCCGTCGTCTGTTTATTTTCCGAACCTCAGTTTGAGCCGGCCATGGTGGATGCCATTGTTCGGGATACCCAGGTGAAAAAAGGGGTATTGGATCCCCTGGGAACCGATACCCCAGAAGGGGAGGAAGGATGGTTTGTGTTGATGGAGCGCCTGGTGACCGGTTTGGTTGGGTGTTTGCAGTAGGCAGGCCGTGATCATTGACAGGGGGGCCCGCCCGAATCCATCGGTTTGATAAGGGCTGGCCGATGGAGGCCGTTGCCAGTGGGTTGGGGATGAAACCTGAAGGAGTTGGTATTTTCCGTCCCCATCCCTGATGAAGGATTGTTACAGGCTGCCGGCTCCGGCTTGATTTTCTGGTCGCGGTTGGTCACTAAACTACACAAAATATAAGTATTAATAGTTGTCCATTGAAATGTCTCTCGGGGGGGGATAGCATATTAACATGTGGTTTTAATTAAAAAAGTAAATACTCGAACAATGGAGTTCAAATTTAGCAATTGTGAGCAATAGTGAAATGGCGGTATTCCTGCTGCAGCCGAGGCAGGGGGTGGGCCAGGAAAGGGTACAAGGGGAGGAATTGACCATTTTGACCTGGCCCGATGATCTGGAGGCGGCAGTCAAGGAATACGAGAAAGGCCGAGGGGTCTAAGGTCGATCAGGTGTGTTTTGACAGCGATCAGGAACGGGATCTGCAAGTGGTGGGCAAGGGGAATGAATCGATTGATCGCATGGTCGATCGGCTCGACCTGCCTGTGTACCAACGTCCCAACATTCGCCATGTCCCTCCGCGGGGGGAAGCCTTCTGTGGACCGATGACCTTTCCCCGGGAACGGGCGTTTGATTCTATGCTGTTATTACTGGATCCGAATAGGGCGATTCGTCATGCGGAATCAAAGCATTTTGCCACCCCCAACCAGGAGGCATGGCGATTGGCCTCCAAAGGTTCTAGGGATGTGCTGCTGGTCACTTTGACGGTGGTGATCCTGGCCCCTTGGGGGTGATGGGCTTGTCGATGTTTTTTCGTCTGAACCGAATGATCGTGTTGTCGTTACGGTGGTTGCGGGTGGCCAGTTTGCGCATTGTCGAGGGCGATTCTGACACCTTATGCCCCGCCTGGGCCGGGACGAGGTCGGAGCGTTGGCATGGTCCATGGAGCGGATGCGGTTTGGGCGGGTTGAGAGAAAGGAATGTGACGGATGGAGGGAGTGAATCATGAAGATTGCGCAGCAAATATTTCATGACGGCCGTTTGCAGGAGCAGCCATTGCGGGAGATGGCGACCCTGAACCCCCAGTTGGTTCTGGTTTTTGGCAGCGCCGCCGCCATGGCACAGCCCGCCATGCATCCCATTTTGCGGCGGGTTTTTGCTGATGCCCACCTGATGGGGTGTTCGACGGCAGGTGAAATTGCCCAGGATAAGGTGTTTGATGGCGCGTGCGTGGTCACGGCGATTGGTTTTCAGGATACGACTCTGCGACTTGCCACCCGATCGGTCATGACCATGGAAGAGTCGTTTGTCAGAGGCCAGGAGCTGGGACGGGAGTTGAATGACCCCGAACTGCGAGGCATCGTCTTGCTATGCAAGGGGGTGGAAGTCAATGGCAGCGCCGTGATTCAAGGGGTGGTCGGGGAGATCGGGCATGGCATTCCGGTGACGGGAGGCTTGGCGGGGGATGGCGGCGCTTTTCATCGTACCTGGGTTCTGAACGACGACGGGGTGACCGATACGGGTATCGTCGGGCTGGGTTTGTACGGTGGTGCGATACGGATCGGTCATGGATCCAAGGGGGGCTGGGAATCCTTCGGCCCGGCCCGCCGGGTGACCCGATGTCAGGGAAACCTGCTCTACGAGCTGGATGGTGAGCCGGCGTTGAATATCTATAAGAAATATCTTGGCGATTATGCCAAGGATCTGCCGGCATCGGGGCTGTTGTTTCCCTTTGAGATGTTGGGTTCGGATCATTCGCGCCTGGGGTTGATCCGCACTATCTTGGGAATTGACGAAACAACGGGAGGATTGGTTCTGGCGGGGGACATCGACCCGGAAGGTTATCTGCGCCTGATGCATGCCTCCACGGATGCCTTGGTCAACGGCGCCGAAATCGCAGCCCAATCGACACGGCAACGGATCCAAGGGTCGGCATCGGGTTTGGCCATTCTGGTGAGTTGCGTCGGACGCAAGCTGGTCATGGGGGATCACGTCGATGAGGAGGTGGAGGTGGTTCGGGAAGCCTTGGCTGCGGGGACGGTCATCGCCGGATTTTATTCCTATGGTGAAATTGGGCCACTCGCCGGCACCACCGAATGCCGGCTGCACAATCAGACGATGACCATTACCTTTCTTACCGAGACCGGGAAAGGGTAAACCCATGCATCGGCTGGTAGAGCGACAGATCAAGCGGGTCTTTGGTCTGAACAAAGTGGAATTTGCCCAGGGGCTGGAAGAGTTGCGTCTATGGTCCAGAGGCGGAGAGATTCCAGAAAAGGTCAGAGCCATTTTGACACGGTTGGGAGAATTCATCAATCGTGTCGGACAGAGTTACGAACAGAACGAACGCGATCTCGATTTGCGTAACCGAAGCCTGATGCTGAGTTCCGAGGAGCTGACCCGGACCAATAACCGGTTGCGCGCGGAATCGGTCCGCCAGGCGACGGTGATCGAATCCTTGCGAGCCACGGCCAACCGTTTGCTTGCCTCCTCCGGGAATGAAGAATTGGGGCGCGATGATTCGAGTCTGGAACAGCTGACGGTCCTGATGGCCAGTCTGGTGGATGACTATCTCAGGTCCCAGAGTCACCTGAACGCGGCCAACGTCCAATTGGAACGGCAGAAATTTGCCCTGGATCAGCATGCCATCGTCAGCATTACCGACACAAGCGGAACCATTATTTATGCCAACGATAAATTTTGTCGTATCAGTGGTTATTCCCGCGAGGAGTTGTTGGGACAGAATCATCGCATTGTAAGTTCGAAGCGACATGAGCGGGCATTTTTCCGACAGATGTGGCAGACGATTGCCGCCGGCGAGGTGTGGGAAGGGGAGGTGTGCAATCTGGCCAAGGGAGGAGGTTTGTACTGGGTGGCGGCCACCATCGTCCCATGGCTGGATGAAAAATCGCGACGACCGATCCAATACATCGCCATCCGAACCGATATCAGTGCGCAGAAGTTATTGGAAGAGCAACTGCGTTCCAGCCGTAAATTTTTGGAAAGCCTGACCGAATCCATGGGAGAGGGGGTCTATGCGCTGGATGCGGAGGGGCGTTGTACCTTTCTCAACCGGGAGGCGGAACAGTTGCTGGGGTGGTCGAGAGAGGAGCTGGTCCAGCGTAATTTTCACGATAGCGCTCACTATCAACGGGTCGGTGGCGAGCCGGTGGCGGCGGAGCAGTGCCCCATTTTGCAGAAGATGCGGGAGGGGGGGACCTTTCGTTCCGAAGATGAAATTTTGGTACATCGATCAGGGCGGATGTTTCCCACCTACATTGTATCGGTTCCCTTGAAGGACGAGGGGCGTATTGTCGGTTCGGTGGCGGTGTTTCAGGATATCAGCGAGCGCAAGGCGGTGGAGGAACGTCTGAAGAGCGCCATGCGTTCGGCCGAGGCGGCCAGTCGGGCCAAGAGCGACTTTTTGGCGAACATGAGCCATGAAATACGAACGCCGATGAATGCCATCATCGGTCTGAGTCAATTGGTACTAAGCACCGAGCTGTCGGCGCGGCAGAAGGATTATGTCGTCAAGATCCATGCTTCGTCGAAGACGTTATTGCGAATTCTTAACGATATTCTTGATTTTTCCAAGATAGAAGCGGGCCGTCTGGAATTGGAACGTGTCATGTTCCAGATGGATGAGGTCTTGGAAGCTGTCATCACCCTGGTGGCTCCGAAGGCCTACGAGAAGAAGCTGGAACTTTTGTGCTCGCAGGGACCCGGAGTGCCGGCCCGGATGCGAGGGGATCCGTTGCGTCTGCAACAGGTATTGCTCAATCTTCTGGGCAATGCCATCAAGTTCACCACTCAGGGAGAGGTGGAGTTGCGGGTGGAAGCGGCGCCTTGCCGTGGAGGCGAAGTGGAGTTGCGTTTTACGGTACGCGATACCGGGATCGGGATCAAGGCGGATCAAATTGAATCGTTGTTTGAATCGTTTACCCAGGCGGACACCTCCACGACGCGGCAATACGGGGGCACGGGGTTGGGTTTGGCCATCAGCCGACGTTTGGTGGAATTGATGGGGGGAACCATTGCCGCCCGGAGCCGGCCCGGGGTGGGAAGCACATTTCATTTTTCGGTGGTCATGGGTGTCGTCCCGGAGGATGCCGTGGGGCCACAACCGCAGTTGCAGCTGCGTGGTTTGTGGGCCGGGCTGGTGGTGGACAATGTTCGCAGCCGGGAAATTCTCTGTGAAATCATGCAATCATTGACTTTTCGTCTGTGCAGGCAACGTCAGGGGCATGATGATGGGCTTGTCCCAGTCTGGGAAGAGAAGCCCGATATTGTGGTCATCGATGTCCCCCAGCGCCAACGTGAAACGGTCTGTAACGATCTGATTCGGAACCTCGGTTCCCTAACGGTGCCGGTGGTGATTTTATGCCATCAACCGGAAGTGGTCGATATTCAGGAAAAATATTTCGGGACGAATGGGATACGGGTTTTGGTCAAACCGGTGACGTCATCGCAATTGTTTGATGCGGTGGCGGAACTGTTTGGCAGCGAACCGGTACGGATGACGTGCGATATCCACGAAAATTGGGCGAAATCGGCAGGGTTTCGGGAGTTGGCCGGCAAACGAGTCCTGTTGGTGGAGGATAATCTGGTCAACCAGCAGGTGGCGGTGGATCTTCTGGAGTTGGTCGGAGTGGTGGTGGATGTGGCGGCCCATGGTGCCGACGCGATGGTGATGTTACGCAGCCATCGGTATGAAGCGATACTGATGGATGTTCAGATGCCGGTCATGGATGGCTATGAGGCGGCGCGTCGAATTCGTGGGGAACTGGGTCTCACCATTCCGATCATCGCCATGACCGCCAATGCCATGGTCGGGGATTACGAAAAAAGTTTGTTGTCGGGGATGAACGATCATGTTGCCAAACCCATCGACCCCCAACACCTTTTCGATACCTTACGTCGTTGGATCGTCCCGTCCCTGGGGGTCGAGACGCCGAAGGAAGGTAGTCCATTGCCGGAGTTGATTGCGGAGGCGGCGGTAGTGGCTGAACAGGTCGGGATGGACATCTCTCTGGCCCTGAGACGTTGCGCCGGCAACGTGGATCTTCTTGAGCGGATGATGCGTAATTTTGTGGCCGATCAGAGTGAAGTGTTGTCCAACATCGGTACCGCCCTGGATGCCGGAGATGGCGAGAGAGCCATCCGTTTGGCGCATACACTGAAGGGGTTGGCGGGAAGCCTTGGCGCGGAAGGGCTGCGTACTGCGGCGCAGCGCCTGGAGCGGGGACTGGCCGAGGCCTCTGGTGGGGTCGCCGAACTGATGGAGCAGGTGTCGCGGCAATTGGGACCGGTCCAAAGGGCGATTGCGGAATGGCTCAGCTCGCGTGGTGCTGACGACCCGTCGCGGACGGGGAAGCTGGTGGTGCCGGCCGAGGAGCTGGTGGCGTTGCTGCAATCCATGAAGCATCCGCTGCAGCTCAGGCAACCCAAGGCTTGTCAGGCGATCATGGCCCGTCTGGAAGGGGCGGAATGGCCCGTGGCATTGCGTCGGCCCATCACGGAACTTGCCGGGTTGGTACGAAAATACCGATTTCGCGACGCGGAACATCAACTTGACGAACTATTGCAAGCCTGTTCTCCCGTTCCATCGGCGCGGTGATACAATATTAAAGGAATACGGCATGAGCATGGATGAGATGCAGAAAATTTTCGTGGTGGATGATACCGAAACCAACATCGATATCCTTCTGGAGACTTTGGGCGATACCTATGAGGTCAGTGTGGCGCTCGATGGGGTTTCGGCCCTGGAGGATATTCCTGATCGGGAACCCGATTTGATCCTTTTGGACGTCATGATGCCGGAGATGGATGGGTATGAGGTCTGTCGGCGTCTGAAGCTGGATCCGAGAACCCGTGATATTCCTCTCATTTTCGTCACCGCCAAACAGGAGACCGAGGATGAAACGTTTGGTTTGGAACTGGGGGCGGTCGATTACATCACCAAGCCTTTCAGTCCGGCGGTGGTATTGGCGCGGGTCAGGACCCATCTGCAACTGGCCCATGCCAAGCGGGAGTTGTCCCAGGCCAATGTGATTCTGGAGCAGAAGGTGCGGCAACGTACCGAAGAGTTGCAACAAACCAATATCGAATTGGAACAGACGCGTCTGGAAATCATCCGGCGTCTGGGGCGGGCGGCGGAGTACAAGGACAACGAGACCGGATTGCATGTCATTCGGATGAGTCATTATTCCCGCTTGCTGGCGGTGGCGGCGGGATTGGACCGGAGTTGGGCGGAAACGTTATTCCAGGCGGCTCCCATGCACGATATTGGCAAGATTGGGATTCCCGACATGATTTTGCTCAAACCGGGGCGGCTGACCGAGGCGGAATGGAACGTCATGCGCCGGCATCCGAGCATTGGCGCTGGTATTATTGGCGATCAGTCGTCGCCATTATTGCAAATGGCACGTAGTGTTGCCCTGACCCATCATGAAAAATGGGATGGGAGCGGATATCCTCAAAGGTTGTCGGGGCAGGCGATTCCCTTGGAGAGCCGTATCGTCGCCATTGCCGACGTATTCGACGCCCTGACGACCAAACGACCCTACAAGGAACCCTGGCCCATCGACAAGGCGGTCGGCTTGTTGCGAGACCAGGCGGGCACCCATTTTGATCCGACGTTGGTGCCGTTGTTCCTTGGTATTTTGACGCAGATATTGGAAGTGAGGGAAAACTGGAAGGAAAATGAGGAAGAGGACGGCAATCCATACGATTTGCGATGATCAAGAGCGCCTTTGGAGGTGGTATGACGACCTGGATGGATCGACTCCGCAAGGTCACGGCTTCGTATGCCATGCTGAGCAGGAAGCGGCGTAACAACCTGTTGATTTTAGCTCTGGGTCTGCTGTTGTTGATCGCCGCCGACTGGGCCGGACTTTCTACTTGAGAAATACTTTCCAGCCCAAAAAAATCAACGAGATAGGTTTGATTTGAGTGAAAAAATGTA
>JADFZF010000091.1 GCA_015232645.1 Magnetococcales bacterium | reverse complement strand
ACTTTCGAAGTCAAACTTGCCGATGGCAAAAGTGTCAAAGTGCGCCCCGTATTCGACCTGACCAGGGAATATCTGGATGCCAATCTGACTCCCGCCCAATGTTCCAAGATCACCTGGGCCCCCGAATCGGCCATTGTCGGATTGGCCGAAACCATCGCCGGCAGCAAAGGTCGCACCCTCATCGCCTGCGGTATGGGTCCCAACCAATTCTGGAACAACGATAACAAGGATCGTGGTATTTTTCTGATTCTGGCATTGGCCGGAAGCCTGGGTCATCACGGCGGCAACATCGGCAGCTACGCCGGTATCTACAAGAATACCCTGTTTTCCGGCGTGCCCAAGTGGACCTATGAAGACCCGTTCAATCCTCAAACCGACCCGGCCGGAGAGGTCAAGGTCAATCTGTATCTGCGTCCGGAATCGATGCATTACTGGGCCAACGGTGAACGAATCATGAAGGCCGGCAACAAAAAAATCACCACCGGCGCCCATACCCCGACTCCTACCAAAGTAATCTGGCAAGTCAATTCCAACTCGTCCCTGGGCAACCAGAAAGGACACTACGACGTGGTGTTCAACACTCTGCCAAGGGCGGAACTGGTGGTCTACAACGAATGGTGGTGGACTGCATCATGCGAATATTGCGATATCGTCTATGGGGTGGATTCCTGGATCGAATTCAAAATTCCCGACATGACCGGTTCCAATTCCAACCCGTTCCTCCAACCCTATCCGATCACCCCGATGCGTCGTACCTACCAAACCGTCTCGGACAACGAGACCTATCTGGGAGTGGCGCGGGCCTTGAGCAAGTTGACGGGGGAAAAACGTTTCGAGGATATGTGGCGTTTTATCGCCGATAATAAACCCAATGTCTATCTGCAACGGATATTGGACTATTCCGCCCCGCTGAAGGGTTACAAAATTGAAGACATGCTGAAGTTGGGCGAACAAGGTATTCCTTGTCTGATGAATACCCGGACCTACCCGCGCATCAACAGTTATGAACAGGTCAATGAATCGAAACCCTGGTCCACGCGAACGGGTCGTTTGGAATTCTACCGCCCCGAAATCGAATTCATCGAGGCGGGCGAAAACCTGATCGTTCATCGTGAACCGTCAGAAGCCACTTTTTACGAACCCTGCGCCATTCTGGCCACCCCACACCCCGCCATTCGACCGAAATCCCCCAACGATTGGGGCATCCCGGCGGAACAGAAGGATCACATCACCCGACAAATGCGCAATACCGTCATGAACCAGGCGGCGCTTATGGCCAGCAAGCATCCGTTACGGGACAAAGGATGGGATCACGTCTTCCATACCCCCAAATACCGCCATGGGGCCCATACAACTCCCACCGACCTCGATTACATGGCTGTGCTGTTCGGACCCTTCGGTGACATGCGCCGACAGGACAAGCGTATGCCCGGCGTCGGAGAAATGTATGTGGACATCCATCCGGAAGATGCCCGTGCCATGGGAATCGCCGATGGTGATTATGTGTGGATCGATGGCGATCCGGCGGAGCAACCTTTCCGCGGCTGGGATGATCCGAAGCGCAAAGAGGAATACAAGGTGGCGCGTCTGATGGCCCGAGCCCGTTACTACCCCGGAACTCCCAAAGGGATCACCCGGATGTGGTTCAATGCCTATATGGCCACACCAAGTTCGGTGAAAGCCCATGAGAGCCGTCCCGATGGCTTGGCCAAAAGTGCGGAAACCAACTATCAAGCCTATTTCCGCTATGGCGGACATCAAAGCCTGACACGAACTTGGCTCAAACCGACCCATCAAACCCATACCCTCATCTCTCGTAAATCGTGGACCAATGAGTTGACCAAGGGAATGAACGTCGATGTGCATTGCGTCACCAATGCGCCACGGGAATCCATCGCCAAGTTCACCAAAGCCGAAGATGGCGGTCTGAACGGCAAGGGTCTCTGGCGTCCGGTATCATTGGGTTTGCGCCCGGGTTCGGAAAATGATGCGATGAAACAGTACATTAAAGGTGGTTTTGTCAAGGTCAAAAAGGCCTAATGGGAGATAAAGATGGCTAAAGTATATAACTGGCATCTTGGCCGGGAGATGGAATACCCCTATGAAGGGGTACGCCCTGCCAAGCAGTTCGGAATGATTCTGGACACCAACAAGTGTATTGCCTGTCAAACCTGTACGGTCGCGTGCAAAACCACCTGGACTCCAGGACGTGGTCAGGAGACCATGTTTTGGAACAATGTGGAATCCAAACCTTACGGCTACTACCCCCTGGGGTGGGACGTCAAGATTCTGGAAAAACTGGGAGTGCAGGATACGGGGGGCAAAGTTTACCAGGGAAAAACCCTGTTCGACGCCGCCCCCGATGGCGAACGGATTTTGGGTTATTTACCCGAAGACGCCGACTATGCCCATCCCAATATCGGCGAGGATGATTCGGCAGGTCTCATGTCCCAAGGGATCCATCTGACCATGCCCCACATGCAATGGATGTACTATCTGCCGCGGATCTGCAATCATTGCTCCTATCCCGCCTGCCTGGCTTCCTGCTCGCGCAATTCGATCTATAAGCGGCCCGAAGATGGCATCGTCCTCATTGATCAGACCCGCTGCCGGGGATACCGTGAATGCGTGAAGGGGTGTCCCTACAAAAAACCTTTTTTCAACACCAATACTCGGACTTCGGAAAAATGTGTGGGGTGTTATCCCGCGATTGAAAGCGGACGCCAAACTCAATGTACCATCACATGTATCGGCAAGATTCGGATTCAAGGTTTCATCAGCCCTCCCGATCAAGCCCGTGAAGATAATCCGTTGGATTATGTTGTTCACATTGCCAAGGTGGCGCGCCCCTTGTATCCCCAATTCGGCCTGGAACCCAATACCTATTACATCCCGCCAGTCCATGTGCCACCCCCATACCTGTACCAGATGTTCGGTGCCGGTGTGGAACAGGCGATGGCCAACTATCGTAAGGCCAAGGATGATCCCAAACTGTTGGGGGCACTGCTGCTTTTCGGTGCCTGCAGGGAGATCATTCACCATTATAAAGTCGATGGCAAATCGGCGACCGGATTCAACGAAAAAGGGGAAGAACTGGTTCAAGTTCCGTTGGTGGAGCCGATTCATGTTCGCGCTGCCCATGACGAAAAGTTCCAGGCTTATCGCACCAATATCACTTGAGCGAGGCGAGACGATGAAAGTCAAAACCTACATTTGCAATCTATTAGCTGTAGCCGCCGTGACGGCGTTTGTTTCCCCACTCTGGGCTGCTGATCCGGTGTTGATGGCCACCAAAGTCTCCGGTGATGGCCCATTGAATGATCCGAGCGCCAGTTATTGGAACGGCGTCAAGCCCATGGAGGTTACCCTCGAACCACAAACCACCGTCGCCCCGACACAACCCAATGGAACCATCGACAAGATGAATGTTCGGGCAGTCCAAAATGGCAAGTACATCGGACTGCTCCTGGAGTGGAAGGATGCGGCAGTCGATCACCTCATGACAACCGATCATTTCGGCGATCAGGTCGCAGTCGAACTGCCCGTCACCTACAACAAAGACGACCTCCCCAATATCATGATGGGTGAATCAGGCAAGCCGGTTTCGGTATGGCAATGGCGGGCCCCGTTGCAGTATGATAAAGACAAGGGGAAACCATCGACCAAGGACCTGTATCCCAATTCTCACTACGATATGTACCCCGATCAAATCCTGCCCGCCGAAACGGCCAAATTGTATACCGGCGCTCATGGGTTGCAAAATCCTGTGAGTGACGGTAAAAAGTCAGCCATCATGGAAATGGTCGCCGAAGGATTTGGCACTCTGACCTTCGTCGGCGATCAGCAACTGGTGGATGGAAACGGCCTCCACAAGGATGGTCAGTGGCATGTCGCCTTGACCTACCCCCTTCAGTCGGCCACGGGGGTGCAATTGGCCAAGGGGGGCGAAACTGCCCTTGGCTTCGCACTTTGGGAGGGTGGCAACAAGGATGTGGGATCCCGTAAATCGTGGGCTCCGACCTGGTTGACCTTGCAGCTTCCTCAATAATTGATCTAGGGAATCGATCCGGAATGAACGAACAACAGGATGTTGCACTTGCACATACGCTTCACATGTCCCTCCAGCGAGCTGCTGCCTACAGGGCCCTGGCGCGTGGGTTCTTCTATCCTTCGGTTGAGGTTCATGCTGAGATCGAACAATTGCTTTCGGATCTGATGGCCGCCCATTCCGGCTGGCCATCAGATCTCGATCGTTCGCTGCACGATTGCCTGAATTCATTTCGCGACGACAGTCTGGAGCTGTTGCAGCCCGAATATCTACGTCTTTTTGGACCCATCGCCAAAGCTCCTCTCACCGAAACTTCCTATGGCGATGCTTATCGGTTGTTGGGCAAGGCCGCCAACCTCTCCGATATAGCAGGCTTCTATCTCGCCTTTGGAGTCAAACCCAGCCTGGGGGGAGGGCATCAGGAAAGCCTGCCCGAGGATCACCTGGCTATGGAACTGGAATTCATGAGTCTGTTGAATGCCAAGGAGGCGATCGCCGTCCATGAGGGGTGGCTGGAGGAAGCAGAAATCACCCGGGATGCCATGGTAAAATTTTTGCAGGAGCACCTGGGGGCCTGGATGGAACCATGGAGTTCTCTCTTGTTTGCATCGGCACCTCCTGCATTTTACAACAATCTGGTCCAAACCCTGTTGGCACTGATCAGGCACGACCTGAACCGCCTGGCCATCGAACCGGTTGCGATCCTCTCTCGTACCGTGGATACCGAAGTCGGTGGCGACGAGATGATCTGTCCGATGAGTATCCCCTCCGCTTGATTCCCCCCCGGAAGGGACTGATTGACTGCCCCGCCCTTCCTACGTTTTTTTTACACTGCGCGGCATCCATGCTTCGTGTGAAGGGTGGCGCGGAAGACCTGAACCTTGGGACCTCGCCCCAAACCCCACCGGGAAGAAGATCCCCCTTCCCAGACCCATCCCATGGACTGACTTAATTCTACTTTGTTACTTTCATTAACTTGAGAAACCATTGGCAGTGTACTGATATATTTAATAAATAATTAGCCGTCCATTCCAATTAATGAATGTGACAAGGTAGAATTAACCTTCCCCGTAAATTGGTCCCCAGTTGATTATATTTGTTGGAAGTGCGGTTCGGTCAGGGACGCGGCAGGGTGACCAGACCGGCGGCGACGAAGAACAGGCCGACGGACCAACGCATCCAGGCGGCTTTGCGCCACTGCATCATGTAGCCGGTGAGAAATCCAGTGGCCAGATTGGCCGGCAGGGTTCCGATCCCGAAGGCCATCATTGTCAACCCCCCTTGCATGGGCGTTGCGGTGGCCAGACTCCGCAGGAGAGAGGAATAAACCAGGAAACAGGGCAACCATCCCCAGATCAGTCCCAACAGCATCCCCCGGCCCCAGGAACGAACCGGGATCAAACGTCGGAACCAGGGTTCGAACCGGCTCCACAGGGGGATGCCGGCATGTTCCAACAGCGCCAGATAGGGAAAACGTCCGGTGAGATAAAGGCCGGTGACCATCAGGATGATCGACGAAAATGATTGCAGAATCGGATGTCCCATGGCGGGACCGGTGATCTGAAAGGTGCCCTGACCGATCAGCCCGGCGCCGATACCGGCGAGAACATAACTGAACAGACGACCCGAATTGATGGCCAACAGGTAGAGAGACAAGGTGAGGCGGTTGCTGCGCACCTCCGACGACAAACTCAACGTCAAGGCCCCGACGATCCCGCCGCACATCCCCAGGCAATGAAGTCCACTGGTCAATCCCAGCAGGAACGACATCATCCAATCCCCACCGAGGGGGAGCATGTGGGCTGTGGTTTCCATGTTCGGGACTGGGCAAATTTCGGCGGATTCGCCCAACACAGGGCTCAATCAGTCGGGGTTCCGTCCTGGTGATTATTCAGATCCCTCCGAACCCGGGGGGATCGGAGGGATCCCCTCGCCACCCTGGTGCTTTTTTTGCGCAACGCGAAAAGACAATGCTTCGTCCAGACCCCGTCCCCGCCAACCGGTCCGCACTGGACGGACCACCTCGGATCAGCTGGCCACCTTGTCGAGGAAATCCTTGACCTTGTCCAGGAACGATTTGGATTCGGGATGGGAATCATCATCACAACAACTGGCCAACTCTTCAAACAACTCGCGTTGACGTTTATTCAATTTGACCGGCGTTTCCACCCGCACCTCCACCACCAGATCGCCAAAGACCCCCGGACGATTCAAATGCGGCAGCCCCTTGCCGCGCAAGGCCAGTCTGGTCCCGGTCTGCGTCCCCGCCGGAATGGACAGTCGCCCTTTGCCGTTGAGGCTGGGAATTTCCATCTTGCCCCCCAGGGCCGCCTGGGTGAAGGTGATGGGCACCTGACAGAGCAAATCGGCTCCATAACGCTCGAACATCGGATGTCGGGCCACGTCGATCATGATATACAGATCACCGGCAGGCCCATTGGCCAACCCCGCCCCCCCTTCCCCCGACAAACGAATACGGGTTCCAGTATCGACTCCCGGGGGAATTTTGACCGTCAAGGTCTTCTCTCCCCGCTTGCGCCCTTGACCACGGCACGAAGGGCATGGATTGCGGATGATCTTTCCCCGCCCACCACAAGCGGCACAAGTCCTGGCGATGGAAAAGAAACCCTGCTGGGTTCGCACTTGCCCCATCCCCTGACAGGTGGGACAGGTTTCAGGTCCAGAACCCGCCTTGGCCCCCGACCCGTGACAGGTATCGCATTCCACCATGGTGGGAATGCGTATCTTCTCCTCGGAACCGTTCATCACGGTTTCCAGGGAGATACTCATGTCGTAGCGAAAATCCTCGCCCCGCTGCGGTCCTCCGGCCCGTTCTCCGCGGCCCCCCCGGCCACCTCCAAAAATATCTCCGAAAAACTCCTCGAAAATATCGACAAACACCATGCACCCTCGGGATACCATATTATCCCATTTGACCCATTTGTTCCATCCTTAAGGATATTCACGCCAGAATGATACTCCCCACCCCTTGTTATTCATCCTGGAAATACTTTGGCCGAAAAAAACGGGAAGATAAAACCGGGGATGGGGTGGGTTTTGCTTTTAGAGGGATAGCTTCTTACAGCCTTTGATAGATATCATGCGTGGCAATGCGGAGCAGAATGTAGCTGTCGGGTCCATCCTCTTGCAGAATGATCCGATGGTTGCGCCCAACCCGAATGGAATAAAGATCCTGACTCCCTCTGACAAGCTCAAAATGCAGGCCAGGATGGTAGCGGTTCTGGATAAACTGTTGCAGTGACTTGTCCAACCGTTTGCGCACTTCCTCGCTGATCTTTTCCATATCCCGAAAAAACCGGGGCGAAGCAACAATCTGAACGCTCATGAAAAACTCAAAAAGAGGTTCCTGACATCTTCTGGGGATTTGAGTACAATACCAGTGTCGTCATGCTCCGCCTGGGCTTCCAAAGCCATGAGTTGGAACCTGAGAGCCCGTAACTCCTCAATCGCCTCATTCAAAGTGTGCAACATATCTGCGCGGATCTCTTCAACCTGGCTGGACTTTTCGGGAAATTTTTTTGCAGTGTTCTGTTCTATAACATTAAAACTGCTCATGACCTGTTCGCGCGCTCTTCCATATTCGCGTTCGATTTCTTCAGCAAAGGCAATCGCCTGCTCAAAATCAACAGACTCCCCGGCGTCAACAGCTTGTCGTAGTGCTGTGATCCTGTTCTCCAATTTTGCAGGGCTTAAAATTTCATGGCACATGGTTTTCAATGTTTCGTTGATGCTGGATAGTTCTGCAATGATGGCAGTATAGGCGACCCCGTCCAAAAATTTCCATGTCGGAAATTCAATCCTCAATGGAGTCAGAAAGGTATTGAGATCCATCGTGATCGTCGTCATCTGACACCTCCTTGATATTCTCAAACGAATGCTTCACACCCCCTTTATACCACCATCACCCCTCGTTGACATGGAAAATCACTCGCTTGGAGGATACAACCAGGGCGAACCACTCCCCACCCCTTGTTATTCATCCTGGAAATACTTTGGCCGAAAAAAACGGGAAGATAAAACCGGGGATGGGGTGGGTTTTGCTTTTAGAGGGATCGCTTCTTACAGCCTTTGATACACATCGTGTACAGCCACACGCAGAAGGATGAAGCTGTCTGGCGCTTCCTCCTTCATGATGACCCGGTGATTCCTTCCAACCCGAATGGAATAAAGGTTCCGACTTTTCTTGATGACTTCAAAATGCAAGCCCGGATGGTTCCGGTCCAGAAGAAATTGGTCCAACGATTTCCCCAGCCTTTTGCGAACTTCGGTGCTTATCTTTTTTGCGTCACGACGGAAACCGGACGTCTCGCTGAGTCTTGTCTTCATGCAAGGCTGAGAAAAAAGCGTTTGACATCTTCCGGAGATTCGAGAACCATTCCGGAACCGTCATCCTCCGCCTCCGCCGCCAACGCCATCAAGCGGAATCTCAACCCCCGAAGATCGGCGGTTTGTTTGTCGTAAGCTTCCCCAATCCCGCGACGAATTTCATTGCAATCGGGGAGCATTTCAGGAAAGGTTTTTGCAACTTGCCGCGATATCCTGTTCATGGAATCCATGAACTGCTTGCTGATCTTCTGGGCGTTCTTCTCGTTATTCTGAACAATGTCCGCAAGTTGTTCGAAATCAACAGCCACTCCCATCTCAAACGCCTGCTCCGCCTTCCCGGCGAGTTCATCGCATAAAGTTGAAAATTCAACGGCCTTGCTCGAAAGATTTGTTAGGTTTTCCCTGATGTCGGACAATGCCGATACAAGATCGGAATAAAGCGTTTCATCCGAAACATTCAAGGCGGGAGGGCTGAGTTGCCACAGACCCGAAAAGGCGCTGAAGTCCATCGTAATCGTCGTCATGTGACTTCTCCTGGTTTTCTTTGCAAACATCGCTTGGTCACCGATGCAATTTCCCCCCTCCAATGGATCCTACTCCACAAAGCTCATGATTTCAATCGGGTCTAACGAAAACGTTATTCAGGAATGAAATGTGCCCGCCCAGCCCTTGCGGCGGAACGGCAGGCCAAAACGGGTGGGTTTTGTCTCTGAAAAACGACTCTTTTGGGGCTGTTTGCGTCTGCATCCATTGATTTCGTGAATAACCGGCCCATGGGCCGGTTTTGCATTCCACATCGAATATCATGATAAGACATTGTTATAGTGCGATATTTTATAAGAACGCAAAACAGGGATTGGAAAATGGCGGGGTGATGGAGGATTTCTAAAATCAATAACGTGCCACGTGGCACGTTATTGATTTGAAAAATGACCACCCCCCCAAACTGCAATCGGGAGGGTGGTTTACCCGTCTACCGTGTCATGGGTTTGAGAAAGTGGATCGCTTCCTCAAACTGGGAAACCGGGATCTCTCCGGTACGGTGAACACGGAGATGTTGGAAAAGATCGGCGTAGATTCGTTGGTGACTGACACCACGATGACGAGACGCCTCCTTGACCAGTACAGAGAGGGTGGATTGTTGATCGGATGTGATGGGTTGGAATTGGTGGTATTGCCAGACTGATATGGTTGCTACAAAACCTGCCGTAGCTGCGAGCCACCATGCTTTGTACGGTTGGACTGAGCGGCTTCGCCGCAGCTGGGGACACTCTGATGCCCCAATTTATTTTCATCCTTGCTATACTTCTGCCCGATCAGCCGACATCCCGTCGGCTCCCTATCTGGAAGGAAGCACAGCATGAATCTCACCGGTAACGCCAACACCAAGCTGTCCAGCATGATCAGCGTCAATGAATTACGCCAGCGCATGATCGACGAACTGACCCTGACCGGGATGGCACCTCGTTCCCAACAGACCTACCTGAATGCCGTAGACCGACTGGCCGCCCGATCCTGGAAATCCATTGAGGACATGACGGAAAGGGATATCCAGGGGTATCTCCTGAGTCTGCGCAATAATGGCGCGGCTCGCGGCACCTTCAAAACGGC
>JADFZF010000090.1 GCA_015232645.1 Magnetococcales bacterium | reverse complement strand
GCCATCGGTCAGGGTCCATACCGATCCCAGTACCAGCGGTTGGTAGGGAAACCGTTGCAGGTGGTCCCCGAACAGGGTCAAAGGTCGCCGCAACAAATAATAAAAAAGACTCACCTCGGCCCCATGGAGTTTCGCCGTCCCGCGCAAACCCAGACGCGGAAGCGAATCTTTTCTGGAAAAAGCGGCGCGAAGGGTGTAGGCCAACACCCCGGATGGGGTAAGATCAGCACGATAACTGGCATAACGTAACCTTGCATCCCATGGAACCTCCTCGACACCCGAGGCAGAATAGAATTCCACCCGGGTCCCAAGCTTCATGGTAATGGCGTCGGCCACCGGCAAACGAATTTCCAACTCCACCTTGTCGGGATCGGCCAGCAGGATGATCCGTTCACCGACGGTCACCGGACGACCCACCCAATCGCCCTCATCGGTGAACACCGCAATACCGTCGCGTGGCGCCACCACCGTCACCCGATCCAACTGGGCCCGGGTGTAGGTCAAATCGGCCTCCTTTTGCTGGATCCGCCCGCGCAACAACGCCAGTTTCGCCTTGCTGCGCGAATCCTGCAACGCCGACTGCATCGCCTGACGGTGTTCCGTCATGGCCACCTCCAACTCCTTGCCGATCACCTCCAGGCGATTGCGCAATTTGATCACATCCAGATTGAACAAGGCCTGACCTTGACGTACCGCCTGGTTGGGAGTGACATGAAATTCATCCACGACCCCATCCATGGGCGCCCGTACCACCGCCGGTTTGAAGGCGGTCGCTTCCGCCGGGGCCAAAACCGACTGCGGTATCGGTAACGCCAGTATCCCCAGCCCCAGAGCAACCCACAACCAAAACAGCCGTCGCGGACGCCTCTCCCACATCCGCCGCCATAGCTGCCGACGCGCCAACAACCCCCACCAGGTCGGTGCCATGATCAGACCCAAATGGTGCAATAGCTGCTGTTCGCTCTCGTTCCAAGGGTGTTCACGCGCCAAAAACAATCCGCCGATCAGTCGTTCGACTCCCTTTTCCCCTTCCATGGCCGGCAACGACAGCGGCAGCCAAATCCCATGCTCCGGTAACCATTCCCGCCACTCGCGACCAACCTCATCAGACAAATCACCTACGGTGATCGTCGTTAATCGACTGTGGCGGCTCGCCAGCTGCGATAAAACTCTCTCCATCCAGCGGACGCAGGGGGCTTCGTGGTGGACCAACGGCTGACCCGACACCGCCACAATCCCCCCCTCGAAACCAAAACCCAGGCGTCGCCACAGTACGGCTTGACGATAATTCAATAAAAATCGAACTTCATTGACCGCGGAAAACCCAAAGGCCTCTGGGGTGGTGGCCGACCCCAGTTGTCGTTGCAGGTTGAGCAGAAGCCCCATGGTGGCCTGAAAAGGTTCGGAAAGGATCGGATCGGGCATGGCGACCATGGGCAACAAACGAAAAAATACCTATTGGGAAAAATCCAGAACCACCTGACCACTCATCCCAGGACTCAGTTCGGGAAAACGGCCGATGACCTCACCCGTCATCCGGACCAGTTGATTCACCGCATCGATCTTGCCGCCAAAGGTCACGATCCTGGCCGGATAGCTATTGCCGGTCTCATCGACCCGCAACAGAAACCGGTCACCTTTATGATAACGCCGCATCCATCGCGAAGGCATGTTGACCACGAGTTCCAAAGCCGACGGATTGTGAATATCCATCAATGTTTGCCCCGGCTTGACATACTGAAATTCACGCACATCCAGATGCACCACCTGTCCCGGAAACGGTGCCGTGATGCGACAACTTTTCATCTCGGCGGTGATGATGGCCAAATCGGCCCGAGCCTTGGCCTCTTCAGCCCTGGCGTTGGTCAGTTCAAGCTTGCTGGTGACGTTGAGCTGGTCGAGCCGGCCTAAAATCTCGCCCTTTTCCGCCTCCGCCTGCATGACCGCCTTGGCGCGTTGAAGCTTGGCCAACTGCACCGCACAATCCAGACCGACCAGGAGATCACCCTCCTTGAAAAAATCCCCCTCCCGGAACGGCAACTTGATGATGACGGCGCCAATTTCGCTGGAAAGGGTCGTCAATTGGCGGGCGATCAGTTCGGCACGCAGCTCCGGCGCTGCAGATGGAGGGGGCGTCGGCTTGACAGCATCGTCCGGTGCCGCGGTGCAGACGTGATGCACCAGAAACAAACAAAAAAAGACAGCCGCCCCTTTAAAAAAATTGCGAAGGGCGGGCCCCCTGGGCCAATAACGCCAACATCGGGGAGGCATGAACCTGACCAGTCCACGGGACCGGTCCGCGGGGGAAGAAAAAATCACAACCCTGGGCCTTCACCCCAAACCCCACTGGCAAGGGACCCGTCCCTTCCCTGACCCAACCCATCAACCGGGGGAGACTTGACCTTCCCGGTCGTATCTCCTCCGGTTAACGCCCGTGATCGGTCTTTTCGGAAATGATCCGCCACCATTTTTTTTCCTTTTGAACCTTCAACGTTTTCAATTTTTCCCAGGTCTCGTTGGCTGCGGTGAAAATCAGACGCACCATAACTCTGGCCTGATCCTCTTTTTCCATCTCCACCGCCACATCCCCCAGACTGATCCGCGCCTGGTTGGCTGCGGTAATCAGGGTGGTATAAGCATCCTCCCAATGGATCCGATCCCACTGGTCTTCCGGGACGAAAGCGGCGGAATAGAACGATAGAAATGTTTGCGCATCGTGATGTGCCCAGGCATCGGCCCATTCCTCGATCAGGGTACGCACCTCCTTGTCGGGAGCCACGAGAGCCATCACCTCTGGTGGCGCCGCAGTTTTCGGCGGCGTCGCAGCAGGTTCCGATTTCGCCTCCTCCTCCCCCGATGTCGCAGAAGCTGCCTGGTTATTCTTCCCTTCCCCGGCCCCCTCGTCAACCTTTTTATCGGCAGGTTTCGTAGGAACCGATCCCGCTTTGACGGCTTCTTCTTGAGATGCCGCCGATGGCGCCAGCGGAGGAACCGCCCCGGTCACCATCGGCACCTCCATCCGTGTTCCGCCGCCATACGGCTCTTCCAACGATTTTTTCAGCTGCTGCAATTGCATGTCGACCAGGGCCGAGGATTCCTGATCCCCCTTGTATTCCGTGGAGGGGTCTTTCTTTGGTTCGTCGGTCATTTTTGCCTCGGTCCGGATGACCGGAAGAACCAAACCTTTGCCGAACTCCTGGTCCGGCGGCAACGTGCTCCCCCGATCCAGAGAATCCTGAAACAACTGGTCGAAATCCTTCGGCAGGCCTATTCCCTCATTCCAAGCCGCCACCGCCTCGCCGATGGCCTTGGTGAGCGCGGGCAGATCATCCGTTTGTTGCCCCTTGGGCAACAGATCCACCCCCAAGGAGACAAAGATCATCCCCAAGGCATTCTGGGCATCGGCAAAGGCCTTGTTGCGTTGTAATTCCGACATGATCGCCCGCGTGGCGGCACGAATTCGATCCAAACGGTTCTGACTGTTTTCCACCGCGTCCAAGGCGATGTTTTCAGCAATCCTGCGGTCCACATCGCTGATCTTGCTGAAATCGGCAAACTTACGGCTGGCATCCAAATATTTGCGATAACTGACATGCACCTGGGAAATCACTGCCATCTGCAACGCCAATCGCCTGGTTTGATTCAAAGTTTCCTGATTTTCCGCCAGGTGACGCGCCGTGGGAAAAGTGGCCAGTTTCAACAAATTACCCGCCACCTGAAGACCCGCATTCTGCCAGGAGGCGTTGGTGGCAAACGAATTGCTGTCGTAATGCGACGACACCGTCAACTCCAACCCCGGCAACAGACGCAACAGCGCCTTGCGGGTATCGGCGGCACTGATGCGGGATTGATAGATTTCCACCCGCAATTCGGGGCGGTTTCGCAATGCCAATTGTTCCATTTCCGCCAGGGTCGCCCGGATCGGTACCAGTTGCATCCCGTCCTGATCGGGCATCCGCAGCTTGAGCCTGGTCCCGGGAGCGATGTTGATCAATAACGCCAGATTATCCCTGGCCGAAGCCAATTCTTCGCGCATGGTCTCCAACTGCTGCACGATATCCAACAATTCCCGCTGAAACCGCATCATTTCCAACTGGGGCCGCAAACGCTCCTGTTCCACCTGATTCGCCACCACCAACGCCCGTCTGGCATCCGCCAACACCGGCTCGATCCGGCTGTGCAACTGCTGGGCACTGACGGCTCGCCAGAAAGCGGTCTGAACCTCCTGAAACTGACTATGCGCCAGCTTGCGCCGGTTCTCATCCGCGATCAACAGCCGGTCCGACGCCTGTTTGGCCTGAAAATAACTGACGCCAAAATCGAGAACATTCCAGGTCATGTTGAGGTCGGCGCTGCGTTGGTTCAAATCCTGCGGGCCAGGCATGTCCAAACGACTACGGTTGTCGAAGCCGGCATTGGCCGCCAGGCGCGGCAACTGGTCATGACTGGCCAGATCCACTTCCGTTTCGGCCACGGTTTTTTCCAACAGGCGGACGCGATAATCCAGGTTGTACTTCCACGCCCGAGCCACCGCCTCGAATAAACTGAGGGGGGCCGTCACCGGAATTTGTTCCTGAGGGCTGCTCGCCGCATCCCTCTCCAAAACCGATAAAATATCTTTAAAGCTCAGAACATCGGGAGTAACGCTACACCCCATGAGACCCAGGAACGATACCCAGACCGCCAGCGATCGAACCACCCCGACGCTACCCCCCATGCCTCGGGGGCGACCGCGGCGGCAGCAACGCCATCGGACCGATATCACTTGCTCTGGCGGGGTGGCCCCGCGCCATGCCAGGCGAAAAGGGTGCATCATCCAGATCACATCAAACCGTCGGGTGGTTCCTGGGGCTGCGGCTGGGACAGAATAGCCCCAGCAAAAACAATACCATAAAAAATGAATTCTGGTTCTTTTCCGTTTTCTTATCATGGTGGATACGGTATATCATCAACCTCAGGGACCCCGCTGACCCCTTGCCACGACAAGGCCCGACCCATGGACTATCGATGGTTCCTTGCCCCCATACGGCGTTTCCTGGCCAATTCGCAACTGATCCCGGATACCGCAGCTTCCACGGACCCTGGCCCCGGCCTGTTCCTGGAGCTGGAACCACGCCTGCTGTTCGCCGGCGATGGCCTTCTGCCCATCCTGCATCCCGATGCCCTCGACAGCGTCGATCTCCCCTCCCCCCCCACCTCGGAGCCCCCGCCCCACGACCCCTGGAGAACCACGGCGCGACTCACTGATCTTGCCGCCATCCATTCCCTCCCGGAAATCAATCATCAACGGGAAATCGTCTTTGTCGATCCCAAGGTCAAGGAGTATCAACAACTGCTTGATGGCTTGGCCCCCGATTGCCTGGTGGTCGTTCTCGATGCCAAACGGGATGGAATCAAACAGATCGGAGAGATATTGGAACTCTTGGGACGTCCACACCCCTTCGATGCCATTCACATCCTCTCTCATGGCGATCAGGCTCGGATCGATCTGGGGACGGCCGCCCTTTCCGACAAAACCTTGTCCGATTATACCGAAACCCTGCAGCAATGGGGGCACGGCCTGAAACAAGGGGGCGATATCCTGCTGTATGGCTGCGATGTGGCCTTGGGAAAACAAGGAGAAGCTTTCATCCAGCGGCTGGGGCAAATGACCGGGGCCGTCATCGCCGCATCCGACAATTTGACCGGATCGGGTGCCAAAGGGGGCGACTGGATGCTGGAGGCGGCTACCGGGACAATGAAAACCAGCGCCCCTTTCTCTCAACAGGCGCAACACGACTATGCCGAAGTCCTGGCGACCCTCACCGTCACCTCACTGGCGGACAATTCCAATACCGATGGGTGGGTCACCCTCCGAGAAGCCATCACCGCCGCCAATAACCATACCTCCGTGGATGGCTCCGCCACGGGGAGCGGAAATGATACCATCACTTTCGCTGCCAATCTGCAAAACGGCACCCTCCAGCTCGAAAGCGCTCTCCCGGCCATCACCAGTACCATGGCTATCGATGGCGATATCGCTGGCGGCGATCATGTGCCCGATATCACCATAGAAAGCCGTGGCACGGGATATCGAGCCATGCAGGTGCAAACAGGCGGCTCTCTTACGATAACCAGCCTGATTATAAGTAATTTTTCCATGACGGGAAGTGGCGGCGCCATTGCCAATTCCGGCGGGACCCTGACGATTGACTATAGCTCCCTCAATGGCAATACCGCAGGTCAGGGGGGGGCAGTCTGGCAAAACAATGCAGCCGCCCAAACCCATATTTCCCACAGCATCTTTCAAGGCAATCATTCCACCTCTTATGGCGGCGCCATCGATGTCGGCATGGGAACCCTGACCATCGACAGCAGCACTTTGACCGACAACTCGGCATTGTATGGCGGTGCCATCGCCGTCAATCCCAGTACCGGCGTCGCCTCCCTGACGATAACCAACAGTATCGTAGCCAACAATCAGTCCACCGGGAGCGGCATCAACATCGGCGGTGGACTGGATTTTGTCCCGATCGGAACCTCCACCCTCACCGCCTCCATCAGCAACAGCTCCATCCTCTCCAACTCCTCGGCCAGCACTCTGGGCGCCGGAGGCCTGTACTTCAACGATCAAAGTGGCAGTTCCATCACCCTGGACCATACCACCATCACGGGCAACCTGTTAAATGGCTCCGCATCCGACCTGTCGGGGACCTTGGCCAGCAACGACTATAATGTGGTCGATATCCTGGCCGCGCCGTTCTCGAACGCTTCCCAGCCCCATGATCTTACAGGTCCTTTTGCCAATTCTCCAACCGCAACCAACCTCTCGGCCTCCGAGAGCTTTGTTGAAGATCCGGGGGCCCCCGTCAATCTGACGGGCATCGTTGCCGGTAACAGCACCACGGCCACGGCCAGGTTGATCCTGTCCTCCAGCCTGGCGGGAACGTTGTCCACAGCCACGTCTGGAGGCATAACCTCCTCCTTCAGCAACGGCATCTGGGAAGTCAGTGGGCCGATCGCGCAAGTCAATCCCTTGTTGGCCGGAGTCACTTTGACCCCAAGTGCCAATTATGACAAAAATTTCACCATTACCACCACGATCAGTAACCAAACCGGAGCAATCATCGCCGGGATAAAAAATGTCAGCGTCACCCCGGTCAACGATGCCCCGTCGCTGACCAACGATGGCACCCTGGCGGCGGTCGTTGAAGATACCACCTCACCGCCCGGAAATACCCTCAATACCATACTGGGTGGATTTTTTGTCGATGTTGATCATGGTTCTTCCTTAGCGGGGGTGGCTGTGGTTGGCAACACCGCCAACGCCAGCACCGAGGGGAGCTGGCAATATTCCTCGGATGGCTCCCATTGGTCGGATATTGGTTTCGTTAACGATCTTAGCGCAACCATGTCACTCTCCGTGGCCGCCACCTGCATGATCCGTTTTGTCCCCGTCAGCCATTATCATGGCACCCCCCCCCTCCCTGACCGTCCTCGCCCTGGACGATACCTGTGCCGCGGGATTTTCCACCACCACCGGCGGAGTAGAAACAAGGGTGGCCATCGATACCACCTCCGTGGGCACGAACACCGCCATCAGCGCTACTACCGTCCATGTCGGCACTTCCATCACTCCAATTCCCAAGGTGACCGATGTCAGCACCACCGCCGCCAACGGATCCTACAAATCGGGCAGTGTCATTCCCGTGACCATCACCTTTACCGAAGCGGTCACCGTTTCCGGAACACCACAATTAACTCTCGCCACTACACCCAACCAAACCATCGATTATTCCAGCGGCAGTGGCACCAACACCCTGACATTCACCTATACGGTTCAGCCCGGTGATACCTCCGCCGACCTCGACTATCTGGCCACCAACTCCCTGACCCTGAATTCAGGCACCATCGATGATGGCCAAGCCAACCAGGCCGTGTTGACCTTGCCCTCGCCGGGAGCGACCCATTCGCTGGGGGCCAACAAAGATATTGTCATCGATACCACCGCACCCTCGGCCCCTACGGCGGTGGTGTTGACACCGGTCGGCGGCACGGCGGTGGCCAATACCCTGAACTCCACCAACACCGATCTGCAAATCGGTGCCACCATCGTCGCCGGCGAGGCGACAGGCGGTTCCGCGGAATTTTATGTCGGGACCACCCTGATCGGGGTCGATACCACCATCACCGCCGGTGATACCTCGGCCACCCTGGATCTGGGAACCGTGAACAACGCTGCGTTGCAGTTGGCTGTCGCTTCGGGTGGCCTGGTCACCGTCAACCTGATCGACAGCGCCGGCAACGCCACCACCAGTGTCGTCGCCAACCCGACCCTGGTGGTGGATTATGCACCGCAATCCAATACCGTCCTTCCCACAATCACCGGAACGGCGCAGGTGACCAATACCCTGAACGTCAATGTCGGCACCTGGTCGGATCCCATCGGTGATCCCCTGACCTACAGTTATCAATGGTATCGTGCCGATGACAACCTCGACACCAACCTGACCGCCATAGCTGGCGCCACCGCCAACAATTATCTCGTGACCGCAGCCGACGCCCACAAATATGTCAAAGTCGTGGAAACCTCCGACGATGGTCATGGCAATCAGGTTTCGGTCGGTTCCATCGCAACCGCCATACAAAATGCAACGCCAACACTCACCGCCGCAGCCGCCAGCGCCACCCTGATCGAAGCGGGAGGGACCAACAACGCGACCGCGGGAGTCAGTGCCGCGCAACGGATCTTGACTCCGGCCGATGTCGATAACGATACCGTCACTTACATCACCACCGGCTGGACCAGTGCCGGAGGGAGTATCTACACCAAGGCGGGAACCTACGGCAACGCCACTCTGGATATTGCCACCCACACCCTCGGCTATCTCCTTGACAACAACAACGCCGCCACCCAGGCCCTCAAGGCGGCCAATACGGTCACCGACGGCTTCGCCATTCAAGTCACCGACGGATCACTGACCGGCAGTCTCACCCCCACATTTACCATTCAAGGCAGCAACGATGCCCCGGTACTGGCGGTCAACCAACCGGGACCGCCACCGTTACCGGCACCGGCCATCAGCCTTGGGGAAAATTCTCCCTACGGCACCGTCGTGGGCACCCCGCTTTCCGCTTCCGATGTGGAAAATGATACCCTGACCTGGTCGATCGTTGCCGGTGACACCAACCACGCCTTCAATATCAACACGACCAGCGGCCAGATCACCGTCAATGATGCCAACCAGCTCGTTTTCAATACCACTCCGACCTTCAACCTGTCGGTGCGGGCCGAGGACAATGGCACCCCGCTGCTTTCCGATACTTCCATCGTCACCATCAACCTGACCAGCGCCGGCCTGACCCCAACGGCCAACCCGACCTTGACCGGCATCAATACCACGCTTTCGTTCAATGAGAGTCAGGTCAACACCACCCCTCAGTTGATTGAATCGACCGCCGCCTTCGGCGATACCAACACCGCCGATCTGATCGGTGGCAATCTGCGCATTAAATATACTGTCAGTGCCGCCGCATGGGGTGAACAGCTAACGGTCAACGATCAGGGTAATGCCGCCGGACAGATCGGAGTCTCCGGCACAACCATCAGTTATGGTGGAGTTTCCTTCGGGACGATGGTCCTTGGTGGAACCACCAACAGCACAGATTTGTTGGTTGATTTTACCGGCACAACGACCGTAGCGGCGGTGGACGCCTTGGTGAAAAACCTGACCTATAAAAATGTCAATGCCATACCCAATGCCACCCGAACCATCCAACTGACGGTCAACGATGGCCAGGGCGGCCTGGTCAGCAGCGCATCCATAGCCATCGCCGTGGCCTCGGAAAACCAATTTCCTGTGTTTACCACCTTGAATGGCACCCCGACTTTCACGGAAAAAGGGGCCGCGGTGGTGTTGGACAATTCATTCACCATCAGCGACCCGGAGTTGGATTCCCTGTGGAACTACAATGGGACCTCTCTGACCTTATCGCGCCACGGCGGGACCAACAGCAACGATGTCTTTTCCAGCACCGGCCTCCTGAGCCCGCTGACCAACGGCGCCAACTTGACCTATTCCGGGACCATTGGCGCGACCAATTTGACCGGAGTGGTCCTCGGGACGGTGACCCAAACCGGCAACGGTACCCTGGTCTTGC
>JADFZF010000008.1 GCA_015232645.1 Magnetococcales bacterium | reverse complement strand
CACTTCTCCCCTGGAACGTTAAAAAAAATTCGGAGAAAAGCAAGACACCTTGAGAACGGCGTTCGTTCGGCGCTTACAGAAATTTAACCTCTTCACCACGGCTCATGTTCTCGCGACGCCTGCCCCCTTTTCCAACGCCAACCGGAGATGGTCTGCCGCCTTCACGGATGAACAGTCTCCGTAACCGGCATGCCCAACCCGCTGACACTCCAAGAATTTGCGCCGTCTGCTGCATCGACATTCCAAATTCAACGGGAAGGATGACGGCTTGAGCTTGTCGCAATTCAGCCACAGTTTTGGCTTTGGTCAAGCATTCCCTGGCCCGGTCCAGGACTTCCGATCCACTCGGCTTGCAGCCATCTGCGCATCTCCGAATCATTGATGGATGATGCGATAATTATTGCATTTTTGATATGGAAATGGAATTACATCGTCCAGGTTGGTGGAGGGGAACGAAGGGTGCTGATCTGTTGTTCCTCGATTTTCTGCCGCAACCGATCGTTGACTCGCTGAATGGCAATGCCTGGGATGCTGCCCTATTCCTTAACGTTATCGGGAAAGGGGGGGCACCTCCTTCCCAGAGCCAATGGTGATCTAAAATTGATCCCAATCGCCGGGTTCATCCCTGGAGGAAGTGAGTGCCTTGGCTGCGACACGTTCCGGGACGGCCGGAGGGTGGGCGGTCCTGCGTCGTTTCTTTTGTGCCGAGGCCGCATGTCGGCCCTCATCCCCGGTGCGGAAAGTAGAGACCGCTTCCGCCATGGCTTCGGAAGCATTGCTCAACTCGTGCGCCGTTGCCGACAGTTCCTCCGCCATGCCGGCATTTTTTTGTATGACCTGATCCAGGGTCTGAATTGCCTGGTTGATCTGTCCCGCTCCGGTGCTCTGTTCCTGAGAAGATGCGGCAATCTTTTGTACTAACGAAGCCGTCTTTTGGATGTCAGGGACCAGTTTGTCGATAATGGTTCCCGCCTTCTCGGCCACCTGAACCGAAGAGGTGGAGAGCTGTCCGATTTCACCCGCGGCAAGCTGGCTCCGTTCTGCCAGTTTACGGACCTCCGCCGCCACCACCGCAAACCCCTTTCCATGTTCACCAGCCCGTGCTGCCTCGATGGCGGCATTCAAAGCCAGCAGATTGGTCTGGCGAGCGATTTCTTCGATGATGGAAATCTTGCCGGCAATTTCCTTCATGGCGGTCACCGCCTTTTTCACTGCCTCCCCCCCCTCAACCGCATCGTTGGCAGCGATCCTGGAGGTGCTTTCCGTCAAACGGGCATTTTCGGTGTTCTGGGAGATATTACCCGACATCTGTTCCATCGCCGCTGAGGTCTCTTGGATCGAAGAAGCCTGGGTGGATGCCCCATCCGCCATGATTTGGGCGGTGCTGGCGATCTCCTGGCCATGGAGCATCACCTGTTGTGATGCTTCGCGCATGGTTATGAACGTTTTTTTCAGGCTGAACATGGATTTGTTTATGGCCTCGGATATACGTCCGAACTCATCTCCGGATTGGATCGAACATAAGCCCGACAGGTCCATGTTTCCCAACCTGTTGACAAAAACAGCCAAACGTTCAGCGGTATTCACAATATAGGCGCTCAGAAGCCAGCCAACGATTCCACCCAGCAGGAATCCCGCGAGTGAGATGAACAGCGATTGGGTCTTGATCGCCTCGGCGAGTTCTTGCATGGCACTGATTTTTCTGTCTCCATCTTCCATCGATATCTTTTCTGACTTTTCAACAAGATTCAGTACGTTGCGTGCGGATTCAATCATGCCCTTCTGTTCCAAATCAGCTATTTGCTTGTTGATGTCTGCGATGGATAACAGGGCGGAACGATATTCGGAAAGTAAACCATCAATTTTTGTTTTTAATTCTATATCCATTTCTGATGTCTGGATGCTTTCCTTTAGTCGATCGATTTGTTTCTGGGCTTCTTTGATATAGTTTTCATCCAATCGTTGTAGATAATCCTTCTCGGCACGCCGGGCCATCAGGAAATGGACCCATACGTTATCGGCATAGTGGAGTGCGATAAAACGTTCGAGACGATGGGCAGTATCATTTAAATCTTTTGCCTGGTCTGCGGGGACATCTTTTCCTGTTTTGGAAATTTCTTTTTCAATCTTTCTGAATGCCTCCTGGTACGACCTAGTCAGCTCCTTAAGGTTTGCTTTCAGCTCGGTACTCAGCATGCAATCATCAGTTTCCCTGGAGAATTTTTCCAAAATTTCATGGTGTTTGTTAATATAGTTGGCGTCAAGACGCAGGCGAAAATCCTTTTCTGCGCGCCGCGCTTCCAGGAGCAGAATATGAAGCCGTTCCACATCCATATTTTTCCAGATTTCTTCCATCTGGTCGGCAACGGAACGTAAGACCCCAAGCTGGCCTTGCTCCGGGGTCAAACCTTTTTCTTTCCATTTTGTTGCCAGGAGGGTAAACGCCTTGTGATAGGTGTCGAGATTCTCCCGGATCGTTGCAGCCATACGTCTGTCTTCTTCGTTATGGCTTTCCTGACCTAAGCGATCATATTCTTTGGTCAGTAGAATCGCCTGTTCAATCGCTTTTCCGACTTTTTGTTCATAGACGGGATCATGACGCATGATGAAATTTTTTTCTTCGCGTCTTGCCTGCAGGATGGCAATATTTATTTTGTCGGCAATTTCTTTTTGCGCCAGGTCAACTCTGAGGAGAGAATGATATCCATGCTCAATATCAACCAAGCCGAAATGATAACGCCATATGACTCCTAGGAATAATACTCCAACGACACCAAATCCGAAAATAAGTTTCCATCTTATTGATAAATCTTTAATGCTCACGCGAAGCTCCTGACTTTCAATAGTTGGGTCGATGGGCAACGACAATACAATTTGCTGCTGACGACTTGACGGGCTGGCGGTGAACACGTCCTGGTCCAGACGTATCCTGTTGGTTGGTCAAACTGAATCTTTCCGTTTGTCACAGTCATATTGAAACGACAGCACTTTAGCATATTTCAAGAAACTTGCGAACGAACCCAGGGCAATGTGTATGAGACCAGGCAGGCCATCGAGCAGCCCAAGCCTGAAAAAATAGAATTTAATAAATCTGGATAAAGGATTCAAAAACATGCGCCAGGGAGAAAACCGACGGCCTGAACGATGGATTAGCTCTGCCTGAAGGGAGGTGTAGGTATTTTGTTTGGTGACATAATCGGCCAGGGTTTGCTCCGACTCGTGGTATAAATCGCCGCGCAGCCGACCCACGGGTTCATTGGTTTCCACCTTTTCGTGAACCGGATCCAAGGACCAGGTGGCATGATCTCGGTGGAAGAGGCGTAGAACCCAATCGGGGTAGCCTTCGCCATGGGACAACCATCGCCCCAGGAAACGGTTGCGTCGGGCCAGGAGGTAACTTTTATATTTGGGGGCCGTTAACGTTTCCACGATCCGGGTTTGCAACTCGGTGCTGATTCGTTCGTCGGAGTCCAGGCACAATACCCAATCATGACGGGCCTGTTCCACGGCAAAACGTTTTTGCGGCCCGAATCCCAACCAGGGTTGATGGATGATCCGGGCTTGGTATTGCCTGGCGATCTCCAGGGTGTCGTCATCGCTGCCACAATCGACCAACACCACTTCATCGGCAAATGTGGCACTTTGCAGGCACGGATGCAAAACCTTCCCCGCATTTTTGGTGATGATGACAACGCTCAACGGCTTCCGAGTCACGGCAAGGCCTCCAGCCAATGGTGGACATGCCGCGGATCGATGGCTTCCATGCAGGGGGATGGAGAACCGGGTGGGACCAGGGGACAGAGCCGTCGTCGGCAGGGGGAGTGGGGACAGGGTCCCCGAACATGATGATGGTTTTGGCACACTGTCCCCACCTGGGCCGGATCGGTGGGACCGTACAGACAGAACGCCGGTCGGTTCAACGCCGCCGCCAGATGCGCCGGTCCCGTATCCACCGTCACCACGCCTCGGGCCTGGGCCAATATCCGTGCCAGGCGTGTCAGGCTCGATTTTTCCGTCACCCGGACGGCGTCGCTTTTGGATCGTGCCAGCCGCTCCGCGGTCTCTTTCTCCAGGGCGTTGCCCCAGGGTAACAGGACGGGAATTTGGGAGTCCAAGAGTGCCAGCAACTGATGCCAATGATGTTCTGGCCAGTGCTTGCTGGCCCAGGTGGTGCCATGGACGAAGACAAGATAATCGCCATTGGGGTTCGAGGCAAACCTCTGTTGTAAACCATAATCGGGTCGTTCCCGGGGGAGGGGATATTGCAAGGCCTGGGCCAGCAGGGCACGCACCCGGTCGACGGCGTGCATTTCCCTGGCCACCCGGAGTCGATGTCGATACCATAAGGAGGCCATCGGTTCCCGGGCACTGTGTCGATCCAGTCCCCAGCTTTCACCGCGGGCCAGAAAGGCCGGGATGGCGCTTTTCAGCAATCCCTGGGCATCAATGATGGCATCGTAGTCTTCCTGGCGTAATTCACGGAGAAAACGTCGCCATTCTCCCTGCAAACAGGCTTGAAGTGGATGACGTCGCCAGCGCCGCCAGGGAAGTGGCAGCACCCGCCGTACCCCCCGGTGCCAGGTGGGAATTTCGGCTAGATTTTCTTCCGCCAACCAGTGAAATTCGATACTTCCGTCATGATTCATGGCATCGGTCAGCGCCGGAAGGGTGTGGAGGAGATCTCCCAGAGACGAGGTTTTCACCAGGAGCACCTTCATGAGCCTGTCATGGTGATCTGGGTGGGACGGGAACCCTGAGCGGTTAATGCATGAAGGGTTTCCAGGACCTGATCCGGGGTGATTTGCTCCAGGCATGGGGGAGGATCACCCTGAGGGCACTGGCGTTTGAAGCATGGCGCACAGGGAAAATGACGGGTCAAAATATGGGCCTGGGTTGCCATGGGGGGGGTATGGTTGGGATCGGATGAGCCAAAAAGGGCGATCACTGGACGATTCAAGGCAGCGGCCACATGCATGAGGCCCGAATCGTTGGTGACCACCGCCTGGACAAACGACAGCAGGTCCACCGACTCCTCCAGGGAGGTCGTTCCCGCCAGGTTCAGGCAGTTGCCAGCTGTCGCCGGACAGATGGCCTCTCCCAAAGTCCGTTCCTTGGCCGACCCGAGCACCACCACCCGCCATCCCTGCCGGGTACATTCCCGGGCCAAGGTTTGAAAATGATGCAGCGGCCAACGTTTGGCCGGTCCAAATTCCGCCCCGGGGCACAGAGCCAGATTGGGATGTCCGTCGAGGGGAATCCCCAGGCCACGAAACGTGGCGCAGACGCGTTGTGGGAGGAGGGTCAATTGCGGTATGGGCAATGGCGTCGGCAAGGTTTGGCCCGGGTCCAGGCTCAGGGCGGCAAAACGTTGCACCGTTTGCGGGTACAGCTTGCGGTCCAGGCGTCGCATGTCGTTCAAAAGTCCCAGCCGCCCCTCGCCGATGAAACCGGTGCGCCGGGGGATCCGGGCAAAAAACGGAACCAGGGCCGATTTGAACGAGTTGGGTAACACAATCGCCTGGCGGTAATGCCCTTGAAGCTCCTTCCCCAGACGGTAACGTCGCACCAGTCCCAGATCACCGTGGCGCAACGGCAGGTCGATTCCGGCACGCACCTCCGGCATCCGCTCCACCAGGGGCAGGCTCCAGGCGGGGGCCAGGACATCTATGAGACAGGGACCTATCTGACGTTTCAGGAGTTGAAACAAGGGTTGCGCCATCACCATGTCGCCGACCCATGAGGGACCGACAACCAGAATGGCAGGTATCGATGTGGTCGATGATGGAGTCAAAGTCCCGCTTCTTTAGCCAGGACAAAGGCGGAGATCCCTTGCTCAAGCGACGTGGGTTGATAATTCAGGCCCGGCAGGGAGGTCAGGGCGGAGATATCCGCTTCGGTGAAATTTTGGTATTTGGCTTGGAGTCCCTCGGGCATGGCCACATAGGTGGTAGATTGCTGGGGACGATCCATGGCACGGTAAAGATTGGTGACGATGTCATTGAAGCTGCGGCTGATGCCGGTTCCGACGTTGAAAACTCCATGGATGGCGGGTTTGCGTTCCATTAGGGCGATATTGATCCGGGCCACATCGGCGACATGAATGAAATCCCGTCGTTGTTCGCCATCGGCGAATCCTCCGGAGCCCCGAAACAGGCGCGCCACTCCGGTATTCCTGATCTGTTCATGAAGCTGGTGGACCATGGAGGCCATCCGCCCCTTGTGTCCCTCACGCGGGCCGTAGACGTTGAAATATCTTAGTCCCACCACCACACTCGCCACTCCGGAACAGTGCTGCGAGACATAGCGGTCGAACAAAAGCTTGGAATATCCGTAGATATTCAAGGGCTTTTCATTGTCGGGATGTTCGGAGAAGCGTATGGAAGCCCCATAGGTGGCGGCGGAAGAGGCATAGACCAACGGAATCCCACGGCCTACGGCAAAGTGAAACAACTCTTTGGAGTAGGTATAATTGTTATCCATCATGTAGCGGCCATCGTATTCCATGGTATCGGAACAGGCCCCCTGATGCAGGATGGCCTGAATGGGCAGGGCGTGGAAATCACCGCGACCGAGGGCGGTACGAAATTCACTTTTGTCGAGGAAATCAAGGAATTTGAGATCCCTCAGGTTGAGGAATTTGTCACTTTTCTGCAGGTTGTCCACAATAAGAATGTCACTGCGACCGTGCTGGTTGAGAAAGGCGACGATATTGGAGCCGATGAAACCGGCGCCGCCGGTGACAATGATCATGGGTTGGTGCCTCTTCTAAGGGTGTTTGATATGTTCGACGATACGGCTAGAACTTTTCCCCTCCACCAGGGGGATCAGAACACACTCGCCCCCCCAGTGTTGAACTTCGCGGTAGCCGACTACTTGTTCCAGGGAATAGTCGGCCCCTTTGGCGAGGATATGGGGTTGGAGGTTTTGAATCAGGTTGAGTGGGGTTTCTTCGTCGAACGGAACCACCATGTCGATGGAGGCCATGGCAGCCAGGACGCGAGCGCGGTCATTTTCGTTGATGACGGGGCGGGAGGGTCCCTTGAGTTGACGAACCGATCGATCGGTATTCAGGCCGACGACCAGCCTTTGTCCGAGCCGGCGGGCCTTTTCGAGATAGGTCACATGTCCGGCGTGGAGCAGGTCGAAGCAGCCATTGGTAAAGACGATTTTTTGACCCAATTCGCGCCAGGCGGCGACGCGGGCCGAGGCCCGTTCCAGATCGCAGATTTTGTCCGATTCGCCAATGGCGGCATCGGTGGACAGGGCGGCGAGAATTTCGGGATAGGTGATGGGGGTGGTTCCCACCTTGCCGACCACCACTCCGGCCGCCAGATTGGCCAGATGCAAGGCTTCGATGGGTGACAGACCGGCGGCGATGCCGGCGGTCAGGGTTGCCACGACCGTATCGCCCGCCCCCGAGACATCGAACACCTCTTTGGCCATGGCGGGAATGCGTCTGGGGGTGGAATCTTTTTCCAGGAGGGCGATACCCAATTCACTCAAAGTGACGGTGAGGAAATCCAGCCCCAGGGAAGGAATCATTTTTTCCCCCTGGGCCAGCAGGCCGGCCAGATCGGCATAGGGCCATGGAATGGCTTCGGCCAATTCGCGCCGGTTGGGGGTCAGGGTGGTGGCACCGTGATAGCGGGTATAATCGACCCCCTTGGGATCGACGACCACCGGCAAGCCGCGGGAACGAGCCGCTTGAATGATGGCGCGGCAGGTTTCTTTGCCCAAGGTCCCCTTGCCATAATCGGACAGGATCACGGCCGCGGGGGGAGGGAGGGAATCGAGCATTTCCAGCAGGCGTGCCACAAAGCGGAGGCGTTCCGATTCTTCCGGAGGGCGGACATCCTCGAGATCCAGGCGCAGCATTTGTTGATGGCCGCCGATGATACGGGTTTTGGTGACCGTGGGATGGTCCGACAGTGACCAGATGGCGGAGACGTCGATGCCGGCGGCAGCGATGAGTTCCCTGAGCTTGTTGCCATCGGGGTCATGGCCGACAAACCCGGCCAGACGGCAATTCAGTCCCAGGCGTACCAGATTCATGGCCACATTGGCGGCTGCGCCGGGGTTTTCACTGACGCGGTTCAACCGCACCACCGGCACCGGAGCCTCTGGGGAGATGCGTGAAACCTCACCCCACAGGTAGCGATCCAACATCAGATCGCCGATCACGAAGACGGTAATCTGGCGAAAATCATGGGTGAGGGCTTTGAGCAGGCGGGTGTGCTGGACGTTCATGGGGTACCTGAATTATATCTCGGCAAACGCTATCGGCAACGGTTATGACCAGGGCAGGAAGAGAATTTCGTCCTCCAAGGGGTGAAAACGGGCGGTTTCCACGGGCCTGGCAGGGGATGGATGGCCGCCATTCCCCCCCTTGAATCCAGGAGTGACAGGATTTCCAAATGGTAAAGGCATTGCCTCAAACACCGCCAAGATGGCCGGTCCCTTTGGTGAAATCGGTCTGGAGGATACGAGTGTGAACCATCTTCTGTATAACATGCGTCAATTCCATTTTCCAGGCCCTTCCCGGGGTCAGTCCCAGGCGTCGGCAGTTCTCTGGGTTCTTTCCCGGCAGGGGCGATGAATTACTTTAGATATAAATGGACGCAAGCTTCATCCACCCGCGGTGCCCGATAGCCCGCCAGCCGTCGGCGACAAGTGTTCCCTCACCGGGCCCAGCGGGAATCGACAGTTGTTGCATCGCCAAGCATGTGGTATCCCATTCCAAGAAACGTGTGGGACATCGATGAACGATTGGCACTCTCCAACCCGGTGGATGGAGTCGGCCATTGAGATACGTGATGAAGATGTGGAGGGCGAGAGCGAAGGGTGGTATGGAAAATATTGGCGGATTCGACAGCATCGCGGGTGGGGCAGGGATTGTCCCGCCTGTCCCCGATCCATCCCCCCCAATGACAGGCCTGTCCTGGAGAAGACGAAGATGAAGCTGTTCAAACTGGTCGCCATTGGGGCGGTATTTTTGTTGATTGCGGTCGCTTTGATTCACAAGCTTGTTCATTATTCCATGGCCCCGGCGGTGACGTTGACGCCGAGCCGGTCTGCCGCCGCCGCCATCACGACCCTCGAACTGGGACATAATTCGCCGGAAGACAGTGCATTGCATGAGGCGGCCCGACGTTTTGCCGCGGAAGTCAACAAGAAGAGCGGTGGAAACCTCCGCGTGAAGCTTCACCCGGCCCAAGAACTGGGCAATGATGATCAAATGTTGGAGATGACCCGTCAGGGGCGGTTGGCACTGCTCCTGATCCCGACCGCCAAACTCAGTCCCGCGGTTCCGGCGATGCAGTTGGTCGATTTACCATTTTATTTTCCCACTCGAGATGCTCTCTACCAGCTCCTGGATGGCGAATTGGGCGGGTTGCTATTGGAAAAATTGCGTCCCGTGGGATTGGAGGGGCTGGCCTTCTGGGAGAATGGTTTCAAACAGTTTACCGCCGATCGCCCCATTCGCCGTCCTGAAGATTTTCATGGCCTGAAAATCAGAACCATGAAAAGCCGGCTGATCATGCACCACTTCGAGACCATGGGGTCCACCCCGATTCTGATCGATTTCCATTCCACCCGTCAGGCGCTGGCCGACAAGGTGGTCGACGGCCAGGAAAACCCCCTGGTGGCTATTGCCACGATGAAATTTTATCAGGTGCAGTCGCATCTGACCATCAGCAACCATGGTTATTTGGGTTACGTTCTGGCCGCCAGCCATCTGGTCATGCGGGATATGCCCGCCGAGGCACGCACGCTGCTGTTGACCACGGCACGGGAATTGGTCAGCTTCGAACGGCAAGAGACCCAACGTCGGGAACAACAGTGGCTCGAAACGCTGCGTCACTCTGGAGTCGAAATTCACACCCTGACCGAATCGGAGCGTCTGCGTTTCATCGAAAATGCGGCGCATCTGCCCCGCCAGTTTGAAGCGATTATTGGTCCCGATGTGATATCCAAGGCGGAAGAATCGTTGTTTCGGCAACAACAGGCGGCCAAACCGGCGCCAGTCATCGTTGTCGGAATGGACAGCGATCTGTCGTCGATCAGTGTGCGTGGCAGTCTGGCGATCAAGCAAGGCGCTTTGCTGGCCATGGATGAGATCAACGCCAGTGGCGGGGTTTTGGGACGACCATTACGCCTCATTTGTCGCGACAACAGGGCGATACCGTCCATCGGTTTGAAAAACTTTCAAGAATTGGCCGCCATGCCCGATGTCGTGGCGATCATGAGTGGTACGTTCAGTTCCATCGCCCAGCTCCAGGCCAGGGCGGCGCAGACAACCCATATCGTCGACCTGGTTCCATGGGCCGCGGCGGCCAAGCTGGTCCATCAGGGGCCCCCGCCCAATTATACCTTTCGAGTCTCCGCCAATGACGAGACCGCCGCTCCCTTCCTGATCCGGGCCGCCACGCAAAAGTACGGTCAAGTGGCTTTGGTGCTGGAAAATTCGTTGTGGGGCCGAGGCAACGAAGAATCCATGATCCGCAGCCTCAAGGAAAGAAACCAAGCTCCCACGCACGTGGCCTGGGTCGATCGGGGTGAGAACGACTGGGCGACCATACTGGACCGTATCCGGCAGTCGGGGGCCCAGGTGATCGTGCTGGTCACCAATGTCGTCGAGGGGGCAGGATTGGTCAAGGAGATGATCAATCAGGCGGCTAGGGGTCAACCGACCCTTCCGATCATCTCCCATTGGGGACTGGCCAGCGGCCATTTCATTTCCATGATCGGCCCCCTTCCAGAAACGATCGATCTTCAAGTATTGCAAACATTTTCTTTTGCCCACCTTCCGACACCTCGGTCCAACCGGGTTCTGGAGGGGTATAAAAGATCCTTTTTTCCCAATGACAGCTTCGACATGCCATCCGATGTCGGGGTGGCCCAGGCCTATGATCTGATTCACCTGCTGGCCCAAGCCATCGCCAAGGCGGGTACCACCGACCGCATCCAGGTTCGCAATGCTTTGGAAAGTCTGGAAGGATATGATGGGTTGATCAAACATTATTCCCCACCTTTTTCTCCGGAACGCCATGATGCGCTGGATCCGGGCAGCTATTTTCTCGCCCGTTTCAATCGTGACGGCAAGCTAGTGGCGGTCAACCCATAACGCTGAAGACCGGGTTTATATCATGATGCCCAAAAGCATACGCACCAAACTGATTACCTACATCTCCGTTCTGGTGACGGTTACGGTCGGATTGTCCACATTGTTCATTTCGTTGTTGTTGTTCAATCATTTGGATCGTGAACATCGATCCAACCTCAGCAACCAAGCCCGGCACAAGATGCTGCGCCTGGAGATGCAGATCGGTATGTTGATGGAACATACCACGAGGTTGGCGGAAAGCCATTTTATCATCAACGGATTGATCGATCCCCAGGGCAGAGAAAATTATCTGCCCAAAGTTGCGGAAGATTTTTCCAAAGGTCGGGATGTGCTGTCCTTCGCCCTGGTCGATTTTGACGGAGAACCGCTGTTCATCAAAGGGGAGCGGACGCCCGATTTCAATGCCTCATCGGAATTGCGACTGGCTTTGTCGATGGGTCAGTCGGGGGTGTTTCTTTCTCAACCCAGTCATCATCTGCTCATGGTGGCGCCCGTCCGCTATTATTACACCACCCAGGGGGCAGTGGTCATCCAATACGACCTGGAAGCCATGGCTAGAAGGCTGATGGTCCACAGTGATCAATTATTCCAGGCCATTGTTTTGGAAGATCGGAACCGTTTCGTCTTCAATTTTCATCCCGATGTGGAATATCTCACTGAAGTGGTCATGGCGGACGATTCGGCACCTTTACTGCGCGGCATTCATGCGGGGGTATTGGTGGGAACCCCATCCGCGGATTTTTTGGCCCCTATTCACAGGGCTGTTTCCACGTTCGTCTTGTTTGGAATGATCCTGGTCATAGGGGCGGTCGTGGCCGCCATCGGCTTGGGGAAAAGTTTTTCCCGTCCCATTCTGGAACTCAGTGACCGGGTCCGTCGCGTCGGGGGTGAAGGGGGGGCGTTGTGTGCTCCCCTGGGGAGCAATGATGAATTGGAAATCCTGGCCCAGGCTTTCGATGCCCGTACCCAGGCTCTCAACTCCATTCAGAAGGAGCTGGAACTCCGGGTTCGAGAGCGTACCGCGGAATTGCAACGCAGTGAGGCTACCCTCATGCGGGCGCAAAAGGTGGCCTTGTTGGGAAGTTGGCGCATGGAGGTCGCCTCCGGCCGGATCGTCTGGTCCGATGGGGTCTACGACCTGCTGGGTCTGCCACCGGGGACCACCATGGACTATCCCACCTTCGTCGGTTACATCCACCCCGATGACCGGGCCAAGGTGGCCCGATCCTGGCAGAACGCCATGGAGGGTCAGGCCGTTTATGATATCGAACATCGCATCCTGGTGAACGATTCGGTTCGTTGGATTCGCGAACTGGCCGAGTTTCAGCGCGATGAACAGGGTACCGTAACCGAGGTGATCGGCACCGTGCAATGCATCACCGATCGGCAGGCAGCCCAGGAAAGCATTCGTTTGCTGTCACAGGCGGTGGATCAAAGTTCCTCCGATATCATGATCACCAATCGGGAGGGTTATATTATTTACGTCAATCCCAAATGCATCGAATCCACCGGGTTTGCCCGCGAGGAGTTGATCAACAATAAACCGGGGGTGATCCGCTCGGGGAATACCCCGGCGTCGGTGTACGAAACGATGTGGCAAAGCATCGTCAACGGTCAAACCTGGCGCGGGGAGCTGCACAATCGGAGAAAGGACGGGTCGTTATTTTGGGAGTATGCGGTGATCTCGCCGGTCCGAGACAGCGACGGAACTATCACCCACTATTTGGCCATCAAGGACGATATTACCGAAAAGAAACGGCTGGAGGAAGAGCGTGCCCAGGCTTTGTCCAAGGCGGAACTGGCCAGCCAGGCCAAATCGGAATTCCTGGCCAATATGAGTCATGAGATCCGTACCCCCATGAATGCCATCATTGGCCTCAGTCATCTGTGTTTGCAAACCCGTTTGACCGCCAAACAGAAGGATTACATACGCAAGGTGCACACCTCGGCCACTTCGTTGTTGGGAATCATCAACGACATCCTTGATTTTTCTAAAATTGATGCCGGGCGGTTGGACATGGAATCCATCGAGTTCACCCTGGATGAGGTTCTCGGCAATCTGTCGTCTATGGTGTCCATCAAGGCGCACGAAAAACATCTCGAATTTATCATGCGACCCGCCGTTGACATTCCCAGGGTTCTGGTCGGCGATCCCTTGAGGCTGGGCCAGATTCTGCTCAATCTGGCGAGCAATTCGGTCAAGTTTACCCAGAAGGGGGAAGTTTCCATCGCCACGCATCTGTTGGAGCGCGACGACCAAGGGGTTCGGCTGCAATTCGTCATTCAGGACACCGGTATCGGTATGACCGGGGAACAAATCGATCGATTGTTTCAGGCCTTTAGTCAGGCCGATTCCTCCATCACCCGGCGTTATGGAGGGACCGGTTTGGGGTTGGCCATTTCCAAGCGCCTGATCGCCCTGATGGATGGATCCATCCAAGTGGAAAGCCAGGTGGGAGTCGGGTCACGGTTCCAATTTGATGTCCGACTCGGGGTTGGCAGGGAAGTCCCTGTCAAACCGTCGCTTCCTGGAAGTCACTTCGCGGGTATGCGCGCCTTGGTCGTGGATGACAACGTCAATGCCTGCGATGTGATGACTTTCTATCTTAATTCCTTTTCCTTCATTGTCGATCAGGTGCAAGGTGGCCAGGAGGCGATCCTGGCGGTACGACAAGCGGACCAGAACGATACCCCTTATTCCCTGGTTTTGATCGATTATATGATGCCCGAAGTGGATGGGATTACAGCGGCGACTACGATCCGTTTTCAGTTGGCACTGCGGTCGCCACCATTGCTGATCGTCGCCACCGCTTATGGCGAGGAGGAGGTGGTCCGTCGGGCCACTCAAGAAGCCCATGTCGATGGCTTTTTGGTCAAACCGGTCAGCCAGAGCATGCTCCTGGAGGCCATCATGGAGGCCTTTGGGCATACGGCGCGGCTTCATCCTCAGGAGGCCAATCTGCTTGGGGACGAGCGTGAATTTTTCACGGTACTGTCGGGAGCGAAGATTTTACTTGCGGAGGATAATGAAATCAATCGTCAGGTGGCCATGGAGTTGTTGGAGCAGGCCAATATTACGGTTGTGGCGGTAGAAAATGGTCTGGAGGCGGTGGATCGGCTGCTCAAGGAACGTTTCGACGGCGTCTTGATGGACGTGCAGATGCCAGGAATGGATGGTTTGACGGCCACCCGTGAGATTCGCAGGATCCCGGGCTTGACGGAATTGCCCATATTGGCCATGACCGCCAATGCCATGTCGGGGGACCGGGAATTGTGTCTGGAGGCGGGGATGCAGGATCATATCGCTAAACCGGTGGTGCCACGCGAGATGTTTGCCACTCTGGCGCGCTGGATCAAGGCTGCAGCTCCTCAGCCTCTCCCTGTCGCTCCGCATGGTGACGAAGTGGTGGAGGAACCCTTGACCCCGGACCTCCCCATGATCGCCGGACTCAATGTCAAGGCGGGTGTGGCTCGCATGGGAGGGAGGGTGGATGGCTATCTTAAGCTATTGTCGCGATTTTGTTCCAATCAAAGGTCGGCGGTAGCTGCTATACGGCAAGCCCTGCGCGCGTTGGATGTCGATACCGCTTGTCGGCTGGCGCATACTTTGAAGGGGGTGGCGGCGACCATTGGCGCTGAAAGCCTGTCATGGAGGGCGGCCGATGTGGAATCCCGTCTGCGCACCCGGCGTCATCACGACAACGACGACCTGAATGCGTTATTGGAGCAGATGGCGGTAGCTCTGGAGTCGTTATGCCAGTCTATTGACGCCTCCGTTCCCCATTCCCCTCCTGTTGCCAATGTCTTCAGCGTGGCGCAGGTGGAAGATGCGAAAATCATTAACGAGCGCAATGCACTCATGCTTCAGGCGTTTCAACAATTGGAGAGTTATGATGCCAGTGCCGAGGAAACCCTGGCCAGGATGCAGCGTTTACCGATGACGGATGATCTGGCTACGGATCTGATCCGGGTCATGGACAAGGTGGCCCAGTATGATTTTGAGTCGGCACGGGATTTATTGCGGGGGCTGGCGATGGGGATGGGGGTGAATCTGGCGAACAATCAAGCTTGAACCCGGTCCTGGTTTGACAACCACTCCATGAATGGCGGATGGACGGGCTGTTCAGTGTTGCAGCGCCTTCATGGCTTCATTCATGGCCACTATTTTTTCGGACAACGCTCTTTCGAGTAAACGGTGAAACAGGATGGCGAGGTTGGAGTCTTGTTTTTCCATGGTTTCAAGAGTGGTAGTTTGCAAGCGGTATACCACGACGGTCCCTTCGGCGATCACATCGGCTGTACGGGATTGACCTAAACAAACGCCGACGTCACCCACGATGGCCCCTGAGGTCATGGTCCGTAAACGTAAGGTACGGCCATCCGGAAGCGTCAGGGAGATTTTGACATTACCAGATTCCAGAAAATAGATGCAATCGGCCGGATCTCCACGTCGGATCAAAACGTCTTCATGGGGGAATGACAAGCGATCCAACATTTTGATCATATCGGGAATACGTTTCTGTGGTCCAATGATTGTTTCAAAATGGTGTTGAATGTTGGCATTGAGCAGACTGGGATTTTTTGCATCCATCAGCAGGAGTTCTTCGCAACGTTCCAGGGCATGATCAGAGTCGGTTTCTATGGAAAAGACCGTATTGGGTTCAAAGTGAAATCCCGAACCTAGAAAAAGTGTTTCAAGCTGCGTTGTCATACTGCAGAATATAACATTGAACTCGTTAATTTCTGCCAGGTTTTGTATTTTACTAAAACAAGCCATGGCCGAAGAGTCAGCTCCCTGAACCCGCCGCATATCCAGAATCAGGTATCGCAATGGTAATTTATCCTGGGAAGCAATTCGGGATTTGATCCAATCGACGATAGCGACAGCGCTGCCAAAGAAGAGGTAGCCATGGATATACAGCAGCACCACCGTATCTCCATATTGGCCGAGGTAACGCGTGGCCTCCAATGAACGATCGACATTGCTGCGTTGTTGCGCCGCGGTGGCGACTCGTCGCACCACGGGCAGTCGGGCATAGTTGACGACGAAAAGTACGATGGCGACGGTTGTCCCCAGGGCCAGGCCATAAAGAAATCCAGCTCCGGCAATCACGAGAAAAACCATCAGGATCACGGCCCATTCGGAACGCGGCACGGAGCGACGGGTTGCGATCAACCATTCGAGGACAATTTCGATTCCCATGAATAATACAATGCCGGAGGATAAAAACACGGGCATGATGGTGATCAGGGATTCGGCGAACAAGAGTCCAAACGCAGTGACGCCAGCCACGGCTGGACCAGTCCAGCGGTTGGTGGCTCCCATTTTTTCCGCAAGCTGTGTATAACCAAAGTCCATGAATCCGGAGGCGCCACCGAACGTTGAGGTCAGTAGGTTGGCGATTCCAGTTCTTTGCAATTCGGTATTGGGCTCAAGTTCGCGACCGGTCGTCAGCTCCAAACCACTGAGGGTGAACAATGTATCCAGCAGGTTCAGCATGGCGATGGATAACAGCGATGGCAAGGCCAGTGCAACTTCTGACCAGACAATTTGTGAATGGATGGACCTCAGGTCGAATTGGCTGGTTTCGTTGGTATGGGTAATGGGTTTGGGCAGCCATCCGTTCATTTGTAGATTGTCTATTTCCCAGCCACCTAGATATACGATAATATAAAAAATGGCTCCAGATAATACGATATACGTAGGCATAATCATAGGGTGAGAGAAATGATGTAGAACGATGGTTAACCCAACGGCAAATACAATAGCGGTCATGATCTGAGAGAGTACCATCCAATCCGACATGTGCGACAACAATTCAAGGCCGCCAGAGTGTGTGTCTGCAAGTAAGGAAACGGCCCCATCAATCAGCATCCACCCCGATCCGGCCAGAAATCCTGCAAACACTGGAAAAGGAATATATCGAGCGAAGCTCCCCAACTGCAATCTTCCAACGACGACCATCAATAATCCGGTCACCAGGGACGCGCTGCCAATGATGGCCAGGGAGGTGGCGACCCGTGTACCATCTGCGGCGCCTTCCAAATGGTTGGACATGTTGACGAGTGTGACGGAAAGTATCGCTATACCCATTTCCTGCACCACACCAAATCCATTAGGTTGTGTGCTGCGTAGTCCCACCGCCATGACGATGGAACTGAGCATGAGTACGTGGATACCGAGATTCAAACCGGAAGCCAACGATCCAGAATACAATAATGAGGCGCTGGCCAAGCTTGTTCCGACATTGTCAATTCCAATAACCAGAGCTGTCAATAACGTTGGAAGCCATGCTGTTTGTATCCACTTGCCATCCGATTTATCCTGGGTTGCCTGATCAATCATGTTTGGCTCTCATTGTCACTGTTCGGTTCCTCCGTGAAGAATATTGCTGTTTGAGCAGGGAAAGAAGTCAGCCCCTCCGGTTTCGGACCCATCGGCAATACCTCCCTGGGCAGGAAGCGAATTGTTACGTAATGATCATTAGTTGTTTTGCATGTGCGTCGAGATTCTCAAGAGCGAACTTTTCCTTCGAGTGAAGTTTCCTGTTATCCATTAATTCGCTTATCGGATGGCTGGAACCATTCTATTAATAATTTTTTTATATCGTTAATTTCCTGTTGAATTCCAGGCTGATCGCCGAAGTCCCGGGAACATTTCTGGCAGAAAGGATTGACTTCGTTACTGTTTCCCGATACCGTTTGGACGTTTTTATTGTTCTAACCCCTCTACCCTTTGTGAGACCAACCATGTTGAAATTTAAAACCCCTCGTTTGATGACCGCCGTTGCGGTAATTTCGTTGGGATTTTGCGCGGCTGCTCCCGTCGTGGTTTATGCTGCGGATGGGGCTGCTTCGGCCTCGACGTCAACCTCAGCTTCCAAGTCCGAGGCACCGTCAGCCCCTGCCGCCGCCCCTGCTGCGGCCCCTGCCGCCGCCCCTGCTGCGGCCCCTACCGCCGCCCCAGCGGCCCCAGCCCCAGCTGCCGCCGCCCCGGCCGCTGCCCCTGTGGTTGCAGGCAGTTATGATGTGTCAGGTACCAACGCCGTGGACAAGAGCCAATATCAGGGTGTCGTCAGCGTCACCAAAAAAGGCGAAGCCTTTCAGGTCAATTACCAGGATGCGGACGAAAAGATTTCCGGTGTGGGGTTTCTGACCGGCAATATTTTGGGGATTGCTTTCGCCACTGAAAGCAAACCGACCATCGCCATGATGGAACCCGATGGTTCCGGTGGCTGGAAGGGTCGTCATATCGAATCGGGAGAAAGCTTCCTCAATACAGAAGTCTGGAAGCGTCGATAACCTGCTTCTTGAACAAAGGAACCGGATGCCAGATACCGCTCCATCCTTAGCTGGATGGAGCAGGTGTCCTGGAACAGTCCTTGTCCAGGGATTTTTGTGGGGAAGGACGGCTGACCAGGGGATGGCTTTCCTTACAGAGCCGTCCTCCCTTTAGATAAATAAACGACGGTTCTCATTTCGTTTCACACATCGCCACAGACCATCTTTTAGAAAGCAGATAATGAGTCAAGGCCCATGCCTGTTAATGGATTCTTGAATTATGTTTTTCAGCTCAAAGTTTTATAATATATCTGGTGCGGAAATGCCTCGGGAAGCATGAAAAATATTGAAAATTTTCCTTCCACCCTCCGCCCGGAGCGCGGTACTATGGATATGTGGTTTTGATCCCGACAAGTAGAGATATCCAACCAAAAGAGACCAACCATGAATAGCAATCTGAGCGAACGTATCAAACAGGCTCGAAAACATGCAGGTTTGACCCAAAAAGAACTCGCCGACAAAGTTGGCCTCAGTCAGACCGCCATCCATAAAATTGAATGCGGCAGATCACGTCTGTCACGCAAAACCGTGTCCATAGCGCTGACCTGTGGCGTCGATCCCATCTGGTTGGACACCGGGCTCGGAGAAATGGCTTTAGCTGGTGGCTCACACTACGCGGCGCAGCCCGGTGGTGATCTGAAAGAAGGAGAATCCTACCGTCCTTTTCCCCTCATCGCCCGCATCCCGCTCATCTCCTGGGACGAGCTGGCCAAATTCTGCGGTGCGTCTAAAGATGATTTCAATCCGTCCATCTCGTCATGGGTTCCGGTGTCGCCCAGAGCCAGCGAGCGCTGTTTCGCCCTGAAAGTCCCCGATGACTCCATGGAGCCGGAATTTTATGAAGGTGAAATTATTGTCGTCGACCCAACCATGGCTGGTTCCCACAATCAGTTTCTGGTCGCCCGTGAAGGCAACAATCGTCCAACCTTCAAGCAGTTGATTCACCATAGTGACCAACAATACCTGAAACCCCTCAATTCTCGCTACCCCCTGATCGAGATCAAGGGCGAAATGCAGGTGTGTGGCGTCGCTATCTGCAAGTATAAGGAATACGATCAGGTCTGACGGTTGCTCAGGAGGGGGAAGAGACCGGGCTCGGGGGTGCGCTGTACGGTGTTTGAAGGATACCCGGTTTGAAGGAAGAGGTCGGGAAGGGGGCCGACCACTTGCTCAGGGATCGAAATCGCAGTTCTTCAGTCATCCGTAAGGCTCCGGTCTGGCGCCTGAGGATGACCCCGCGACGGGGAGAAAGGCGATCCATCACGGCCTATCTTAATGGCTTCGGCCTATCTTGAAAATTTTTGAGGAATGGGCGCCCCGTGCCCCACCCGGGAATGGGCCTGCATTTCTTCAGACCCATTCCAGCAGCCCGCGATCTCCAACCTTAAGCGGAAAGCGCCAGGGCAGGCTTTTTGGCGACGGGATAGGGGTGCTCTACCGCCTCCAGCTTGGGCCTGGCTTCGACAAACTCCCAAGCACTACGCTGCCGCAGCAGCTTTTTGAGCAGGCTGTTGTTGAGACCATGCCCGGAACGGACCCCTTTGAAATGACCGAGGATCGGATGGCCTAGGAGAAACAGGTCACCGATGGCATCAATGATTTTATGGCGGACGAATTCTTTTTCGTAACGCAATCCACCTTCGTTGAGAATACGAAAATCTCCGATGACGATGGCGTTATCCAGCGATCCCCCCTTGGCCAGCCCACTGGCGCGCAGGGTTTCCAGATCCTTGAGGAAACCGAAGGTGCGGGCCCGGCTGACGTCCTTGATGAAGGTGGTCTCGGTAATATCCAGAGCCACACCCTGTTTGGAGAGCAGTGGATGCTCGAAATCGACCGTAAAAGTGACGCGAAAATGATCACAAGGTTCGAATGAGACCTTTTTATTTTCGGTTGCCACTGAGATCGGACGTCTAATGCGAATGAATTTTTTGGGCAGCGCTTGTTCCACCACTCCGGCGCATTGGATCAAAAAGACGAATGGGGCGGCACTACCATCCATGATAGGAACCTCGGGTCCGTCGAGGTCGACGTAGGCATTGTCGACGCCGAGACCAACAAAGGCGGCTAGTAGGTGTTCAACCGTGGATACCTGCGCCCCGTCAGCGTTGGCGATGGTCGTACACAAGCGGGTATCGGTGACGTTCTGTACCCGAGCGGGGATCAGAGCCCCATTCAGGTCGGTTCGGTGGAAGACGATGCCTGTGTTTTCGGGGGCAGGACGCAAAGACAAATAGACCTTCTTGCCTCCATGCAGACCGATTCCAGTGCAACGAATGGAATTTTTAAGCGTTCTTTGAAAGTACATGCGCTTTTCCCTTAAAAAATCGATTCCTCGGACAGGAATCGGTTTCCCTGTGTAGCTACCAACCCCATGATGCTTGTCTACATTCAAGCGGTGACGGGCTGACCAGCGGCACGGTGCGTTTGGGGCCCTTTACGCCCACTTTTGCACTTATTATGCCAAGTCAGGGAAATGATCATGCTCCCTTTACCTGTGAAGGTTGAACAGGGATAACACAGCCAATTCAGTTAGTTCAAGGATTTGCTTACAAAAGAGCGAATAAACTGGTACGAATGGGGTGGTTGGCCTGCCGGTGCGATCGTCGGCATATGGCCTAAGGATAGGCTCTGGGCGTCAAAAATTGAGCAGGTGTGAAAACCTTGACGTTGGGGTGTTTTTTGGCGAGATGGCGCCCGGTGGTCGACGTTGGAACCGAGCATCCCTGGGCGAACCGACCGACCTCATCGCAGGGCAGTAACAGGTTCCGCAAGGGTCCTACTCCATTTGGCGTCTGAGAAAGGTAGGGACATCGAAGGAATCTTCATTGTTGACCTGATCCAGGCTGCGGTTGAGATCCTCGCGATCGACCACAGGCCGTCGCCTGACGGGGGCTGGGCGGGAGCTGGGGCGTTCCTGTGGATCGTGAGGTATGTCATTGGAGGCCTGGGGGTTCAAGCCGGCCTGTCTGTTGGGCGTCGGCTTTTTCGCCATGGGTTGGTTCCCCCGGACGGAACGATCCATACTTTCACTGGTTCCGATCCCGGTGGCAACGACGGTCACCCGGACGGTATCTTCCATGGAGTCATCCAGAACGGCGCCGAAGACGATATTGGCGTCCTCATGGGCCATGTCACGCACAACGGTAGCCGCTTCATCCACCTCCTGCAGGGCCAGATTGTAGCCACCGGTGATGTTGATCAACACCCCGCGAGCGCCGTGAATTGAAACATCGTCGAGGAGGGGGCTGGAGATGGCATTGGTAGCGGCATCGAGGGCGCGGGTATCGCCGGATCCTTGGGCCGCTCCCATCATTGCTTGTCCCATTTCGTCCATGATAGTACGGACATCGGCAAAATCGACGTTGATCAATCCGGGGACGGTGATCAGGTCGGTGATACCGCGCACCGCTTGCTGCAGGACATCATCGGCCTTGCGGAAGGCATCAAGAATGGTGGTATTCTTGCCGACCACCGCCAACAATTTTTGATTGGGAATGGTGATGACGGTATCGACATGACGCCGCAGTTCGGCCAGCCCCTCTTCGGCGAAGCGGAGGCGGCGTTTGCCCTCGAAACCGAAGGGTTTGGTCACCACCGCCACGGTCAGGATCCCCATCTCCTTGGCGATGGAGGCGATGATGGGGGCAGCGCCGGTTCCGGTCCCACCACCCATGCCGGCGGTGATGAATACCATGTCCGATCCGCCGATGACCGATTGAATCTGTTCCCGACTTTCTTCCGCGGCGCGCATTCCGACTTCGGGTTTGGCCCCGGCACCCAGGCCTCGGGTGACGTTTTCACCGATTTGAATGCGTATGTTGGCCATGCTGCGCGCCAAGGCCTGGGCATCGGTATTGGCGACAATGAATTCTACCCCCTCAAGACCCGACTGGATCATGTTGTTGATGGCGTTACCGCCCCCCCCACCGACGCCGATGACCTTGATACGGGCTTCCATCGGTTCCTTGGTCTCGAATTCAATGGCCATCTTATTTTACTCCCCTATCTCCAGGGTCGCCTGGCTTGACTTGCAATTAAAAAGCGTTTTTGATGCCGTCGACGAGACGTTGCAAGACGTTTTTACCCGCTCTGGTTTCGGTGGGGGTAAAACGGTGGGACATCTCTCTTTCGTTAAGGCTCGCGAATTGTACCAGTCCAACGGCGGTGGAGTAAATGGGGCTCGAAACGACATCGGTGAGACCGCCGATACCCTGAGGCAACCCTCGGCGTACCGGTTTGTTGAAGACTTCTTCGGCCAATTCCACCATTCCTTCGGTGATGGCGGAACCTCCGGTGAGAACGACGCCGGCGGTGATTTGTTCTTCGAAGCCGGAACGGGCGATTTCGCGGCTGACCAGGGTGAACAGTTCTTCAACCCTGGGTTCGATGATTTCCGCCAGGATATGTCGGGCGATGGTTCGGGGCTTGCGTTCGCCGATGGAGGGAACGTCGATGGTGGCTTCGGGATCGACCAGAGAGGCCAGAGCGCAGCCATATTTACGTTTGAGGGCTTCTGCCTCCCGGGTCGGGGTGCGCAAGCCGACGGCGATGTCGTTGGTGATATGGTCGCCGCCGATGGCCAAAACGGCGGTATGTTTGATATGTCCTTCGGAAAAGAGGGCGATATCGGTGGTCCCGCCGCCAATATCGAGGAGGCAGACGCCCAATTCCTTTTCGTCGGAGGTGAGGACGGTTTCGGCGGAGGCGAGTTGTTCAAGGATGATGTCGCCGACATCGAGACCGCAGCGATTGATGCATTTGATGATATTTTGCGCTGAGGCCACGGCTCCGGTTACGATATGGACTCGGGCCTCAAGTCGGACCCCCGACATGCCGAGGGGTTCCTTGATGCCATCCTGACCATCAAGGATGAACTCTTGAGGGATGACGTGGATGATTTCCCGGTCCAGGGGGACGTTTTGGGCGCGGGCGGCGTCGATGACCCGTTGGATGTCGGCGGCGGTCACCTCGTTGTTTTTCGTGGCGACGACGCCGTTGGAGTTGCCGCTTTTGATATGCCCTCCGGCAATGCCGGCATAGACCATATTGATTTCCACTCCCGCCATCATTTCCGCCTCTTCCACCGCCATGCGCATGCTTTCCACGGTGGAGTCGATGTCGATGACCACCCCCTTGCGCAACCCTCTGGAAGCGTGTGTGCCGATGCCGATGATGTCCAGACGGCCATCCGGTTGCAGGTCAGCCACAACACAGCATATCTTGGTGGTGCCGATGTCCAGGCCGACAATCAGGTTTTGATCCTGTTTGGGCATAGTGTATCCCGTTAGTAACGATAATTTACTCTGACCGCAGCTCGTTCCATTCGGAGGATCGACGCTTGGTCATCCCATGGACAACGCATGAGTCTGCCACAAGTCAAAACAAATATCCATGAATAATACCATACATGGGCTCCAGCAACCCGCTGGTGGCCATCAGGGTTTGACGCGTATTGCCACCTTTCCAGGTATTCGCAGCTCGACCTGTCGAATCTTTCTGTCCAATATTTTGTATTTCCCCTGCAACTTCATCAACAGTCCCAGTTCCTGATCCGCGTTTGCCGAAATCAGCAGCCGAACACCATTCTTTGTGTACAGCGCCCACCGTTTGCCTGCATAACCTACTGCTTCGGAAATCTTTTCCTTGAGGCCGGGAAACCGGTCCAGAAGGTTGATCAGCCACACCACTTCCCGTGGTCCGTCCTTGTTTGGCGGCGGACGCACCACCGGCAGCAGCAGGGGATCGCTGCCCAGATAGGGTTTGATGGCCTGACCGTATTCATCCATCAACACCAGCTTTTCCCCCAGCACTCCCATGCATACCGGAATTTTTTCGGTGACCTCGACCGACAAGGTGTCGGGAAAAATCCGTCGTACCCAGACCCCTCGGACCCATGGTAGGCCCTGGACCCGTTCCTTGATCGTCCTGGGGTCGATCCAAAGCAGATTGGTTCCAGCCTGGACCCGGATTTGTTCCATGGCTTCAGCCTGGGTGGTTCGGTTCAGACCACTCAACTGGATCCGTTGCAGGGCAAACCGTCCCGGTTGACTGGCCACCCACCATCCCAGGGCAGAGCCGGCGACCACTAGGAGGAGTGCCCCCAATATCAAAACCCGGTGCAGCATCGATCCAGCCGTGCCCCAGCCAGAATACGGGCCGCCAGGGAGTCGAAGTCGATGCCGGCCGCAGCCGCCGCTTTCGGTGCCAGACTGGTAGCCGTCAATCCCGGAGTGGTATTGATCTCGAGGATCCAGGGGCGTCGATTGCTATCCACCATGAAATCGACCCGGTACAAGCCACGGCATCCCATGATTCGCCCCGCTTCCAACCCCAAACGTTGAACTTGTTGCTGTACCTCGGCATCGACATTGACCGGCGGGATATTGTAAGAGGTGCGGCCCGGTGTATATTTATTGTCGTAATTATAGAATCCCTTTTCTGGTTGGATCTCGATGACGGGCAGTGGTTGGTCGTCAAGGATGGACAGTGTCAATTCGTGGCCCACCACCGCTTTTTCCATCAGTATGGTCGAACTTTGCTGACCTGTTTCAGACATTTGTGCGGATTGATGCAATATTGATTCCAATTCTTCCGGAGAGTGGACGAAAAAAACTCCGAAAGAGGAGCCGGAACCGTTCGGTTTGACAAAGACGGGGGGGGCGACCAAGCCATCCTGTTCTTGGATCAGTTCGATCTTTCCATGGGATACTCGTGCCAGTGACCATTCCGGAGTTGGCAGGCCGGCGGCGCGCAGCATGCGTTTGCATAAAATCTTGTCCATGCAGATGGCGGCGGCGGCGATCCCCGATCCTGTATAAGGGATACCCAGGGTTTCGAGGAGACCTTGAACCGCCCCATCTTCTCCGCACGGGCCGTGCAAGGCTAAAACCGCGGCATGGATTTCTTTTTCCAGAAGTTCGGGGACCAAGGCTCTCCAGGAATGGATCGTGATGGGGTCGGCGGCGATCCCCTGTTTACGCAAGCTGTTCACCAGGGCTTGACCACTGCGTAGGCTGATTTCCCGTTCACGCGAGATACCGCCCATGAGGACGGCAATGTGATCACGAGGGGATGGGGAGGGATGATCCATAAGGTCCGAGATCCTTTGGCAGACTTGAGTGTTGTTATCGACGAGTCCCGATGGATGGCGGGTTGCGGAACCGGGGCCTCCCGGCCACGGCCGTTAATCCGACCCAGGAGTTTCCAGCCCGATGCGGTGACCGGCCCCATGGTGGGGTCGGGAGAAAGGGATGGGCCCGATCCATCATCGTCGAGGCATCCCTGGGGCAACGCCGCCAATCGTTGACTAGACCATGGGTCACAACGGTTCCAATCCGACCGGTCCGAGATAACCAATCTCGGGTTCGAGGCGAATACCCGAATGGGCCAAGACGGCTGCACGGACCCGAGAGACAAGTTGAGTCATGTCGTTGGCTGACGCTTGTCCCATATTGATAAAAAAATTGCAATGTTTATTCGAAACTCCCGCCTGACCGATGCGGATACCGCGCATGCCGGCAGCCTCGATCAACTTCCAGGCCGGAGCCCCGGTTCGCGGGTTTTTGAACGTGCTGCCGGCGGAGGGTTGTCCCACCGGTTGGGCCAGCAGCCGTTGGCGGTTGTAGCGTTGCATGGTTTGACGAATTCGTTGCGGATGATCGGGGATCAGGTGAATCCGTACCGACAGGATCAACCAACCTTGGGGGATATGGCTATGGCGGTAGGTCAGGTGCATCTCGGCGGGGGTCAAGGAATGTTTCCGACCTTGGGGATCGAGCAATTGGGCATCGACGAGAATGTCCTTGAATTCGCGACCATGGGCACCGGCGTTCATGACCAGGGCCCCCCCCACGGAGCCGGGGATTCCAGCCAGGAACTCGGCGCCACCCAGGCCGAGACGTCTGGCGGTATGGGCCAGGGTACGGCTGGAGGCGCCCGCATGGGCGGACAGGATGGTCCCGGTATCGGTGGCATGCTGCACCTCGATTCGATTCAGAGTCCGGGTCAGATCCAATACCACGCCGTGGAAGCCGGAATCGTTGATCAGCAGGTTGCTGCCGCCACCCAGGATGAAGCGTGGGGTTTCGGGATCGAGCCGAGTCCAGAACCATGTCAGCTCGTCGGTATTCCTGAAGGTGGCCAACCAGCGCGCCGCCCCACCGATACGCCAGGTGGTACGCGGCGCGAGGGGGACATGCTCCTCCATGATTTCGGGCAGTGTCGGTGGCGGTGGCACGGACATAAGCAGGCGGCCTTCAGGATGATCGAGCCAGGGAACCCGCATAATCGCGGGCCCGATGGGTGATCGAACCGGCACCGAGGAACACCAGGACGTCTCCTGGTCTGAGGAGACCTTCCATGGCTTCGCGCCAGTTTTCTCCGGCGGGCAGGGCCAGGGCAGGGACTTGGGAGCATTTGTTGATCCCTTCCAACAGGGGGATCAGTTCCCCCTGGGGGAAACTCCCTTCGGGGAGGCGTTCGCCGGCGGCGTAAACCCGATCCACCAGGACCAGGCCAACGCTGCCGAAGGCGTTCAGGAAACCATCGAACAGATGCAGCAGTCGGGAATAGCGGTGGGGCTGGAATATGGCGACAATACGGCGTTCCGGCGGAAAAACTTCCCGAGCTGCCTTGAGGGTGGCCATGATTTCGGTAGGATGATGAGCATAATCATCCACCACCGTGCGTCCCGGGGAATCGTAGAGGATATCGAAGCGCCGTTGCACCCCTTTGAACTGATGCAAGGCTTGGACAATGACCGGCCATTCGATATCCAATTCCAGGGCCACGGCGATGGCAGCCAGGGCATTGAGGACGTTGTGCTGTCCGGGTTGTGCCAGCGACACTTCCCCCAGAGGAATCATGGATCCGGTGATGGAATGTTTTTTGAGAACTCCGAAAGTATTGCGACCGTGCTTGCGTTCCAGGTGAATCGCTTGAATATCGGCCCCGTCGCCGAGTCCATAGCTGACGATCCGTTTGTCTCCCAGCAGCGGGAGCAATCGTTTGGTTTCGGGGTGGTCGCGGCATAACACTCCCAGGCCGTAGAAGGGAATCTTGTCGAGAAAACCATGGAACGCCGAGCGCAAGGCTTCAATGGTACCATAGTGTTCCATGTGTTCCGCTTCGATGTTGGTGACGACGGCAATGGTGGGGAATAATTTGAGAAAGGTACCATCACTTTCGTCCGCTTCCGCGACCAGAAAGTCACCACTGCCCAGACGGGCATTGGTATTGATGGCCTTGACGATACCGCCGTTGACGATGGTGGGGTCCATGCCCGCTTCCCCGAGGATGGAGGCGACCATGGAGGTGGTCGTGGTTTTGCCGTGAGTCCCGGCGATGGCGATGCCATATTTGATCCGCATCAGTTCGGCCAGCATTTCGGCCCGTTTGGCCACCGGAATGTTGTAACTGCGAGCCGCGGCGATTTCGGGATTGTCGTATCCGACCGCCGAGGAGTGAATCACGACATCCACTCCCAGGACGTTGTTGGCATCATGATGATGCGTGATCATCGCCCCCAATTCCGCCAGGCGTTGGGTTCGGGCATTGCCGACCGGATCGGAGCCGGAAACCTGATAACCCAGATTGAGCATGAGTTCCGCAATGCCGCTCATTCCGATGCCACCGATGCCGACAAAATGCAGCTTACGAATTTTTTCGTACATGTCCCTCGTCCCACCTCTTGACCTCAAAGTCCCTATCCTGACTTTTTTTAATCCACGAGTCCAGTCTTACGGTAGTTTTTTTTAATTTTCCATCACGAGTGCAATGCAGTCGAGGATGCGGCATTTTTCTTGCTTGACAAGGCAAGCCAATCATTTTTTGTTATATTAACGGAATATCAAGAATGGTATCGATGGCCCCGATCTTTTCAGGCAGTCCCTGGAAGGTTAAGTCATGATCGGGCCAATGGGCAGAATGAGACTGACCATCCCATGAACTGGTCGCCACTGGACCAACCTTTCAGGTCGAGTGCGGAGATGGATACCTCAACCCGGGAAAAGAGCGAGGAGATGCCCCAGGAAACGGCGCCAAGCGATCTGGCTTTGGCGATTCGGCCCCGTTATGCCCCCTTGATCGAAGCCTTGACTCAGGAAGGGGTGTTGTCTTCCAGACGGTTGGCACAGCTATTGGGTTGTGATCACATGGTGGATTCCACAAGCCTCCTGCATGTTTTTCTGACCGCCGGCCTGGTGACCACCGAGGCGGTACAACAGGCCAAGGAAGGGAAGAAAAATACTGCTGGCACCCCGTTGTGGAAACTATTGGTCGAGCGGGGGATGATTGGCGAGCGGGCCATGGCCATGGGGTTAGCTGTTTCCTTGAACCTTCCCTACACTGAACTTGATCAGCAATTGATGGATCCGGCCGCTGTTCAACGCATGGATGGACGCAATGCTGCACTTTGGGGGGCGATTCCCGTGCGCTTGGAGGATAACAATCTGCTCATGGCGTGCAGCGATCCCCGATTGGTGGATGCGGAGCGGGCATGTCAACTGTCGGGACTCAGGGTGCAACTTTGTCTGGCCCCCGCTTCGGTGATCCAAACCGCCATCGACAATTGGTATGGCGATGAAGCCCGTATGGAGGTCAATCAACCCATAGGCCGGCTCGATGTGCGGGGCATGATCCCCGTGGCGGCGGCCGATCTCAATCCCCGCCAATCCGTCACCACCCTTTTTGATCAGTTGATCGTCAATGCCATCGCCAAACGGGCGAGCGATATCCATCTGGTCCCCGATCAGCGTTTCCTGCATGTCCATTTTCGCATTGATGGTCGCCTGCTGGAGGAAGTCCGTCTGCCGTTGCACCTGAGGAATTCACTGATTTCCCGTATCAAGGTCGTGGCCGGTATGGATATCGCCGAAAAACGCCTGCCCCAGGATGGCCATATCCAGGTCCGTCTAACTGATCGCATGCTCGACCTGCGGGTTTCCGACGTCCCTTCGGTGCGCGGAGAAACCATGGTATTGCGCCTTTTGGACCTGCAGGTGGGTCTGGTGCCGATGGAAAAACTGGGGTTTGCCCCCGAAGATTTGGAGCGTTTCCGTCGCAACGTCGCCCTCCCGCACGGCCTGATTCTGGTCACCGGCCCTACCGGCAGCGGCAAGTCAACAACTCTTCGAGCCGCTTTGGACCATATCGTTCGTCATCAATTTTGCCATGTGCTGTCGGTGGAGGATCCCGTTGAGGTGCGCATGGATGGCGTCACTCAGGTTCAGATCAATCCCAAGATTGACTTTACCTTTCCCCGCGCCTTGCGACAATTTTTGCGTCATGATCCCGATGTGATCATGGTGGGGGAAATCCGTGATGCCGAAACTGCCAAAATATCGGTCCAGGCGGCATTGACCGGCCATCGCGTCTTTTCCACGTTGCATACCAACGATGCCCCGGGGGCCATAACCCGGCTGGTGGACATGGGGGTGGAACCTTTTCTGGTTTCTTCCGCGGTCAGCATGGTCGTAGCGCAGCGGTTGGTTCGTCGTTTGTGTCCCGCCTGTCGCCGGCAACGCCCGACAACTCCCATGGAAAAGCAACTTCTCTTGGCCATGGGGGTGCCCAGCGCCACGTCTCGGCGCATCGAATTCCTGCATGTCAGTCCGGGATGCCTTCAATGCAACCATACCGGACATGTGGGTCGCACGGTCATCTATGAAATGTTGACCGTGGATGAGGAAATGAAGCAGCGTATCGCCAAAAACGAACCCGCTTCCATTTTGCGTCGCGAAGCCATCAAGCGCGGGTTTCAACCTTTGGTGGCGAGCGGCTTGGCCAAGGTCCTGCTCGGGGTTGCCGCCCTCGAAGAGGTGGCCCCCTATATGGAGCCATTTTTGGAAAACAACACCCCATGGAACGGCAGAAGCGATCGGGCCGATGAACTGACAATGCCTGACCGTTCCCATGAACTGAGTTGACCTTTGCCGTCGTCGTGTTACCGTCCGACGAACGGCCCGATCCATTCCTTGATGGCGCGTCCACTCCCTTCGAGTGCTTTGGCCTCAGGCAAAAAGCGCCACCCTCCAGTCGCCACGCCAACCTCATGATCGGTGGCAGCGGGGATGATCTGGATGTCTTCGGCCTGGAACAGTTTGAGAGCCCGGCGCATATGCAAGGCGGAAGTGACCAGAAGGATGGTCCCAATGTGGCGCCGGCGCAGGATTTCCAAGGTATAAATGGCGTTTTCGCTGGTATTTTTGCTGCGTTCTTCCAGCACCATGGCATGATCGGGGACCCCAAGATCCTTCATGAACAGCCGCATGGCTTGGGCTTCGGAGGTCAAATAGTGCGACCGTGACCGGCCGCCGCTCAGGATGATCAACGGCGCCTTGCCGGCGTGAAACAAACGGGCGGCGTGCCACGCGCGATCCGCGGGCTGTTCCAGGTTGGGGAAGGAGCCGGGGAGTTGGGCCGGGATGATCCCCCCGCCCAGCAGGACGATGGCTTCCGCGGTTGGCACGGAAGCGATAGGGATCATGGGATACGGACGTTCCAGGGCCCAACGAACCTGAAGAGAAACCGCGGGCAACGACCACCCGCCGAGCCACAGGAGCGCTAAACCACCAAGGGCGAGCGCCAAACGACGCCTGCCGGACCAACCCAGGATCCATGCCCAGGTACCGAGAAACAAAGCTGTTCCCAGGGGTGAAATCAAGGCGGTGACGATTTGGGCAATCATGAATTCGGGCCAGCAGGAAAAAACGGAACATGCTTTAAAACAATGGGATGACCGGGCTGTTACCGAGACTCCGCTGGGAAGGGAGCGATCCCTTCCCAGACCGATCTCGAACAATGATGGAATGCGGAGCGATCAGACAAATTTTTTCATGACATCCGCCGGCACCACTTGCTGATGCAGGGCGGCATCGGTCCAACTGCCACCGTAGGACAACACCATCAACTGGGAATAGTAGAGGATGGGGATATTGAAACTGGTCCCGAACAGCTGATTGATTTTGCCTTGATAGACTTCAAGGTTCAACTGGCACACCGGGCAGGGGGTGACGATGCAATCGGCCCCGCCGTCCACGGCGCATTGGATGATATCCCTGGTGAGTTGGCAGGATTTTTCCTGTTCGGAAAACATCAAGGCCCCGCCGCAACAGGCGACTTTTTTGGCAAAAGGGATGGCGGTAGCGCCGGTGAGGGCTATCATCCGGTCCAGATATTGGGGATTTTCGAAGCTGTCCCCGGCGACGCCGAAGGGGCGGTTGGTTTGGCAGCCGACGTATCCGGCGGCTTTCAGACCGGACAAGGGTTTGGTCACTTTGGCTTTCATGGTATCCCAGCCCACATCCTCAATGAGGACTTCCACCAGATGCCGGGTTTTGATTCCGCCGTCATAGGTCAGTCCCCCTTCCTTCAGGGCGAGGTTGACCTTGGCTTTGACCTCGGGCTCATGGGCGAGACGTTCGCTGGTTTCGCGCATGGAGAGCCAGCAGGCGGCACAGGTGGCAACGAGGTCCTTGTCGCCCTGTTGTTGTTTGGACAGGGCAAAATTGCGAGCCGACAACGACAGCCTGGGGATGACGCCACCGCCCGCATAGCCGATGGAGGCGCCGCAACAATTCCAATCTTCGATCTCGTTGAGCTGGATCGCCAACATTTTGCACAATGAACGCACGGAGGTTTCCATGTTGGCCGCGGAGGCGTTATGCTCCGAGCTGCAACCTGGAAAGAACGAATACTCCTTCATGCCTTGCCCTCCTTTTTGTTTTCAAGCTCGAACGCCTTGTTCAACATGGCCTTGAACCCTGGGTAGCCTTTGATTTTGCCACGGAAAGGGAGAGGCTTCAAACGTTTGGCTTTGAGCATTCCCAATGCCGAATCCTTCATTTCCAAGCCTTGCTTGATCCCTTCGCCGATCCCATCCTTGAAGTACAATTTCATGGTCAGAGCCGCCTCGCCGACGCGACCGGTGGCGACGATGTTTTCCCAGAAGATGTCCTTGGCGAACTGATGGGTGGGTTGTTTGGGATCCGCCTTGCCCTGAACCGACGCATATCGGGCCAGACCGTGGATGATGTGGGTGATGGGGAGGTTGCGCGGGCAACGGACGATGCAGTTGTAGCAGGAGGTGCACATCCACATGTCGGAGCTGGTCAACACCTCATCGCGCAAACCAGCACGCACCATTTGAAAAATTTGTCGAGGGGAATATTTCCATGCCCCGAGAAACCCCAGGGGACAGGATCCTGCGCATACACCGCACTGCATGCACATTTTTATCCAATGCCCCTCCTCTGAATTTTTATAGACCTCTTTGGCAAAAGTCAGGTCGTAAGTCATATGTGTTCTCCGATGGGGACCATGTCACGCCCCGTGACGGCCCGGGAACGGGATCATCGCGGGGCGGACAGGGCGATGGTACGAGATCAAAATTCCTTGTAGGGATTGGGATCCAGTTCTTTGATTTCAGCGACAAAGTTGTTGATCACCTGTGGCAGGGTTTCGGCGTCCATGATGTTGACTTCCACCATTTTGACCCGATCCGCCTCCAATTGCAGGCGGGTGAGGGTTTCGGAAACCTTGCTCAAACGGATTTCCGCCAGGGCCGAACCGCGAACGTTATGGCACTGATAGTCGGTACCGTGACGGCATCCCATCAACAGGATACCGTCGTACCCTTTGGACATGGCATCGGCGATCCAGACCAGATTCATGGAACCCATGCAACGTAAGGGGATGATGCGGATGTAGGGGGACAGGGGATTGGTCCGGCTCCGACCCACCATATCCAACGCGGGGATGGCATCGTTTTCACAGGCGAAGACCAGGATCCGCGGTTTTTCTTCGTCGGCCTCGGGGATTTCCACCTCTTTGAGCATGGAACCGATCATATCCACCGAATAGTTGGCGAAGGATATGATTTTTTGCGGACAGGCCCCCATGCAGGTCCCGCAGCGCCGGCAACGAGTTGGATTGAAGAGGGGGTTCCCTTTGGCATCCTCGTTGATAGCGCCGAAGGGGCATTCTTCGGTACACCGTTTACACTGGGTGCATCCTTCCTCGCGGAACGAGGGGTAGGAGAGATCGCCGGCACGCGGGTGGACGGCGGCACCACGCGCCACCGACTCCACCACCTGGATCGCCTTGAGGGCAGCTCCGGCGGCATCGGTACGGGTGGCGGCGATTCCCATGGGACGGCGGGCAGGGCCAGCGACATAAATTCCCGTCCGTCGGGTTTCATAGGGAAAGCAGATGAAATGGGAATCGGGGAATGGACCATTCAGTGAGGGGAGCCCGGGTCCTTGACGATAATGCAGGTTCAACACCGAACCGGGTAGTTCCTCCACCTGAGTTCCCACCGGGGAGGCGCTGTTGGGATCGACGGTATCCACCGTGGTTTCCATACCGGTGGCCAGAACCAGAAGATCGACGTCCATTTTGATATTTTGGCGCAGCAGTTTGTCATCCACATCCAGGGTCAGGCCGGTGGTGTTGGCCGCGACCTGTTTGACATCGCCCTTGATGAAGATCCCCCCTTCATTTTGCACTTTACGGTAGAAGTCTTCCATTTGCCCGGGGGTACGGACCTCCTGGTAGATCAGATAGGCGGAGGCATCGGGCTGGTTTTCGATGACGTAGAGGGCCTGTTTGAGCGAGTAGACGCAGCAGGCTCCGGAACAGTAGGAAAGATGACTGGAGTCGCGTTGCCCGGCGCACAGGGAGAAGGCGACCCGTTTGGCGGGTTTGCCGTCCGATTTGCGGACGATTTTGCCCGCCTTGGCCATTTCTTCGAATTCCAGGCTGGTGATGACATCGGGGGAAGAGCCGTAGCCGAGATGTTTTTCCAGCTTGTTGGGATCATAAGCGGTGTAACCGGTAGCGATGATGATGCTTCCCACCCGCTCCTGGGCGGTGCTGGAGCCGTTTTTCAGGGTGACATCGAACAGGCCGGGGGCGCCGACGGTTTTTTGCACCACCGTGGAGTTCATGATGCGAATATTGCTGTTGCCTTTGACCTCGGCCAATAATTTGGGGAGCGGATTGTCCTCAAGTTTGTTGTAGGGAGGTCTGGCGGGAGAAACTTTGTGCATATTGGCGACTTTGCCGCCCAGGGTCTCTTCCTTTTCGACCAGGAGCACCTTGTAACCGGTCCGGGCCACTTCCAGGGCGGCGGTCAGGCCGGCGATGCCGGCACCTACCACCAAGACATCCTTCGAGAACGGGGTAGTCGCCTCGAAAGGTTTTGGATCGTTCATTTTCTTGACCTTGACGCAGCCGAGACGGACATAATCTTCCGCCATCATCTGCCGGTCTTCCGCGGCGGTTTTATCGCCTTCGGGGACATCTAGGACCCAGAGGCATTTGTCGCGGATATCCACCCGATCCATCAGGGCGGTCCCCAGACGGAACGATTCGGATTTGACCCGGTGGGAGCAGCCGACAATCACCAGGGCATTGACCCCTTCCGATTCCATGTCTTTGCGAATCAGGGCCACCCCCTCGTCACCGCAAAGGAACGGGTGGTTTTTAACGACGGGGATTTTTTGTTCCTTGGTGGCGATTTTTTCGAGGGACTGGACCTTCAGAGCCTCGCCGATGCCACAGCCGGTACAGATGTAGCAACCAATCTTTGTTTCCATCGTTTCCTCATCCCTTTGCATGCACAACGGTTTGAATAGCCCTCAGCGCCGATGCGGTGCTCGACTGCACCGAACCCGACACATCGTTCGGTTGGCTGGAGCAGCCCGACGCAAATAGTCCGCCTGCCGATACGACAAACCCATATTCGTCATAATGGGCATCGGGCATGGGGACCCTGGCACTGGTAGCGGAATTGGGTTCCATGCCGGTGGCCAACACCACGAGGTCATACGGTTCTTCGTAGCGGACCCCGGTGAGGGTATTTTCTCCCACGACGATCGGATTGCCGGTTTTAGGGTCTTCGTCGATGCGTGCCGGTTTGGACTTGATCCAGCGGACTCCCTGATCCCCTTCGACCATTTTTTGGAAGGATTCATAGCGATCCAGGGCCCTGAGATCGATATAGTAAATCGTCACTTGGGCATCGGGATAAGCGTTGCGGACGTAGGTGGCCTGTTTCATAGAGGCCAGGCAGCAGATGCGCGAGCAGAAGGGGAGGTAGTTGTGATCCCTGGAGCCGGCGCATTGAATGAAGGCGATGTTTTTGGCCTCTTTGCCATCGGAGGGGCGGATGATTTGGCCACCCGTCGGTCCGAAGCGGTCCGCCATTCGTTCGAAACGCATGTTGGTGGTGACGTTGGCGAAGCGACCGAAGCCATAGGGCATGATTTTTTCGGCGTCGTAGGGTTTCCAGCCTGTGGCCCAGACCACGCTCCCCACTTTTTCCTCGATCACGACCGCTTGCATGTCGGGTTCGATGGCCCCCACGGGACAGATCGTCGCCAGTTTTTTGGCCTCGTCGGTCCTGGCAAAATCGGGGTCCATGTAGTAATGGCTGGGGAAGGCCATGAAATGATCGTGACGAATGGCCTTGACCTTGTTCAAACCGAAGTTGTAAGGGTTGGCGACCTCGGTCTGGCAGGCTTTGGCGCATTCGCCGCAAGCGGTGCATTTTTGGCTGACGAACCGCGGACTTTGCCGAATCCTTGCGGTGTAGGCCCCTGCCGATCCCGATATTTCTTCAACCTCCGCCAATGTCATCAGCCGAATGCGGGGGTTGTTCTTAATGCGTTGATAGTTGATTTCCAAGCCGCAGGTTGGGGAGCACAGTTTGGGAAAATATTTATTGTGCTGTGTGACCCTTCCGCCAAAATGAGGAGATTTCTCAACCAGAAGAACGTTGTACCCGACTTCGGCAGCCTCAACGGCAGTGGTTAGACCACTGATTCCGCCGCCGACGACCAGAATGGTCTGGCCCGCGGCCTGCCCATCCGCCATGATTCACCTCCGAGACTTTATGTCCAATAAATAGGTTGGGTTTGGTCCAGGGTTGGGGGGCGACCCCGTACTGGACCGTGGGTTTGCTTGCCATGCTTTAGGCTGGCTTAAGTCACGATTCTATGAGCCCCCCGACGAATGTTCAACAGGGTTTCGCTATTGATCCGCTTTTTGCTTGCATAAAGTCAATTTTGATTCTAAATCGACATTATTGCCCTGAGATGGGATCGGACCATTGCGATTATGACGGGTAATCACGGAAAATGGACCACTTTAGCGAATCCAGTGCAACCTGAAGGGATAACATGACTCACGCCTTTTTCAAACTTGTGCATCGAGAACCGGTGGAAGCCCTCAAGATCACGGTGGAATCCTATCTTCATGAAGCGACCGGTGCCCGGCACCTGCATCTGCAGGCCGATGACCCCCATAACGCATTTCTGGTCGCCTTTCTCACTGTTCCATCCGATTCCACCGGGGTGGCCCATATCCTGGAGCATACCGCCCTGTGCGGCAGCCGCCGTTATCCGGTTCGCGATCCGTTCTTCATGATGTTGCGACGATCCCTCTCCACTTTCATGAACGCCTTCACCGCCAGCGATTGGACCGCTTATCCATTTGCCAGTCAATCGCGCAAGGATTTCAGCAATCTCCTCGATGTGTATTTGGATGCCGCCTTTTTTCCGCAACTTCTGCAGCTCGATTTTGCTCAGGAGGGGTGCCGCATCGAATTGGAAAATCCTCAGGATCCCGATTCCCGGCTGGTTTATAAAGGGGTGGTCTTCAATGAAATGAAAGGGGCCATGGCCTCCCCGGAGCGGGTATTGTGGGAGCACTTGTCCAAACAGATTTTTCCCACAAATGCCTACCATTTCAACAGCGGCGGCGATCCCGAACACATCCCCGACCTGACCTGGAAGCAGCTGCGGGAATTTCATGCCCGACACTACCATCCCTCCAACGCCATCTTCATGACTTTCGGAGATATCCCGGCCCACGAACATCAGGAAGTCTTTCAGGATCGGGTGTTGCGGCACTTTTCCCGAATGGATATTCATCTTGGGGTCCCTTTGGAACAGCGCCGCAGCCAACCCGTCCGATCGAGCGGACATTATCCTCTGGATGGTGAATCCAATACTCAGGCCAAGACTCATGTGGTTCTGGGATGGCTGTTGGGGGAGAGTGTCGATCAGGAATTGTTGTTGGAAACTCATCTTGTCAATGGGGTGTTGATGGACAACAGTTCTTCGCCGTTGCTCAAATTTTTGGAAACCACCGACCTCGGAACAGCCCCCTCTCCGATTTGTGGTTTGGACGACTCGGGGCGGGAGATGGTATTCGCCTGTGGGGTGGAAGGGTCGGAACCGGATCGGGCTGACCAGGTGGAACAGGGGATTCTCGACGTGTTGCAGCGGGTCGCCGCCGAAGGGGTGGAACAGGAACGGGTGGATGCGGTATTGCACCAGTTGGAGTTGTCGCGGCGCGAGATCGGCGGCGACGGCTTCCCCTACGGTCTCAAACTTATGTTGACCGCCTTGCCGTCGGCGTTGCACGGCGGCGATCCCGTCCGAGCCCTGGCGCTGGATCCCTTGCTCGAGCGTTTGCGCGAGGAGGTCAACGATCCCGATTTCATCAAACGGTTCGTCCGCCACTGGTTTTTGGACAATCCGCATCGGGTCCGGGTGACCTTGACCCCCGATACCACCTTGAATGCCCAAATGGCCCAGCGGGAGACGGAACGTCTGGCGGCGATCCGTTCCACCTTGGACTCCGAGGCTATCGCTCGCGTCAGGCAGGCGGCCATGGATTTGCAGGAACGTCAGGGGCAGGAGGATGATTCGGAGGTCCTGCCCCGGGTGACCCTGGCGGATGTCCCCGCCCATCTGGATATCCCCGTAGGCAGTGACAAGGGCGCCGTACCCATCCCGCTGACTCATTTCGATCGCCCCACGAATCGTCTGGTCTATCAACAGGTGATCCTGGATGTCCCCGATATGGATGACACCTTGTTGGAACTGTTGCCATTGTTTGCTTCAAGTATGGCGGAAGTGGGTGTGGGACAACGGGATTATCTGGTCACCCAGGCTTGGCAATCGGCCATCAGCGGCGGTATTGGCGCCCGTGCTTCGGTACGGAGCGAGGTGGATGATGCGGGACGCTTTCGTTGCGTGTTTTCCGTTTATGGTAAGGCTTTGACCCGCAACCAGCTGCCATTGGCCGAATTGATCCATGAGACTCTGTTGCACGCCCGCTTTGACGAATCCACCCGTATTCGTGAATTGATTTCCCAGTTCCGTGCCAGCTCCGAGCTGCGCGTCAATGACAACGGTCACGTCCTGGCCATGACCGCCGCCTGCAGTGCCGCCAATCCCACAGGATACCTGCATGAAGTCTGGAGCGGCATGTCGGCCATTCGCAGGTTGAAGCAACTGGATGAATCCTTGAATGATCCACGACAACTCGACTTGCTCTGCCAACGGTTCCACGCCATTCAGGAACATCTTCTCAAAGGACCCAAGCAACTGTTGGTGGTGGGCGAGCAGGAAGATTTCCCCCCGATGGCGGAGGCCTTGAGGCGGCTGTG
>JADFZF010000089.1 GCA_015232645.1 Magnetococcales bacterium | reverse complement strand
GTCCATTATACTCTGGAAAATGATCATGCACGGGTGAAGTCCATTGTGGCATGGCCCTGGATTATTAATGCTCTATAGATTTGGAATTGGAATGAGACGCACCCGTCAGAACGGAAGCTTGTTCAATAATTTGTCCAACCCCTTGGGAGCGACTTGTTGCAGTACCCCATCCAGCCCTTTGTCCTGCAATTTTTTATTGATTTTCTCTATGACCTTCTGTTTGGTCTCTTCCCTGACGTTATCCTTGACCAACCCTTTGATATCCACCTGAAACTTAGGTTTGGAGGGAGATCCTGAAACAGACACGGGGATGGAAATGTTTTTCAATTCGGCGAGATTCTTCCCCCCCTGTCCCTCCAGCGACCCCACCAAGGCAACCTTGAGTTGATAATTGACGGTATCTTTGGACAAATCGGCCTGACCTTCGCCAGTAACCCGTAGCAAGGGTGATTTGAGATTGAGGTCCTGATTGCTCATCAAGCCGTTATCGAATCGAATTGAAGCTGAAAACTCGGAGAATTCGGTTTTATCTTCGGTCGAAGCCGAATCGGAGTCTCGGCCCATCTGCCCTTTCAAGGCCTGGGAGGCGGCCCGTACCAATCGACCGATATTGATTCCGCGGATGAATCCGTCGGAAAAAGCAAAACGGGAATGGCCCGAAAGGGTACGTTTGATGTCATCGGGATCAAGGCCGGTCAAGGACAAATCGGCATTGGCCTCCGCCTTGCCGGAGATTCGATTAACGCCGGTCACATCGGTCAAAAGCGGCCCGCCTTGGATCCCTGACAGGGTAAACTTCATGGTTGTTTTGGGCTTTACCGGACGAAAATCGACATCCAAATCTCCTTTGACCATCCCCTCGTAGAGCCGAGCTTGCAGTGGATGGATGCCCAAAACTCCTTTGTTGATGGAAAGCGGAATCAGGGCCTCTGTCAGACGAACATCCCAAAATTTAAGTCGTTGGATATGGAGTTTTCCGCTCATATCAGGGAAACCCAGGCCGCTGTTGGACTTCTTGGCATCCAACGATCCGTGCATGGATCCAGATTTGACGGAGGTCTCCCTGACCCGTTTTTCTTCCATGACGCGGTAACGATCCAGGTCGATGGAATCGATGGATAAATCAAAACCAAGCTGGACGGGATGCAGGGAGGTCATTTTGATGTGGCCAGTTAACTGGGTTTCGTCAAGCGTTAGATGAATGCCTTCAATCGAGGCGTGATCGCCGTCGCCCTGGGCCGTCATGGAGAGGGCCACTTTGTGCAAAACACGGGCGTCGCGAGTGTTCATGGGGTCCATACGCCATGTCTTCATCGCCCTGGCGAGATCAAACTCATGAAGCTGCCATTGTCCTTGCCAGACCGGTTTGGTACCCAAGCCGGCCATTTTCAGGTGGCCGTCAAGTTTGGCACCCCCGGAGACCAATTCTACCCCGGTAAGATCCAAAGAACCTTTTTTCAGATCCACGTCCACCAGCCCGGCCAACGTTCCCTCCATGAAAGTTCCGGAGGTCTGCTCGCCTTGGAAAGTAACGCGCATACCTTTCAATTGCGAACGGATACGGGGTCCATCCAGAAGGGCATGGACCTCCATGGGACCAGACAGCTGCGTCCGTCCCTTGCCTGATCCCCCTCCCTGACTCATAAGAGCAAATTTATCGGCCTGGGCAAGAATTTCACCCTTTTTCATATCCAGGGTCAGGTTCATTTGACTGTCGATGCTTAAGTCTCCGGAACTGAGAGAACTGCCCGAGTTTTTCAAAGCCATTTGGAACGATTGCAAATGTACCAATCCCGCTTTGGGAGTCGTTTCCCAATTCCCGGAAAACCGGCCCATGAGTCGTCCACCGTCGGTGATGGCTCCCTGGGCTTCCAGCTCGCAATCCTTGAGACTCCCTTGAAAACGATTTCCATCGGAACTCACGGTGATCTTGGATGGGCAGGTGCATGTGGATTGGCCATTCTGACCCATGAAACCATCGCGGGCACGTACGGTCAAGTTGGTCAAGTTGACAACAACAGGCTCGCCATGGCCCATACCGAAACGCCAATCGACTGACCCTCGACCGTCAACATGGCCATTGTCCACCAGTGGTCCGTGCAGAGCAAAGACCACGGTTTCCAGACGTCCGTCGAGGTTGTTGGATGCCAAGTCCAGACGGGCGTTGGCACGGAATCGAAATTCACCGCCGCCATTCTTGAAAATTCCGCCAGTGGTTTCCAAAATGACTTTATCCAAGGTGGTCGTCAGCCCATTTTTTTCCAAGTCCGCCTGGATATCAACATCCATATGGCCGGTGAAACCGCCACCAGAAAAAATCGGCCCTTCGCCTTTGAGCGACAGGTCGTTCAGGGTCACCTTGGTGAGCCGCCGTTTCAAATCGGCGTCAACCTTTCCTGAGGATTCGACACGGATAAAACCATCCTTGAGGCTCCCTTCACGCACTTCCACGGATAAACCCGACAACAGACTGGTCAAGGTCATAGTGGCCAAGTCAATCTGTCCGTCCATGGTCAAGTCGCCATGGGTCTTCACCCCACCCCACCGTGATCCTCCCGCTTCCAGACTTATCGGATCAAAAATCAGCTTGACGATCCGTGATTTGGGATCAAAGGCGATTTTGCCTTTGGAATCGGCTCGCAGCGAGGTGCCATTCAATGCCGCTTCTGAACCCTGGAGAGTGATCTTTTCAAGAGCGAGTTCCGCCTTCGCATCGGCCAGGGCCAATGACAGCTCTCCCGCCGACGTCACTGTGATACCGTCATTTTTTCCCATCCCCGTTTCGGAAGTCACGGACAAGGTGTCCACGGAGGCGTGGAGTTGGCCAGCCACCAGATCCACCGTCACCCTCCCTTTCATGACCGCCTTGGTTGGGAAGGGAGATTGGGCACGGACCACATCGGTTCTCAGGTCCACGGATACCGTTTGGCCGGGAACCCAGCGTCCGACGTCGAGGTTCAGGTTGTCCAACGTGATCGAATCGCCCGAGCGAGCATCGTCCCATAGAATTCGACCATTTTCCACATGCACCCCCTGAAAAACCACCGCCGCCATCATGGTGGCTGGATGGTCTTCTTGAGAGGCCGCGGGTGCCGAGTCTTTCTTGACCTCTTCAGGGGCATTCGCTCTGGACATGCCTTCCCAATTGCCCGTTCCATCGATATTCCGTTCAAAGTGAAGGGTCAATCCTTTCACCATGACGGTATCAACTTCTATTTTTTTGTGGAGCAATGGGAGGAGTTGCACGCGAACTTCCACAGAATCGACGCTGGCCAAAGGTTCCGTGCCAAAACCGGCGGCGTTGCCCAGTGCCACCCCTTTGGCTTGGATGCCAATCCAGGGGATCAGGGAAACAGTCAGACCATCCCGAATGATCAGATCCCGTCCAGTGTTTTCTTTGACCCAACGGGAAATAGTTTCACGATAATCGTTGGGGTTGACAAACATGGTGACACCTGCACCAGCCACCAAGGCCAATACCAGAACAGCAGCGCAGGCAAGGAACAGGATCTTTACAGGTTTCAAGAGGGTTCTCCGCTCAGGTCATACTCCCCTGGACGATTGGACGTGAAGGGGAAGGGTTACCTTGGGTCGTGCGTCCGGGTGACCCATGAAATTTTATTCGGGGTCGTCAGACCATCCCTGATTTCAAATTCCAAAAATCCCGACTTGGGATGATTAACCAAGTTGGGGAAACCCCATGCCGAGGGAGTCAACACCCGACCATCCCCCCCTGGATGACCTGAAACACTCGAGGAGACAGAGAGACTGGTACAAATCCTCAGCCTTCAGGTGTGGTCTCATACCTCACTGGAAAGGGATCCTGCCGTTCTCGGCCCCATCCCGTCGAACTGCCGAGCGACCGTGACTGGCATGAAAAAATTCAAGCCACGAAAACGCCGAATGTTGGTCCAACAAAGATTCTGCCATGAGGAAGGCACGCTGGACCGCACCGTCATGGATTTCGTCCGGGTGGTGGGCGTCCGCATTGACTACGACCTGGATCTGAAACTCGGCGGCCATTTCCCAGAACGGCAACCAAGGGTAGGGTTGACGTCTGCAGGCCCCGTCCTGGATGGGCCATTGACGCAGGCCATTGGCATTGATCTCCAACGGTATTTCCAACGATCTGGCTGCATCAAGAAGGGCACGCATACAAGATTGGGTCTGCGCATCCCAGTGAAGCCATGAACCGGCAAACAAATCGGGGTGAGCCATGAACCGGAACAGGCCTGAGTCCATGGCGGCGATGAAGAAATCCGTATAGACCCTCAGGGTTTTGGCATCCTGGACACCGCCGGAGGTGTAGAGCCATTGCCCATCACAGTCAAATAAGTGGACCCCCCCGACCAGATAATCAAACTTTCGTTCATCCAACAAGGTTTCTCGATAAAAATTAACAAATTCTGGCACAAATTCACATTCCATTCCCTTGAGAATGTGCAGGGGGGCATACTGATGACGTGCCGTTTCGATAGCGAGGTCATAGGCCTCCAGGTGAGACATGTCCATGCGAATCGAGGCCCAACGTCCATCGGGGAGCGGAGTATGATCGGAAAAGCCCAGAAGATGGAGGTTGCGTTCCCGGGCTTTTTGGCAATAGGCGTCAACGTCTCCCTGGGCATGGTGACAGCGCCAAGTGTGGGTATGCAGGTTGATGTTGCGCCACACCGGATCGGTGGCGGGATTGATGATCATTAGCCCTCTTCCACATCATTCCAAGGTTTTGCAGATACTTCTGCCATCCACCGGCTTGGCCAAAAAGCCGTTGGCACCCGCCTTGCTGCCCAGACGGGCGTTTTCACTGCGATGATCGGCCGTCACGATGATGATTCTGCCGGTAAAGCCCGCTGCACGGATGGCTTTGATGGTATCGATGCCATCCATTCCCGGCATATGCAAGTCGATGAATATGGCATCCGGCTTCCATGAACCAACCAAGGCAACGGCTTGGGCACCGGCATAACATGATTTGGTGACAGGTTTTTGGGGACATCTTTTCAGGAAGGCCTCCATCAAGAGGCAATTTTGCGGTTCGTCATCAACCACGAGAATTTTGCTCACTCCCTCGCTCCATTACAAACAAATACGGAACCAGACAACTGCGACCATCATCGTAGTTGCGTGCGCTCAGAATGCCCCTTACAATCATCATAAAGCAATCATAAAATTTTTTTCTCTAATGATTGCAGCAGGTACGACAAGCCAAGGCAAAAATGACGGAAGCGTACAAGACGTGGGGCCTGGCTTCGAAAACTTGATCGCTACGGAATAACCATCGCCAAGACTCAAGAAATGATTTCCGGCAGATGTTTTGCATGAGTCCCGGCCATTGGCAATCTGTCGAAGCGGTCAGGCTAGCTTTATGGAATCGCTCGAGATTGGCAATAAACGGCAGCGGGATTCCTGAACATCCCATAGTTACTATAATGGAGACGACGATGAAATGGAAATGTAACGTCTGTGATCATATCCACCATGGCGACACCCCTCCCAAGGTTTGTCCGGTGTGCGGTGAGGGGCCGGAAGCGTTTGAAAAGATCAAATAGCTGGAAACAGCAGTGCGGTGAGCCGCTCCAATGCGATGGCGAGGAGCGGCTCCCTGTCATTGGAAAATCCCAATTTCTGCCACATCAAGACTGTATATCGATCAACTCTTTTGCGACTACCGGGTCCTGTTCGATCCGGCGGGCGCGGTCCAACGCGCAGACCGCTAGCAAGTGGGCGTCCTGGCACCGTGGATCTTGCAGGGTTTGTCCCAATCCCCATGCCGCTGCGCCACGGATCAATGCCGCTGGCTCCTGTAACAGCCGAATGAGGGCGGTAACGGCCGTGGCTTCCCCTGAGTTGCCCAACGCAATGGCGATATTCCGTAAAAAACGGATCCTGCCCATGCGTTTGACGCTGGTTCCGGCAAATATTACATCGAATTCCGCCTTGGTCATGGCGGCCCAATCGGCCAGAGGACGACGGGAAAGGCTTTCCCTGGGGATGAATCTATTTCCCTGAGTTGGAGCGGCAAAACGGTTCCATGGGCAGACCATCAGGCAGGCATCGCATCCCGCCACCCGATTTCCCATGGAAGCTCGATATTCCCGGGGGATGGGGTGTTTGGATTCGAGGGTCAGATAGGCGATGCAACGTCTAGCATCCAGCCCTCCCCGGCCATCCAAAGCCCCCGTGGGGCAGACGTCACAACAACGCCGACAAGTGCCGCAATGATGGTCTGCTGGAGGGTCGGGGGGGAGTGGAAACGGCAGGAAATATTCTCCCAACAATAACCAACACCCCCATCGGCGCGTCACCAGCAGAGTATTTTTACCCTGCCAGCCCAGGCCCGAAGAAACCGCCAGGGATTTTTCCATCACCGGGGCGGTATCAACGAAAAAACGCCCCGGTACAGGCTGATCGCAGGCTTGCTCCACCCATGATGCCAACCTGAAAAGTTTCTCCTTGATGATTTCGTGATAATCGGTGATGCGGCAGCAGGCCGCCAGGTCAGGAAAACCCGGTCGGGTCTCACCCCCAACCCCGATGTCCGGGGGGCGATAGTTGATTCCGACGCTCATGATCACCCCGCTCCCGGGGACCAATTGGCCTGGATCCATCCGTCTTTGCCGATTTTTTTCCATCCAGGTCATGGAACCATGCCAACCCTGGTCGAGCCACTGAAGAAAATGGTCACCGTTGTTCGGGGGATGGGGGGAGGAAAAGCCGACCGCCTCAAAGCCCACCGCATGCGCCTGGGTGCGCAAATCCTCTTTCAGTTTCAACCAGGGATTGTTACCATAAGACATCGGTACCGACCTGTCTTCTTGACCACCATTAAGCCACTTTTTGCCTGACGGTCTTTATTGTCCATGAACGTACCTTCTCTGGAATCACTTTACCAGTGCTCCGATCAGGAGTTGGACCAGCGCATTCAGGCGGCTAAGGACCGTCTGGGAGACCGGGTGGTGATCTTGTGTCACCATTACCAACGGGAAGAGGTCTACAAATTTGCCGATCTGACTGGAGATTCCCTCAAACTTTCGCGCTTGGCTGCACAACGATCCCAGGCATCGACCATCGTCTTTTGCGGCGTTCATTTCATGGCGGAAGTTGCCGATATTCTCTCCGCCCCTAGCCAGATGACCATTCTACCCGACCTGGCAGCGGGTTGTTCCATGGCCGACATGGCCGATCTGCCTCAGGTCGAGGAGGCCTGGAAGGCCCTCGGGCGGGTCATCCCCGTGAATACCCAGGTGACCCCGATCACATACGTCAATTCCACGGCGGAGCTTAAGGCATTCTGTGGCGCCCACGAGGGAACCGTCTGTACCTCCTCCAACGCCGGGAAAATATTGCAGTGGGCTTTTGCACAACGGCCCAAAGTGCTGTTTTTCCCCGATCAACACCTGGGGCGCAATTCGGCCAAGCGGATGGGAATCCCTTTGGACGAAATCGTGGTGTACCAACCCGACCTACCTTTGGGAGGACTGAAAGAGGAAGAAATCCACCGCGCCCGTGTCATCCTTTGGAACGGATACTGTTCGGTGCATCAGATGTTTCAACCGGTGCATGTGGCCTTGTTTCGCAACCGGGTACCCGGCATCCGTATCGTGGTTCATCCCGAATGTTCCATGGAGGTCTGTGATCTGGCCGACGATCTGGGCTCGACCGAACAGATCCAGCAGGTGGTTCGCAGCGCCCCGCCCGGGAGCGCTTTTGCCATCGGTACCGAACTCAACCTGGTCAACCGCCTGAAACATGAACTCCCGGACCGTGAAATTCATTTTCTTTGTCCCACCATATGCATGTGTTCCACCATGTTTCGCATCGATACACAACACCTTTGTTGGGCCTTGGAAAATCTGGTTCAGGGGCAGGTGGTCAACCAGATTTCGGTCCCAAAACGTGAGGCGGCACTGGCCAGGATTGCCCTGGAACGCATGCTCCAAATTTGTTAACAAGGTCAATCATGTCTACTCTGGAAAAGGCTTTGGCCCTTGCGGCCACCCACCATGCGGGGCAGCTGGATCGCGCCGGTCAACCCTATATTCTGCATCCGCTGCGATTGATGATGCAGTTGCAGGACAAGGACCACCAGATCATCGCCCTGCTGCACGATGTGGTGGAGGATACTCCGATAACATTGGATGATTTACGTCAGGAGGGCTTTTCCGAGCACATCATCCAGGTATTAAACCTCCTGACTCACCGAGCGGAACACAGCTATCAGGACTATATTCAAAGGCTGAAACCCCATGCGGTGGCGCGAAAAATCAAACTGTTGGATCTCATCGACAACATGGATGTCCGACGGCTGGATCATGTTCCAGGCGAGCGGGATTGGGAGCGCCTCCGGCGCTATCAACTGGCGTGGGCCACCTTGAACGATCTGCCGATGGTATGAGCCGAAAAGTTTTTCGCGATGCGGTCCATGACATGATCATCCTGCATCGGGATGACCATGGCGGCGACTGCTCCCTGGTGGATTGGGGCGATGCGCTTTTGCTTGATCTGATCGACACTCCAGAACTGCAACGGCTGCGTCGAATACGGCAACTGGGGCCGGCGGCTAGAATTTATCCTTCGGCTGAGCATTCGCGTTTTTCTCACGCTCTGGGGACGTTGCATCTGACCAAGAGGATGTTGGCCCAAGTCCTGGTCGGCGACCATTGCCGCATGACCAAGGCGGAAATTTTGGCCACCAAGGTTTCGGCGTTGTTTCATGACGTCGGGCATGGACCGCATTCTCATGTTTTTGAGCAGATTTTTCCTGGTTTACCCGATCATGAGTCCTGGGGATGGAGGATACTGTCGGAAGCAGGGACCCCTTTGACCCAGATTCATCGTCATTGCCAACGCTTGCAGTTGGATCAGGACCGATTCATAACAACGTTACGGGGCATATGGCAGCCTCAGGGGATGACCGACCATCTTGGTGGCCGACCGTTCATTTCCAGTCAATTGGACGCCGATCGCATGGATTACCTGTTGCGGGATGCCCATTTGACCGGGGTCTCTTATGGACGGTTTGATCTGGAGTGGTTATTGCACTCCATTCGTGTCCGACAGGTCGATGGTATTCCACGCATTTGCGTCGATGTGGGCAAAGGGCCTGCCGCATTGGAAAGCTACATCTTTGCCCGCGATCACATGTACCGTCAAGTCTACGACCATAAGACCGTACGGGCCTTTGAAGCCTTGTTGCTGCATATTTTCGCTCTGATCGACTGGATCTGGACCCTGGAGGGGCAACCACCTCCTGAAACGCCGGATGCCTTGGCGGTGTTCCTTGCCGAGGCCCGTCAGGGGAGAACCCCGACTACCGCAGCCTTTTTGGCTTTGGACGATACCGTTGTCGATTATGCCCTGGGCTGTTGGGCCGGTTTGACCCCCAGGACACCGAGGCAGGGTGAACTGCGCTGGCGGTGCCGCATGTTTTGTCATCGTCAATCCATTTATCGCCGCCTGGTCTGGAAGCAGTTCCAGGGCGACATGGAACAGTTGACCTTCGGTTGGTCCCGGAGGACCGATCTGCCAGGGAAGGTGGCTCTTGAGCCGGCCTCGAAGGAACCGCCCCGAGCCATGGAGTTGATTCTGGATCCTGAACTCATGGATCGGGTGGAACGTTTTTTTTCTGAGCATGCCGAGGAGCCCATTCCCGTTCCCCAGGAAGACGGTTCCACTCTGGAAGTGCCATTGCGTTTGCTGGCCCGGGTGGATCGCATCCACCGCTCGCCATACGCCCACTTGCAATACGACCCCCAAGGTGCTGAACCGGTCTACGTCATTACCCAGGAAGGGACAGTACGACCGGCGGAACATGTGAGTGCATTAGTGCATTTTTTGGGACAGAACCGTCGTCGCCTGGCGCGCGTTTTCGTTGATCCTCGCGCGATCGAGCCGGTACGGGCCTTGGCAAAGCACTGTCTGGGCCCGTGGATGGGATGAGAAAGGACCCCCCGTCAAGGGCTAACACCACATCTCTCGGTTGGACATCAGGGCGTGGCCGTGGCACTGGATGGCCCCAAGGTGGTCTACCAATCGTCCATCTTCCTTCCCATGACAGCAATCAACGATCGACCTCTGCCGAAAAAGCCATGGATCTTGGAATTCTTCTTGATCCATGTGGGATGGAAGAAATATACTAATCTTTGTATTAATATGGAAAATACTT
>JADFZF010000088.1 GCA_015232645.1 Magnetococcales bacterium | reverse complement strand
GAACCGGGGGATCTGAACGATTACGGGCAGATGGCGAACAACCTATGTGTGGGTGTGTGCAAGGGAACGGGCAATGCAAACGGACTTTATGGACGCTCATGACCGTCATTGGGAGGACGCAGAAAATCTGTTTCAGGCACGACGCTGGGCCAACGCCGATCATCTCTATGGGTTGGCCGCAGAGTGTGGGATGAAGCAACTGATGTTGGCGTTTGGTATGAAATACGACATTTCCAAAGATCTTCCCGATGATCCCGATGATCGTAAACACGTCAACTCCCTATGGGAACGCTTTGAAAGCTATCGTTCCGGCCAGCCTCAGGGAGCGGGTTATGCGCTTACAGCCACCAATCCTTTTGCTGATTGGGATGTGAAACAACGCTATGCCAACCAGTCCCATTTTAATCAGGCGCATGTGGCCGCCCATCAAACTGGTGCCAAGGTGGTGTATGACCTGATTCAGTTGGCGCGACGGGAGGGGTTGCTGACATGACTTTCGATGAAATCTTGCCCGCCATGGCGACCATCCTTACCGAACACAAGGATGTACTTGAAGGTTTGGAGTGGTTGCTGATCAACCGTGACCTGAATGGCAGGGTACGATTAATCGTTCCAGAGGCGGTAAAAAAGGAAGAGGAGAAGCGCAACAGGCTGAAAGGAATGGCGGCTACCATTGACCAAAGTTTCAAACCACATGCCTACCCACCCAATGCAGGAATTCTTTACGAATCTGACCGTGAGTTGGCTTGCCAAGGAGCTGCCAAGATTTTGATTCCAGGCCATGAAGACAAGGTGTGGGTGGTGGACCGACTCGCTACCGTGGGCAACTGGGGACACATCGAAGCGGAAACCAAAGGACCACCCCGAATTGTGTTTTTTTCGATCAAGGGCGGTGTGGGTCGTTCCACGGCTTTGGCCACTACCGCATGGAAGTTGGCGCAAACAGGCCAGCGTGTGCTGGTGCTGGATTTGGATTTGCAATCTCCTGGCCTTTCCACCAGCCTGTTGGCTGTCGAGCGTCAGCCCATGTATGGGGTGACCGATTGGCTGATGGAAGATTTGGTGGACAACGCCGATGCAGTGTTTGCCAGCATGCTGGCAAACAGTAACCTTTCCCACGACGGCGAAATTCATGTCGTGCCCGCGCATGGCGCCAAACCGGGTGAATATGTCGCCAAACTGGGTCGGGTATGGATGCCGAAAATACAGCAGGATGGGACGCGCGAACCGTGGTCCAGCCGATTGCAGCGGTTGTTGCAGACCCTGGAGGAGCGGGTTCGTCCTGATGTGATATTGATTGATTCTCGGGCGGGCATCGACGACATGGCTTCCGTCTGCCTGACCGATCTGGGTCCCACTCTGGTACTGTTGTTTGCCCTGGAGGGCAACCAAACCTGGAGTGGCTACCGTATCCTATTTGAACATTGGCAACGCGCGGGTGTTGCGGAACAGATTCGGGAACGTTTACAAATCGTATCCGGTCTGACACCTGAGATCGACCGGGACAGCTATCTCAAAGGGCTTCGCGAGCGCGCTTACCAGGTATTCATCGACACGCTCTATGACGAAATACCGCCTCTGGATGCCATCATTCGGCAGAATCCCGACGGGCAGAGATGGACGCTGCCAGTCGGGCCGTCTGTTGAAGGGTGGAGTTTCGATGAAGCGGACGAGAGTGCGCCGCATTATCCCTGGGCCGTCTATTGGCACCGTAGTTTTGCCGGGTTGAATTCCTTGCATGGGCGTCTTGCGGGCATCGATCCTCGGGAAGCCATCGCTGTTTTCGGTCCATTGATTGCAAAAATTTTTGACTGTCTTGATCTGAAAATGACCTATGACTGAAGCACAGTTACTGCGTGCGGCCATTCTTGAGGCGCCTTTGGAAACCAGTCATTTCGGCGAAGAACCGCTGCCGGGAACGCTTTACCTTCCTCTGTCTCACCTGAAGGCGCTCAGGCTGGAGGCCAACGTGGTGATTGGTGGCCGGGGAGTCGGCAAATCCTTTTGGACGGCCGCGTTACAGACCGAATCGTTGCGAAAGCTATTGGGCTCCAGTACGCCAGAGCTAAAAGATTTGGAGGTACAACTAGGGTTTGCGACCAGGGAAGCCATGGATCGCTATCCCAATGCCGATGTGTTCGAGGTCTTGCGAGACCGGGATCCTTACGACATCTGGCGCGCCGTTGTCCTGCGTTGGGTGGCAAGCAGGACACAACGGACAATTCCGGTTGAAAATTGGGCGGCAACCGTCGAGTGGCTGAAAACCAGACCAGAAGAGGCCGCACGTCTCATGCAGCAGCCACGCGACTGGCGGGGTCTGCTTTTGTTCGATGCTCTGGACCGCTGCAGCACTGATTGGCAACGGATGGACAATATTGTCCGTGGTCTTCTGCGCGCGATATTGTGGCTTAAGAGCTTTCCTGGGCTTTACGGTAAGGTATTTTTACGCGAGGACCAGGCGGAACGCACGGTGTTCAATTTTCCAGATGCTTCAAAATTGCTGGCAACGAAGGCGGACCTGATCTGGGCCAGACACGACTTGCATGGATTGCTTTGGCAACGTCTTATCAACGGTCATCATGCTCACAGCAGCCATATGCGTCAATCCATACAGGCCAAAGAACGTGATGGCGTTTGGTCAATAAGAGACGAGATGAAACGCGACTCTGAATCGCAACGAAAGGCGTTTGAAACTCTGGCCGGTCCCTGGATGGGGAAAGATCGACGCCGTGGCGTTCCCTATATTTGGTCGGTTGGGCACTTGGCGGATGGCCGTGGTCAGACGTCACCGCGTTCGTTTCTGGCAGCCATCCATCAGGCGGCGACCGATTCCCGCGATAAGTATCCAGACCATGAGTTGGCACTTCATTATGAAAGCATAAAAAGAGGGATTCAAAAGGCCTCCGAGATTCGGGTGAATGAAATAGCGGAAGATTATCCATGGGTTACAGAAATTCTCATTAAATTGAAAGGAATGAACGTTCCCTGTTCCTATGACGAAATTTTGTCCCGTTGGGAGCAAGAATTCCCGAATGGACCACAATCCATCTCTACGGACCGTTTGCCAGCACAACATGCCACCCGTGGCTGGGAGGGGATTCGGGAGGATTTACAACGCCTGGGACTGATTGAAACAAAGACCGATAGCCGCATTGATATGCCAGACCTATACCGTGTAGGTTTTGGTTTAGGTCGCAAAGGCGGCGTTAAACCAAGGAAAGAGGTAGCAGGACGTGTTGCAGGAAACGACAGATGAATTCATCCCCGTCCGAATAAAGGTGCGGTCCTGTGGGGCCTAACGATCCTTGTGGCGAAAAGTGCCATGCTGATCGTCCACCCGATGGCCGATTTTTCATTGACGATGGCCTCCCTGGGCCACGATAGTACGGTCAACCATTGCCGGTATTTTCAGGTTTACCATAACATCCATCCCCTCGAACCATGTCCCATTCCCTCTATGATCGTTTCCTCGTCGATCGGCAGCGCCGTCACCATCTGCGCGCGCTGCGACCGATGGGTCCGAGTGCCCGAGGCATGACACTCGTCAACGGTCGCCAGCTTCACAATTTTTGTTCCAACAACTACATGGGCCTGGCCGACCACCCTGCCCTTGTCCACCGCGCCAACGAATGGACCGCCGCCTGGGGAACCGGTGCCACCGCCTCCCGCCTGGTATGTGGATCCATGGAACTTTTTGAAACGATAGAAAAAAAACTCGCTTCCGGCAAGGGATACGAATCGGCCCTGGTGTTCAACTCCGGCTTTCAGGCCAACAGTACCCTCCTGACCTCCCTGTTGGACCCCACCGTCCTCAAAATGAACCCACTCGTCTTCACCGACAAACTCAACCATGCCTCTATGCATCACGGGATCAAAGCGGCAGGGGTCCGACAAATCCGATATCGCCACAACGATCTCAACCACCTGGAACATCTTCTCGAAGCTCATCGTTCCCATGCCAACCCCAAATTCATCGTCTCGGAAACGGTATTCAGCATGGACGGTGACCGGGCCGACGTGGCCGGACTCCTGGAATTGAAAAAACGCCATGATGCCTTCCTTTATCTCGATGAGGCCCATGCAGTCGGCGTTCTTGGCAAGGATGGTTTTGGCCTGGCCGCCGACTTTCCCGGACAAGCGGACCTCGTCATGGGAACCTTCAGCAAGGCTCTGGGAGGATTCGGCGCTTATGCCGTTTGCTCCACGCCGTTGCGCCAGTTCCTTATCAACCATGGCGCCGGTTTCATTTATGCCACCGCCCTGCCCCCTGCAGTCCTCGGGGCCATGGACGCCGCTTTGGACCTGTTGCCATCGCTTGAACCGCAACGGCAGCGATTGTTGCAAAAAAGCCAGGAATTGCGCCATGCCTTGGGCTCCCTCGGCCTGAACTACGGTGCCTCCAGCACCCAAATCGTACCCCTCATCGTTGGCTCGACCAGCCAAACCCTGACCCTGTCCCAACATCTGGAAGTGGTGGCGGGCATCATGGCCATCGCCATTCGTCCCCCTACCGTACCTCCCGGTTCGAGCCGTATCCGTTTTTCCCTGTCCGCCGCCCACTCCGATCAGGCCCTGGCCGACCTGATTCAGGCGATCACCCATTGGTCCGAACAGGAGGGACGGCCATGACCTCCGCCCCAACCTTGTTATGCGTTCACGGCTGGGGATTCGGCCCCGGATTCTGGCGACCCCTGCTGCGCCATCTTCCACAATGGCCCGCCCAGACCATCGACCTGGGATTTTTTGGCCCGGAACACCTGGACTTCATCGGTGACGGACCGTGGGTGGCCTTGGGGCACTCCACCGGCTTTCTATGGCTTCTCAACCACCTCAAGGAGCCCCCCCTTCGATCCCGTTGCCTGGGGCTGATTTCTCTCATGGGTTTTTCCCGCTTCGTCAGAGGTGTGGACTTCCCTGGCGGGATCGACAGACGCATCCTGCTCGCCATGAAACGTGAACTGGCCAACGACAGCCACCGGGTGCTGGATCAATTCATGGCTCTGGGCGGGGTCAACAGGCCCATGGGGGGGGTACGCGCCCAGGGCAACGCTGCGGCTTTGGCCAAAGGATTGGAATGGCTGCTCTCCTGGGATGAACGCCCGACCCTCGCTGCCTGGAATCATCCCTGGCTCGCCCTGGCGCATCACGACGATGGCATTGTCAACCCCCACATGACCCGGGACTGCTTTGGTCATTTACCTGCGATCGAAGCGGGTGGATTGCACTGGATGGACACCGAAGACCGGGAGGGAGGCCATTTCCTACCCCTTCTGACCGATCCGCAACCCTATGCCACCATCATCCACACCTTTCTCAGCCGCTATTTTTCATGAACAATCCTGTTCTCACAGCCTTCAACGGCGCCTGGGATTATGATCGACAGGCGCGCATACAGGCCCAGGTGGCACAAAGGCTGGCTCAGGGATTGGAGGCCTATGATCCTCAGGCCCCCTTGTGGGGACTGGAATTGGGATGTGGCACCGGTTTTTTTAGTCGGCTGTGGCTGGAACGACTGCCCCATACCCGGTTGCTGATCACCGATATGGCCCCCGCCATGGTCCAGCGGGCCCATGATAATTTAAATTGTTTCCCGGCGTGCAACAAATCGTTCGTGGTCATGGATGCCGAAAACTTGTGCCTTCGAACCTCCTTTGACCTGATTGCCGCCAGCCTGGTATTTCAATGGTTTCGACAGCCTGAATGCAGCCTGCCCTCACTGTTCAAACTTTTGCGACCTGAAGGCCGCCTTCTGTTTGCCACCCTGGGTCCCGATACTTTTCGGGAATGGCGTGATTTGTGTGCCCGCTACCAGATTCCCTGCGGCTTGCACCCGTACCCGGACCGGAACGACTGGATGCAACTGGCCGCCCGACATGATATGACTTTGACCTTGTCCGAAGAACATCTCGAGGAGACGCACCCCTCGCCCAAGGCATTTTTGCGCCGCTTGAAGGCCATCGGCGCCAAAACCCCCCTCCCTGGACACCAACCCGTGGCCCCGGGAATATTCAGGCCCATGCTCACAACGACCAGCGCTACGGGCCAGCCGTTTATGGTGACCCATCACATCATCTTTGGAACAATGATGCACCCACCCTCGGCCAGGGAGCAGAAGCTGCGCCAAGCCTCCCATCCCCATCACCCTTGCCAAGAGATTCTGCCACCGTGAACCAACATGACGACACCCATGACGCATTGATTCAATCGTTGACCCTGGATGCCCTACAGGGACGGCAACCTTCCCGGGAACAGGCCCTGCGTTTACTGACCGACCAGGGAATCGAGTTGTTGCCACTTTTGCATGGAGCTTTTCAGGTCCGAAAACAATACTTTGGTCTGGGAGTGAGGGTGCATATACTCAACAACGTCCAGAACGGCTACTGTCCGGAAGACTGCAACTATTGCGCCCAGGCAAAAAACAGCTCTGCCCCCATAGAAAAATATACCCTCAAATCGGACGAAGAAATCCTCCAGGGGGCGGAAAAATCCTACAACAGCGGAGCGTACCGTTATTGTATCGTCCTGTCGGGCCGCCAGCCTCCAAGCGCGCGAGTGGAACACATGTCGAAGCTGATCCGCCAGATCAAACAATCCTGGCCGGTCGAGGTTTGCCTATCCGCCGGATTTCTCGACCGCGACACGGCCCGTCAGTTGAAAGAGGCCGGTTTGGACCGTTACAACCACAACCTGAACACCGCCGAATCCCATTATGGCAGCATATGCACCACTCACTCCTACGCCGAACGGGTCAAAACCCTGGAGGCTGCCCGGTTGGAAGGATTGGACATCTGCAGCGGTATCATCATCGGCATGGGCGAAACAGCCGATGATATCGTCACGGTGGCCATGAAACTTCGGCAACTGAACGCCCGTTCCATTCCCGTGAATTTTTACGTTCACGTCCCGGGAGCGAAGATGGGGGCCCGCAAAGACCTGACTCCACAAAAATGTCTCCGAACCCTGGCCTTATTCCGCTTCATCAACCCGGATGCCGAGATTCGCGCCGCCGGTGGCCGCGAGGTCAACCTGGGTGCCATGGAAGCGCTGGCCCTGTATCCCGCCAACTCGCTCTTCAGCGAAGGCTATCTCAATGTCGGAGGCCATGGCATGGAAAAGACCAAAAAAATGATTGAAGATGCCGGATTCTTCATCGAGCGGGTGGAAGAGGCGGACTGATCTGGTCCATCCCCTTTCACACCGTTGGAAATCACGTATCGTCCATGTTAGGATTTATGGAGCGACCGCCTCATTTTACCTCTGCGGCCAAAAAGTCGGCATCGTTGCCAATGCAACATGCCCGTGGTCATCGTGTTGTTTCAGGAGGAAATTATGACAATCCTGTCGGCACGGATCATGATGGCCTTGCTGATCGCCTTGACAGCAGGCTGTTCAAAATCCGACGATGCGCCGGCGCAAGCGCGGACCGATGTCATTGAGCCTCTGGAACCGGAAAGCCAGACGTTCTTCAGTTATATCAAGGACAGACTGGCCCAGACCCTTGAGGTATTTGCCCCCAATGACGACTTCTTGCAGGCCGAACCCATCGCCGAAGACCTTCTGCGCGAGGAAATTTCGCCTGAACAACTAAAACGTTACGATGAAGAGCGCCTTCAGGAACGAGCCAAGCAAATGCAAAAAAACGCGGCCGCCACCGGGGGCAAACCAAAACATAACCAGTCCAACCCAAGCAAAAGCATCCGGGAGTTGGGCCTGCGTTTCGGCCTCTCCGAAGAACGGATTGCCGAACTTGAGGCCATGGCCGCCGCCAAGGCACAAAAAACGGCCGCTGATGGGCCATCGGCCCCGGCAACCCATCAAACTCCACCCCATCCCACCCCCCCCTTCTCGACTCAACCCTCGGGGCCGACCGCACCGCGAAATGAAGAAAAAACCAAAAACGCATCTGTCGGTCCAGCATCGGCGCATTCCATGGAGTTATTGGAAATCCTCAACCGGCGGCAGGAACGCCTGCACGATGCCTCCAAGAAACCGCCTGTCCCATGACTGTGCAACAACGCCGTTATTTTGTCACCGGAACTGATACCGATGTGGGCAAAAGCGTGGTATCGGCCTGGCTGGTACAACAACTTCAGGCCGACTATTGGAAGCCGATACAATCGGGCCTGTTGGGACCAACCGACGCCCAGATCGTTCAAAAATTGGCCAACCTCGATGACGATCGCATTCATCCCTCAACCTACACCCTGACCCAACCCCTTTCACCACACGAATCGGCCAGACGGGATGACGTCACCATTCGTCTGCACGCCTTTTCGTTACCGCAAACACCTCGTTCTCTGATCGTCGAAGGGGCCGGAGGACTTCTTGTCCCCTTGAATGATCACTGTTTCATCATCGATCTGGTTCGCCATCTCCAGCTTCCGGTCATCCTGGTCGCCAGAACCACCCTGGGAACCATCAATCATACCCTCCTCAGTCTGGAGGCCCTCGGAAACCGCCACCTCCACGTGACCGGCATCATCCTCAACGGACCAGAAAATCCTGCCAACCTGCACGCCATCCGTTCCTATGGCAACACCCCCATTCTCGCCCACCTCCCCCCTTTGGATCCCCTGAACAGTTCAGCCCTGGCGCAAATTGCTCCCTTATGCCCTTTTTGAGCTGTCAATACGGTTTCCAATCCATTCTTAATGACATCTTTGTCGGTTTCTGTATAAGATGGAGACGGCGGTCTGAATGACAGGGAGGCCACAGCAGGCTGAAAACCCGACGTGAAGGACGGAACAACCAGTTCTTTCCCATGCCAATCCGATGGCTCATCCCTTCAGGTCCCGGTTTCGCCGCCGAGAAGGACAGATCGGTGCCATGACCCCCGGGACCATCCGTCCATGGCCGATCACCGCCCTTTTGTAAATGTTTGCTCGGATGTCTCCCTATCGAATGCCTGGGGGCATGGCGTGCAGTTTCGTCCACCAAGGAGCGATACTATGGCTCAAGATCAACTCTTTCAAGAAATCGATCAACGCACCAACCTGGCAATGAGCAACGAGTTTGAAATGCTGACGTTCCTCCTCACGGACAGCCAGATTTACGGTTTGAACGTATTCAAAATTATAGAAATAATCGAAACACCAAAATTAATTACCAAGGTGCCTCACTCTCACCCCAATGTCAAAGGTGAGATCGACTTCCGCGGCCGCCCCATTACTCTGATCGATATCGGCGAATACCTGGGAATGCCCCCCATCGATTATGCCAACACCATCAGTTACGTCCTGGTTTGTGAATACAGCAATACCACCCAGGGCTTGATGGTCAAAGAACCCAACATCCTGATCACCAAAAGCTGGGACGATATCATCAAGCCGGAGGGAGAAATTTATGAATCCAGCTGCCTGACGGCCATGACCTGGCATCAGAATCAGCCGATCCAACTGTTGGATGTAGAGAAAATATTAAATGATATTATAGGAATAGACACAAAAATCTCCGACGAGGCCATTGCCCGGGTCAAAAGCCTCGCCACCGAGGATCATCATATCCTTGCGGTGGACGACTCCAAGGCAGCGTGCGAACTCACTCGACTGGTATTGTCGCAGATGGGAATCGCCCACACAGTCGTCTCAAGCGCACCAAAAGCCTTGGAACTATTAAAAAATTCCCTTGATCCTCAGGGAAGAAGCCCTTATACCCTGATTTTTACCGACATCGAAATGCCAGTCATGGATGGGTTTACCTTCACCCGCAAAGTCAAGTCCGACCCCCAGCTTGCCAAAATTTTTCTATCGGTCCACAGTTCGCTGAGCAACAAATCCAACGAAGAAAAGGCCGCCAACGCCGGAGCCAATGATTTTATTCCCAAATTCACCCCCGATAACATATGCAACCTGGTGATTCGCCAGATCGAAAAGGCGGAACAATTGCGCAGCAACGGTGTGGCCTGATGGGACGAAGAGAAGGCCATCCGAGCCGGGGGTGGAACGGTGGATGGGATGGGCCTTCCCGGGAAGGGACCAGTCCCTTGCCACCGTTCAGTCCCTTGTCGATCCCCTACCCCATCAACCAAAATGAATCCTTGCCTCCAGGTTGGCCTTGGAGTCGGCATGGGCCAAAGCCTCTTCCAGGGTGATGGAATCGTCCTTGAAGAGTTGCAACAAGGCGGCATCAAAAGATTGCATTCCCTTTTCGGCTCCCGATTCCAAAGCCTCCT
>JADFZF010000087.1 GCA_015232645.1 Magnetococcales bacterium | reverse complement strand
TGGGATCGCCTCCTTCCCCCCAGTGGTCACGCTTTCCTTGGCTTTGGCCATTGCCAACCCTGGTTCCGCTCGCTTTTCCTGATCCGCTTTCGGCTGCAAAACCTCCTTGTTCGTCTCCGCCCCACCCGCCACCACGGAGGCCGATGTCGTCCCTTCCGCCTTCCCCTCGACAACGGATGGTGACCGTTGATCGGTCACGGCGCTCACCGGCTTCGACGCGACAGGCAAAACCGCATCAAGACTGAAGTCCAGCGCCATGTCCTCAACCAATTCTATATCCACCGCAACATTGTTGTATCCCGCTTTCTCCAGTTTCAACGCATAACGCCCTTTGACCAGCTTACCTACCGTCAGCGGCGTCGTACCCAAGCGCTTACCATCCAAAACCACCTCAGCCCCTTCTGGACGGGTTCCTACCTGCAATACCGCCATCTGGCTGCCTTGGTTACCATTTTTCCCCCCATCCTCCACCGCCGCCACCCCACCCGGGGAGACCACACGGTTCACCACCGGCAGCTCCGCTACTTCAGCCCCTTTGCCGTTGACCTTGAAATGCCAACCCAAGCCGACGAACACCGCAACGACCAATAACGCCAACCCCATGGGATAAACCGAGGCCACCCAATCCAACGGCGAAGCCTCCATGGCCTCGACGAATGCCAAACTCGATGAAAATCTTTGTCCTGGATCCTTGGCCATCGCCTGCTGCAACAAACGATTGCGCCGCTTGCCCAACTCCGGAACCACCGGCGGCGCGCTATTGCATATCGCATGCATCAACGCTTGTGGATGGCTACCGGCAAACGCCGGACGTCCCGAGACCAATTCATAACAGATGGCCGCCAGGGCATGACGGTCCGCCGCCGGGCCGGTGGCTGGAAAACCAAAAAATTGTTCCGGCGCTAAATATCCATAGGTCTGGTCCATGGCTTCCTGAGGCTCACGCATGTTTTCAGCCCGAATTTCCCGTGCCAGCGGTTCGGGAATCAAACAAAAACCGGTCAACTTGATCTCTCCCGATGGGGAAATCAATACGTTCTCAAGATTCAAAGCCCGATGCAACAAAGAACGATGCGCGTGATCCAAGGCCAACGCGATTTGTCGACAAATGCTCAGGGCTGTGGACCACGGCACCTTGCCCCCCGCGAAACTCTGCCGATACACATCAAGCGTTACCCCATCCACATGCTCACTGACCAAAAAATAATCTCGGGTAAGGGCATCACGTTCCAGGGCGTGAACCTTGACGATATGCGGATGATCCAGGTCTCGCAATAACTGAAAATGACGTCGGACCTCGGTCCAGATCCGGTCGTCGTTGCCGATGCGGTCGAGAAATATCTTGACCATGACCGAAAGGCCGCTACCCTCATCAATGGCCAGATAGGAATCCCCAAAAATGCCTTTCCCAAGCTCCTTCTGCAGCGCATAACGTCCGGCGAGGACAAGACCTTTTTTCATTTATTCCCGTTCCCGTTAACTGGCTGCCCGATGGCTCGTGGGGTGCGTACTTTGGGAAACACCGTCAAGGTTTCATCATTACGCGTTACATCCTGACCGACACGAACTTCGGCGAACCCAGACAAAGGTTCATTCCAGCCCCTCAGGCTGAAACAACCAAGGGGTCCAGAATTCTTCAATACGATTAACGAAGGGACTTATGCACTTTTCAGACCACAGTTCAAGAAAGCACCTTCAAGACCCCATGGCCAAGTCACACGAACAGACTGTCGCGTAAAGGCACGACGTAAAAAATCAAGTCTCGACCAGTTCAGCGGCGACATCGCGACCGGAAGCGCTACAGACAAACCATAGTCACAGGCTTGATCAACCAATCCGCCTTGGAATAACCAGAATCGTGTTCCGAACCCACAATTCTGGCGGCGTTGGCCAGATCATACGCCGTGACCTCACCCACGCTCTCGGCGTACATCATGAACAGAGCCTCCAGGGGGGTCTCCGCTTCCCAATGCCCCACCACTTCCCCGTTGGGCGAGGCGATGGAATAAAGCATCTTCATCGGTCGCGGGCAAGAGTTAAAACTGGTTCCATGACAGCCATCAAACGGTAAAATCCTTGACTTCGTCCTCTTCCACCTCCTTGCCCTCGGCCAACAGGCGACGATACTCCCGATGGCTGTGGAAGGCCGAAGCCAGATAGAGCCAACTCAACAAGAACAAGGTAACCGCCGGGTGAATGGTCAATACCGTGAGGAAAAGCACAACCCCCACCAGGGTCACAAAAGGTCGGGACTTATGCCAATCCATATCCTTCATGCTGCGGAAACGGATATTGCTGACCATGAGGATACCCAGGGCATAGACCAATACCAACGGCAGCCACGCCCAACCCCCACGGCCGTGGTCGCCACTACCCAAGGAAGCGCCCCAGCCCATTTCCAGATAAAACAACAACGTCGATACTAGAACCACCGCAGCCGCCGGAATGGGCAGACCCTGGAAATAACGTTTGAAAACCCGTTCATCGCCGACATAATGCTGAACATTGAATCGAGCCAGACGCAATGCCCCGCAGACCGCATACAAGAAGGCTCCAGCCCATCCCACCCGGTTGAACGGTACCAAAGCCCATTGATGAATCAATACCGCAGGGGCAATGCCGAAGGAGAGAAAATCGGCCAGGCTGTCGTATTCCTTGCCAAAGGCGCTGGTGGCATTCATGGCCCGCGCAACGCGACCATCCAACCCGTCCACGATCCCCGCCGCCACGATCGCCAGGGCTCCCCGCTCATACTGCCCCGTCAGGGCCGCCATGATAGCGTAAAAACCAAAAAACATCCCGCCGGTGGTCAACAGGCTGGGGAAGATGTAGGCTGTCCGTTTTCCCGTCATGTCCACCACCATCTCCTCCCATCAGAATCGCGCAATGATCGTCTCCCCGGCCCGGGTACGATCCCCCAGTCCCCCAACCACCTGCGCCTCCAACGGCAGATAGACATCCACTCTCGAACCAAAACGGATCAGGCCAAAACGCCCACCGCGCTCCAGACGATCCTGTTTTTTCACACGGCAGACGATCCGCCTGGCCACCAGACCGGCCACCTGTACCATGGCTAAACGCCGCCCCCCGTTCCCCTCCAGCAGAATTTCCATACGCTCGTTTTCCAGCGAGGCCTTGTCCAAGGCCGCATTGACGAATCGGCCCCGATGGTAGCTCATATCCCTGACCTCGCCGGCCATGGGGGCACGATTGACATGGACACTGAACACGTTCATGAAAATGGAAAATTTGCGTCCCGGACCCAGACCCAATGGGCCCTCGGCAACCTCCTCGATGGCCACCACCCGTCCATCCGCCGGGGCCACCACGACCCCCGGCTCCTGGGGAACCAATCGCTCGGGGTCACGGAAAAACCAGACGCACCAAACAGTCAACAACCAGAACGGCACCATGCAACCCAGGGTCGGCAGCCAGTGACTGGCCGCCGCGGCAACGACCGTAAATCCAAGGATGAACGGCCATCCCTCCTTCGCCACGGGACTCCTGAAAGCCATCGTCACGGCTCCTTGTTGCCTGAAATACCTTCTGAGAACTGGCTGTTCAGATCGCGGGGGTTGCCCATTCACAGTGAGGTTGGTCCCGGAACCCCAAGGTTGCCTCTTTCGGCCAGAGGAATGAACAGAATCAACCTTGGGGGCTTCGCCCCTCCCCCACTGGGAAGGGGCCAGCCCCTTCCCAGACCCATCCCATTGGATCCCTGATCACTCAATTCTTTTCACGATCCACCAATTTGCCCTTTTGAATCCATGGCATCATGGCCCGCAATCGGCCACCCAACTCCTCGATGGGATGTTGCGCCCCCAAACGCCGCAGCGCCTGAAACTGTGGCCGTCCCGCCTGATTTTCCAAAATCCATTCGCGGGCAAATGCCCCGGTCTGAATCTCAGTCAGGATTCGCTTCATTTCCCCCTTGGTCCGGGCATCGACGATACGCGGCCCACGGGTCAGATCACCATACTCGGCGGTATTGGAAATCGAATAGCGCATGTTGGCAATCCCACCCTCATAGATCAAATCGACAATGAGTTTGGTTTCATGCAAACATTCGAAATAAGCCATCTCCGGGGCATAACCCGCCTCCACCAGAGTTTCGTAACCCGCCTGGATCAAGGCGGTGATCCCGCCGCACAGCACCGCCTGCTCGCCAAACAGATCGGTTTCGGTCTCTTCGCGGAAGCTGGTTTCGATGATCCCCGCTCGACCACCGCCGATGGCGGATGCATAAGCCAAGGCAATATCGAATGCCTTGCCACTGGCGTTTTGATGGATAGCCACCAACGTCGGTACCCCGCCGCCCCGGGTATATTCAGCCCGAACCAGATGTCCCGGCCCCTTGGGAGCCGCCAAGAAGACATCGACATCGGCCGGGGGCTCAATCTGACCAAAATGGATGTTGAATCCATGGGCAAACACCAAACTTGCCCCTTTCTTCATATGCGGTCCGATCTCATGCCGATACAAACGGGCCTGATGCTCGTCGGGAACCAAGATCATCACCACATCGGCACCCGCCACCGCCTGCGAAACTTCCTGAACCTTCAACCCGGCACCTTCCGCCTTTTTCCAGGAGCTGGAACCCGGTCGCAGACCCACCACCACATTGACCCCGGAATCCCGCAGGTTCTGGGCGTGGGCATGCCCCTGGGAGCCGTAGCCAATCACCGCCACCTGACGGCTTTTGATATGTTGCAAATCCGCATCCCGGTCATAATAAATCTTCATTGTCGCTAAGCTCCCTAAATGTCACCATTTGTCCCCACGCCTGGTAAACCATGACCGGGGATGGACGCATACCGCCGTCAGACAGATGGGCCACCTGACTATCCAGCCCATCACCCAATCAACGCCAACCTTGCCGGGATGTTCCCACCGTCCCCATCCCACCGGCATCGCCCCAGACAAGGTTCAATTCTTGATCATCCCCCGGTTGCCCCGGCTTAATGCCACCTGACCGGTTCGAACCAACTCGATCACCCCCAATGGTTTAAGAAGTTCCAGGCAGGCATCCAACTTGTTGCTGTCCCCGGTCACCTCGATCATGAAAGAGCTGGTGGTGGCATCCAACACCCGCGAACGAAAAATATCGGCGATGCGCAACACCTCGGCTCGAACCTCCCGCTCCGCCGTCACCTTGACCAACATCAACTCCCGCTCCACATGCGCCCCTTCCGTCAGATCAACCACATGAATCACGGGAATGAGCTTGTTCAATTGCTTGATGATTTGTTCGATAATCTCATTGTCGCCAATGGAAACCAATGTGATGCGCGAGGTCCCGTCCCCGACGGAAGCCACCGTCAACGATTCGATATTGAATCCCCGGGCGGCAAACAGCCCCGCCACCCTGGACAATACACCCGCTTCATTCTCCACCAATACGGAAATGATATGCCGCATGACGTTCCTTTCCTGGACTAAAGCAAAATCATTTCGTTCAACGCCTTGCCGGCGGGAACCATGGGGTAGACATTGGACTCCTCGGCGACTCGAAAATCCATGATCACGGTATTGTCGATGGCCAAGGCCTCGCGAATCAAAGGTTCCACCTCCTCGGCTCGGGTGGCTCGCAAACCTACTGCCCCGTAGGCTTCGGCCAACTTGACGAAATCGGGACCAAACGCCAGGTGGGAATGGGAATAACGCCCTTCATAAAATATTTTCTGCCACTGCCGCACCATTCCCAAATAATTGTTGTTCAGTATGGCAACCTTGACCGGAATACGATACTGATGACACGTTGCCAGCTCCTGAATGTTCATCTGTATGGAGCCGTCGCCGGTGATGAGCACCACGATATCCCCGGGCCGGGCCACCTTGGCCCCCAGGGCGGCAGGCAGGCCATACCCCATGGTCCCCAGTCCCCCCGATGTCAACCATCGCCTTGGCTCATCAAAAGGATAAAACTGCGCCGCCCACATCTGGTGCTGACCGACATCGGTGGCAATAATGGCCTTGGATTGGGTGAGGTCCCTGAGCTTTTCGATCACGAACTGGGGCTGGATCCAATCCTGTCCCTGGGTATAATGCAAACATTTCTTGTCCCGCCAGGTCTGGATCTGCCGCCACCAGGGTTTCAGACCAGGCTGGGTATCCCGGGCCCCGGCCACCTCCAGCAGGGCATTCATCTGTTCCAGGACATTCTTGACGTCGCCGACGATGGGAAGATGCACCTTGACATTCTTGGAGATGGAGGTGGGATCGATATCGACATGAATGATCCTGGCGCTCGGGGCAAAATGGGAGATTTTCCCAGTCACCCGGTCATCGAAACGGGCGCCGATGGCCACCAATAAATCACAGTGGGACACCGCCATATTGGCTTCATAGGTACCGTGCATCCCCAACATGCCGATAAACTGCGGATCGGTGGCGGGAAATCCTCCCAATCCCATGAGGGTATTGGTGATGGGCGCCCCCACAAGATGGGTAAAACGAGTCAGTTCCCGGGAGGCATTGGCCAGAATCACCCCACCCCCCGTATAGATGACGGGCTGGTGCGCTTCCAGAATCATCCCCACCGCCTTTTTCACCTGCCGGGCATTGCCAACCAGGGTCGGATTGTAGGAACGAATTTTAACCTCACTGCCGCTATCGACATAAGGACAAACCGCCGCGGTGACATCCTTGGGCAGGTCCACCACCACCGGCCCAGGCCGCCCGGTACGCGCGATATGAAACGCTTCGCGCAATACCCGCGCCAGATCGGTCACTTGGCGCACCAAAAAGTTATGCTTGGTGCAGGAACGGGTGATCCCCACCGTATCCGCCTCCTGAAAGGCGTCGTTGCCGATCAGGTCGACCGGCACCTGCCCGGTCAGGCACACCAACGGGATGGAATCCATATTGGCGGTGGCCAATCCGGTCACGGCGTTGGTGGCCCCGGGGCCGGAGGTCACCAGCGCCACACCCACCTCTCCGGTCACGCGGGAATAACCATCCGCTGCATGGACCACGCCCTGCTCGTGGCGACACAGGATATGTTCGATTTCTGGAGACTTGAAGATGGCATCGTAGATATGCAACACCGATCCCCCAGGATAACCGAAGACATGCCGTACCCCAAGATCGATAAGGGTCCTGACGATGATTTGTGCCCCTGTCAATTCCACGCTCGCACTCCCATGGCCTACCGACGGTTTCCGCTCCACGCACACCTCTCCACCCCCTCCGGCCCCCCCTAATCCCTCTGGAGAATCTGAAACTATGATGATTCGCGCAACCGGTGTCAACGGACACCGGTTGGCCTCTTGAGATTAATAAAACTTGCTCCGCAACACGCTATCGTCGCCCATGGGGCCTCCTACGGTCGGCGATGCAGGGGAATATAATCGCGATGAGCGGCGCCGATATACAGTTGCCTGGGCCTGCCGATGGACTCCTTGCCGGAAATCATTTCCATCCATTGACAGATCCAACCGATGGAACGAGCCACGGCAAAAATGACGGTGAACATGTTGGTCGGAATGCCGATGGCCGACTGAATGATGCCGGAATAAAAGTCCACATTGGGATACAGCTTCTTCTCAACAAAATAATCGTCGTTCTGGGCTATCTGTTCCAGTTCCAAGGCCAGTTTGAAGATGGGATCGTCCTCGCGTCCCAGTTCCGCCAGGACATCGTGCGCCGCTTTTTTGAGGATGCGCGCCCGGGGATCGTAATTTTTATACACCCGGTGGCCAAACCCCATCAAACGAAAGGAATCCTTGGGATCCTTGGCCCGTCGGATGTAATCCCCCACCCGGTCCACCGAGCCAATCTCATGCAGCATGTTCAGGACCGCCTCATTGGCACCACCGTGGGCCGGACCCCACAGACAGCTGATCCCGGCGGAAATGGCGGCGATGGGATTGGCCATGGACGAACCCGCCAGACGCACCGTTGCCGTCGATGCATTCTGTTCATGGTCGGCGTGTAAGATAAAAATCTGTTCCAGGGCCCGAACCAGGACCGGTGATACCGAATATTTCTTGGTGGGAACCTTGAACAACATACGCATAAAGTTTTCGATATAGCCCAATTCATTCTTGGGGTAGACGAATGGTTGCCCCACCGAATATTTGTAGGAGGCCGCCGCTATGGTCGGCAGTTTGGCAATCAGACGAAAGGCGGAGATCTCGCGGTGCCGCGGGTTATGAATGTCCAGTGAATCGTGGTAAAATGCAGACATCGCCCCCACCGTCCCCACCATGATCGCCATGGGATGGGCATCTCGGCGGTACCCCTTATAAAAATTGAGCATCTGCTCATGAAGCATGGTATGCTCCATGACGATTCGGGCAAACTCCTCGTATTTGGTGCGGGTGGGCAGTTCGCCCTGCATCAACAGATAACACACCTCGAGGAACGTACTCTTCTCCGCCAGTTGATCAATGGGATAGCCACGATATAATAAAATTCCATTATCGCCATCGATAAAGGTAATCTCGCTCTTGCAAGACGCGGTCGAAAGAAAACCGGGGTCCAATGTAAACAAACCAAATTCTTTGTAAAATCTAGTAATATCCACAACGGGTGGCCCCTCGGTCCCCGTCTGGATGGGCAGCTCCACACTTTTGCCGGTACGATTGTCAATGATGGTCAAAGTTTCTCCAGCCATGGTCTTACCCCATTGTTGTCATATTGTAAGAATCCTGTGGGTTGCGATCATCTGTCTCGCACCCGGGACCTGGAGTAGTGTATACCAATCCAGGTACAGAACCATCCCACCTTGCCGCGGAGCCTTCGCATGTTCAACAATCCTTCAAGCCAGATAGATCGTCGGATCGCCAGTCTCGAAAAACACCTGAAATCGGAAAACCCGGTCCTCCTGCAAGTCGTGCAAAGTTTCCGCGATCTTGATCGTGTAGCTTACCGCATGGGGCTCCTGGAAAGAAACGAATCTTTTGCCACCCGCGTCCCCTGGTGGCCCATGGTGTCCATACTGGGAACCTTCTCCTCTGGCAAATCAACGTTCATCAACAGTCATCTGGGGCAAAAAATCCAACGCACCGGCAATCAGGCGGTGGATGACAAATTTACCGTCATCTGCTTCAGCAAGGAGGACAAGGTCCGCACCCTCCCGGGACTGGCCCTGGATGCCGATCCCCGTTTCCCGTTCTACCATATCAGCCGCGAAATCGAAAAAGTCTCCCAGGGCGAGGGGCTACGTATCGACTCTTACCTGCAACTCAAAACCTGTCCATCGGAAAAACTACGCGGCAAGATCATCATCGATTCCCCAGGTTTTGACGCCGACGCACAACGTACCGCCATCCTGCGCATCACCGATCACATGATGGACCTTTCCGACCTGATTCTGGTCTTCTTCGACGCCCGACACCCGGAATCGGGGGCCATGAAGGATACCCTCGACCACTTGGTCAAAAATACTATCAACCGTTCCGATGCCAATAAATTTCTTTTCGTTCTCAACCAGATCGACTGCACCGCCCACGAGGACAACCTGGAGGACGTCGTCGCCTCCTGGCAACGGGCTCTGGCCCAATGCGGATTGACCGCCGGACGATTCTACCAAATCTTCAATCGCGATGCCGCCCGCAGCTTCCCCAGCGAAGATATCCGCGACCGTTACCTCGCCAAAAGCCAAGAGGATCTCCTTGAGATCGAGGGACGGATGCAACGGGTCGAGGTAGAACGGGCCTACCGCATCATCGGCGTCCTGGAACATACCGCCCGAGTCGTCAGTTCCGAAATCGTCCCCAGACTGCAAACATTCCTGAGACAATGGCGAAAAAGAGTGCTTATCCAAGACTTCATCTTGTTCCTTCTGCTGTCCGCCGCCGCCGCCTTCGCCGCCCACTCCTATTCCTGGCCCCTGCAGACCTGGTTCCACAACCTTCTGTGGCTCTCTGGCGAGTGGTGGCAAAGCCTGCTGACCGATCTGGGCCTCACAGCGGCTCTCGGTCTGCTCACCGCCATCCACTTCTCCCTCAGGCATTGGAACGCCGAAAACATCCTCGCCAATATCACCAAAAATACTCCTCAAACCGAACTCCACGACTTTCTCGTCAAGGCTTTCACCTTCAATACCCGCCCGATGAGCACGGTCCTCGTCACCACCCCCACCGGATGGACCGGCTCAACCAAACGCCGGCTGCAAAAAGTTCTCAAGGACACCGATCATTATGTACAAAATCTCAATGACCAGTTTACCAACCCC
>JADFZF010000086.1 GCA_015232645.1 Magnetococcales bacterium | reverse complement strand
ATCGGAAGGGGAATTCGTTTATGATTGCTGATGGGTATGAGCCTATTCCTGGACTCAAGGGGGATAACGGTTAACACCAAATTGGGTCTTCTTCCACTCTATGCAATTCATCCCATTATATTACAAAAAAAATTTAGAAATCATCAACCCCGAGGGCGATGTGGGGGTGGTCACGTTATGGTCCCCCTGCGGTGTGGTCAAAAAAAGATTGGCCCAAATCGATGCTGATTTATTGAACAACAACTCGCGCATTGCCGTTTTGGGGACTTTGTACGGCGATGGTTTGCCGGAATTATTACGTAATTTGTTATATAATCCACAAATTCGTTATCTGGTGTTGTTTGGGGTGGATTTGGGGAAATCTCGACTCAGCCTGACGAATTTTTTTTCTCAAGGGTTGGAATTGACCACCTGTTTGGGTTCAACTGTGTATCAAATCATTGGCACCATGCAAAAAATGGATGGCGCCATCCATCCACACATGTTCGCTGGCCGATTGACCATGATGGACTTGGGCGCACCCAATGAGGACGAAGCCCTCAACCACGTCGACGCCTTTTTCAAGGGTCTCGCTCCCAGGGTTGATATCGAGATCGAGCGTATCGCCATCCCCTTGCCGCAACCTGTCGTAACCCGCTACCCCTCCGAGCCACGCAGCCATACCATAACGGCAACCACCCCCATGGAGGCCTGGAGGGAATTGGTGTTTCGCCTGCTCCGTTTTGGTCACCGCGTCCACCTGAATCAGGGTAAGGAGCGGATTGAATTGCAAACGGTCAAGGTGACCATTGCCAAACCGGAAGAAGAGTCGTCGGAAGTATTGCAAGAACATGGATTTTCCCTGGAAGAGTTCAGGGAGTATCAAAGGCGGATGCTCAACCCTCACTTACCCCCGGATCAGCGGTACAGTTATGGTCACCGCTTGGGACAGTATTTCCATGGCGATACTCTCGAACACGCCATGGTTATGCTGAGAGAAAATTCTGAGTCCCGTCATGTTTATATCAGCCTTTGGGATACCGGAGGAGATTATTTGATGCCGGTCAGAGGGCACCCCTGCCTGGTCTCGTTATATTTTCGCCGGTTCGAAGAACGGTTGACCCTGACGGCGGTCTTCCGCACCCACAATGCCTTGAGGGCTTGGCCGGAAAATGTCTATGGCCTCATGGCCCTGCAGCGCCATGTTTGTGACAAAGTCCACCAAGCCCCGGGCCCTTTGATCGTATTCAGCCATTCCATCAGCATCGATCCACAGGGTGGCGGCCTGGAACGCGCCGAGGCATTATGTCAGTTTCGGCGTCGGCAGCGCTCTGCGGATGATTTTTTCATCCCCGATGCTCATGGCGATTTTTTCATTTCGGTGGATATGGAAAAAAAACAGATCATCGTCGATCATCGTTTTGAAGGACAACGCCTGCACAGATACATCGGTCGGAGCGCCGAGGAATTGGAACGGCAACTGGTTGTCGATCATGCGGTGTCGGATGTCGCGCATGCCCTCTACCTGGGCCGGGAGTTGGGAAGGGCCGAAGCCAGATTGATTAAAGTTCAACGTCGTTCAGGATAAGGGAGATGTTTGTCTTTTTGGACATCGGTTTCACCCTCCTCGGCGGACCTGCCCAGGGACCTGCAGCTCGGTTGATGGCACAGTTTGATCTGCCGTCGGTAGTCAAACCTGGGCTGAACCATCTCCTGTTTGCTACTCCATTAAGCGCCCCCGAGGAATTGGCACAGTATCTGGAGCGGACCTATGGATTGCCCGTTGGGAAAACGCAGGGATTCATCATCGATCTGTGGCAGAAGCAGGTGGCGGAGGCCTTTCCACTCCCTGGCGCAAAAACGCTACTCACCAGGTTGCAGAGTGCCAAGATACCGTTTGCTTTTATCACCAACATATGGGCACCATTTTTGGACGGATTCAAACACCACTTTTCCCTGGATTGGGATCGTCATCCCATTTTTGCATCGTTTCAACTGGGTTGTCTCAAACCTGACCCGGAAATTTTCCACATCGCTTTACGGCATACCGCTTGTGATCCCAGGCAGGCGATCATGATCGGAGATACCTACGAAACCGATATCGCCCCGGCATTGGCTTTGGGGATGAAAACGATTTGGGTCCTTTCTCGCCCGGACAAGGAACGCTGTGATCTAGCCGCCGTGTTGAACCAGTCTAAACCCGCTCCCCATCATACGGTGGCGGATGTGTTGCCATTCGATATTGATCGTTTGAAAAACCTTTAAACAATGGTTACCCGCGTATGAAAATCACTCGCGTTCAAATCATCGGGCCAGAGGAATTGCTCGCCCGTTTGCGCATGACTCCCCTCAAGGGTTACGGTCAAGCGTTGATTTACCAAAACGTCCGTCTAGAACTGGTTCCCGATGTCGCCCCCAAGACCCTTTTTCCAGCTCAACGTTATGTTCTCAAAGAAAATCACAAAAAAATCATGCATCTTGTCCAAAGCTTCCAAGAGTTTGGATTCGATCCCTTTGCTATGGAAGGTGGTGTACTGTTTTGGCTGTCCAGCCCAGACTCGCCGACAGGTGAAGAGGGTCCTATTCCTTTTCTTCCCCCCGTGGTGGAAATGTCCCGAGAACCGGATGGACGCCTTTTGCCGTTGATCAATGATGGTATGCATCGTGTTTTTACGGCCATGAAATTGGGGCGCTCCCTCACCATTATTTTGGCGCATGATGTCCCGACCGAATATCCCTATTATGCCTACGCCTTGGCCAGAGGGTGGGACGAGGTGTTGGAACTGGAGCAGCTACCCGATTCCTTCGTTAAAAAAACCTACCGTGATCCGCAAAACTATAAAGCATTATTTCGCAATTTCAACTCGGTCTTTGAAGGCATACAAAAAGAACGGAAAAAGACTGCTTCTGGAATTCTGCAGACCGGATGACCGAGGATTGACTTCAGGTCGTTCTTGCGTGTGTTGGCCAGCGGAACGTGACGTTATTGTTGATACTTGGCAGCCGTTCGGTCCCACTGCAAAAAATAGTCCGGATGATCAGGGAAGGGAGCCTTCCTTGATCCATGCCATCAACCGGTCAAACTCACTTTGCCCACTTGTCCCGCTTCCTGGATGCGGGACTGCAACTCCGCCTCCACTGCCAGCGCCACTTCCAGGTTTTGTGAGGTCATTCATCACCATTCCGGCCATGATCCGGATGATCGTAAAGGTTTGTTTCTGATCGTTCCAAACAGCAGCATTTGACGACTCAGTCAAACAGCAAGATCGAGCACTGGCACAAGACCATCAAAGGGGAGTGCATACGACCGGGTACACCGCTTTCCTTGGAAGATGCCCAGCGTATCGTGGGACTCTTCGTAGAGGATTACAATACTGTCCGGCTACACAGCGCCATCGGCTATGTGACTCCGGCGGATCGCTTGGCGGGCAGGCATGAGGAGATCCACTCCGCACGGGACCGCAAACTGGAAGAGGCCAGGGCCAAGCGGGCTGAACGCCGTAACCGGGTTGAAACGTCTGGAGAACAAGGATTTCTGATCCCTGACGCCCTGGCATCGTCGGAGGAAAGGGCGGTGGAGGCATCCAGGGCATATGCTACGCTGGTCAGCAGCCTGACGGAGGATAGGGCAATGCGGGGACGCAACCCGAGCGCCGTTCAGGGGCCGAAGCAGGAGTTGGAACTGGAAGGCTGATCGGTCTTTCAGTTTCTCCCCCTTCCTGCTTTGGCCTTCGAAGCGATAAATCCCAGGGGGTGTGGGGGACAGAGTCCCCCATATGGAAAGTCAAGGAGTGAACGGATGCCAGTCCATTTCCCGCTGAACCAACACAAGCGTGTGCGCCAATTGGAAGAGAAAGCTCTGAAAACGGTTCGGGATACGCTGTCAAACACAGGTGTGTATTCCGACCTGGTGGCCGATCTGGCCAGTTGATCATCGTTTGATTTGAATGACACCGTGACTCACCCGAACCTGGAGCACGTTGATATTTTCATAGGCGGGTGGGGAAAGTGCAGCTCCGGTTTTGATATCAAAGCGGGCGCCATGCCGGGGACAAACAATGTCTCCGCCATCAATCTCGCCACCAGACAATGGATTGCCATCGTGGGAGCAACAATCTTCCAGGCCGTAAAAAGTACCTCCCAAATTGATCACAAGTACCTCTATATCATCCTTATGGATGGTTTTCGAAGTCCCCGGTGGAAAATCCATTTCCGGCAATACATCCATCCATTCCTTCATGATTTTCATCTCCCCCTTTTCAAAGTGACCCACCTATAACATTTCCATCTGCCATCGGCCGTTCTCGGTCATCCTGGCTCGGCTCCAAGGGGGATCCCATCTGAGTTCGACTGCAACTCCCGTCACGCCAGCCACTTGAGCCACGGCCTCTTTGACCATTTCGGGCAAAGTTTGCGCTACCGGACATCTGGGAGCGGTCAGGGTCATGCCTACCGTCACCAGGCCATGGGGTGTCATATCCAGGTCATACACCAAGCCCAGGTCATAAATGTTGATCGGGACTTCAGGATCCACAACCGTAGACAAAGCTGCAATGATGCCCTCCTTGACTTTTCCAACGGGTTCCATGTCACTCTCCTCATTCGGTACTGACGGTGTTGGTGTTTTCTTGAATGGCGGCGTGAAGAATATGCCAGCTCAGATTGGCACATTTGATTCGTTCGGGGTGGTCGAGTATTCCGCCAAGAAGTTCCAATTTTCCCAACATGTGCTCCTTGTCACCGGGTGAGATGGCATCACCGTGCAGAAAAGAGGTCATTCGACAAAACATCGCCTCCGCTTCTTCAAGAGTCAGCCCCTCCACAGCCTCAACCATCATGGAGGTGGAAGCTACGGAAATGGCACATCCGACTCCTTCAAACCCAGCGCTCTTGATGACACCATCTTCCGTACGCAGGTGGATGGTAAATTCATCCCCACACGTCGGATTGAAACCATGGGCCTGTTGATTGGCACTCCGAGGGACCTGCATATAGTGGAAGGGATGACGATTGTGATCCAGGATCATCTCCTCGAAAAGTTCTCGATCAGCTTTCATGGTGATTGTCTCCCTTGTTGAACTGCCTTTCAATCCAGGCCTGGACCGGTATCGATGTGATCCGTTGCAACAATTCCGCCGCAAATCCCTGAATCAACAGGCTACGGGCCGTGGAGGCATCCAAACCGCGACTTTGCAAATAGAACAGAGCCTCGGGATCCAAACTTCCCACTGTCGCACCATGGCTGCATTGAACGGCTGCGGAATTGATTTCCAATTGCGGTTTGGTATCGATCTCTGCGGTATCGGACAGAAGAAGGTTGGAACTCAACTGGTTGGATTGGGTATGGAGAACATGGGGAAGAACTGTGATGATGCCGTTGAATACACCGTGGGCATGGCCATCCAATATCCCCTTATACAACTGCTGTGATCGGGTATTGGCGTGCATGTGGTGAATCGAAGTATGAAAATCCATGTGCTGGTTTTCGTTGCCGACGAAGAGTCCATCCAGAGAGCACTGCGCCTGTTCTCCCGCCAAATGGACATGGATCTCCTGACGAGTGCGTTCACCTCCGAAGGAAAACAGTCGGGAATCCAAACGGCTGCTTCCCATTAGCCTAGTTTCGACCGTTCCCACATGTTGCGCCGAATGATTCTCTCCCAAGAACAGCAGGTGATGAACATGCGCCTGATCGTGCAAAATGATCGTGCTATGGGAGTTGGTGCAATGCGCGGCATGGCCCAGCGTGACAAAACTTTCAACCATCCAGGCATGAGATCCGGCACCGGCGACTATAAGATTTCTGGGCAACGTCATCTTGAGTTTTTCCGAACTTGTTGTCAGGAATAAAAGATGTAAAGGCTTGTCCAGCCGGATTCCCGGAGACAGGAGGACAAATGCACCATCCGACCACAGGGCTTCGTTCAGATGGGTGAATCCTTGATCGGCACCGGGTTGGTGGTTTTCAAGATAGGGTTCCACCGTGCGCGGAGTGGCATCGACAACTTTCGCCATACTTTGCACCCGAACCCCTTCGGGAAAATCATGCAGGTCGGACAGAGTCCGGGAGAACCAACCGTTGACAAATACCAGGCGATACACACCAACGGGAGCGATCAGGTAGGGAAGCAGATCCGATGGATCCAGTCCCGGGCAACCGTGATCGTGGACCTGGTAGGCTCTCTGGGAAATGGTCTTGACCGAAGTGTATTTCCAGTTCTCCAACCGTTGCGTGGGAAAGCCGTTGTCGATGAAACGTTGCATTCCCTCCTGCCTGAGGTGGCGCAAGGGCAAGGAGGCGAATCCCGGCAGACTCATTTCCAGTTCGGTAAAACGATCCCGATAGGTGTTTTCGGTCGTGTTCATGCGGCCACCTCCGACAACCACCCATAGCCCTGCTCTTCAAGTCGAACAGCCAGCTCCATGCCTCCCGTGGCGACCAGTCGGCCACCAATGAGGACATGTACCTTGTCTGGGTGAACCTGCTCGAGCAAACGTGGGTAATGGGTGATCAGAAGCATGGATCGTCGATGATGGCGCAGGGCGTTCACCCCATTGGCTACATCGGTCAGAGCGTCGATATCCAATCCTGAGTCTATTTCATCAAGAATGGCCAACTGCGGCTCCAGGACCAGCATTTGCAAAAGTTCGTTGCGTTTTTTCTCGCCCCCAGAAAATCCTACATTGATCGGTCGAAACAACCAATCATCAGAGAGCCCCAGTTGTTTTGTCCGGTCCTGGAGGTAGGTACGAAAACTCATGGCATCCATTTCCGGCAATTGGCCGTACTTTCGATGCGCATTGAAGGCCTCCTTCAACAGTTGGACGTTGTTGACTCCTGGAATTTCCACCGGATTTTGGAAGGCGAGAAAAATTCCTGCCCTGGCGCGTTCTTCCGGGGTCCTGACCAGCAGATCTTCGCCATGATACAGAATGGCCCCAGCGGTCATATGGTAATCACCCCGTCCAACCAGGATGTTGGCCAAAGTGCTTTTCCCCGAACCGTTGGGTCCCATAATGGCATGCACCTCGCCCTCCTTCAGGCTCAGGTCCAAGCCACGCAGGATGGGCTTGTTCAGGACGGATACATGCAAATTCTTGATTTCCAATATGTTCATCCCACACTCCCCTCCAGGTTGACTTCAAGGAGCTTACGGGCCTCTACGGAAAATTCCATGGGAAGTTCCCGCAAGACTTCCTGACAAAATCCGTTGACAATCAAGGAAACGGCCTGCTCTCTGGAAAGCCCCCGTTGTTGGCAATAAAATAACTGTTCCTCGCTGATCCGGGAGGTTGTTGCTTCATGTTCCACTTTGGAGCTTTGATTTTTGACCTCAATGTAGGGATAGGTGTGCGCCGAACATTCTTGACCCAACAGCAGAGAATCACATTGGCTGTGGTTTCGCGCCCCACTGGCACCGGCCAGAACCTTCACCAAACCTCGGTAGGCATTGTTTCCATGTCCAGCGGAGATGCCCTTGGAAAGGATGGTACTGTGGGTGTTTTTCCCGATGTGAATCATTTTGGTGCCGGTATCCGCCTGTTGGTGATGATTGGTCAAGGCGACCGAATGGAATCTGCCAAATGCCCCCTCCCCACGTAAGACGACGCTGGGATATTTCCAGGTAATGGCGGAACCCGTTTCAACCTGGGTCCACGAGATGCGCGAACGATCTCCCCGGCACTCTCCACGTTTTGTGACGAAGTTGTAGATCCCCCCTCTCCCCTCCGCATCGCCCGGGTACCAGTTTTGTACGGTGGAATAGGAAATCTCCGCTCCTTCCATGGCAATCAATTCCACCACCGCGGCATGGAGTTGATGGCGGTCACGCTGCGGTGCCGTACAGCCCTCCAGATAACTGACAAAACTATTTTGATCCGCAATGATCAAAGTTCGTTCAAACTGGCCGGTTTCGGCCGCATTGATCCGAAAATATGTGGAGAGTTCCATGGGGCAATGCACCCCGGGAGGGATGTAGCAGAAGGTGCCATCACTGAATACGGCCGCATTGAGGGCCGCGAAAAAATTGTCACCGGGCGGCACTACCGAACCCAGGTAACGCCGCACCAATGCGCTGTGTTCCCGAACCGCCTCCGACATGGAACAAAACACAATGCCCAATTGAGCCAGCCTCTTCTTGTGCGTTGTGGCCACGGAAACACTGTCGAACACCGCGTCCACCGCCACCCCGGCCAGGCTCAACCGTTCACTCAAGGGAATTCCCAGTCTTTCGTAGGTCGCCAATAATTTTGGATCCACATCCTTTAACGCGATGGGGGCTTGATCGTTGGCGAATGGCGAGGAATAATAACTGATATTTTGATAGTCGATACTGGGATAGCGGACACTGGACCAGTGGGGTTCCTTCATCCCTTGCCAATGACGATAAGCTGCCATTCGCCACTCTAGCATAAACTCCGGTTCCCTCTTTTTGGCCGAAAGCAATCGAATCACCCCCTCATCCAGTCCGGCCGGAATGGTGTCGGAGGGGATCGAAGTGACAAATCCATGTTTGTAACTCTGGGACATGGCGCTGTTCACAGCGTTTGGAGCTTCCATGATCGAGGTCCTCCTGATCCCTTTCCGGGGGGATCATCCCCCCCCGGTGGCAGACTTCCTGTTGTGGGTTGGGTGACCCAATGATTCAATGAACCTGCACGTCAATGGACCGGGGCTTGGCCCCCTCGTTTTTCGGAACACAAACCACCAACTCACCGTTTTTGCAGGTGGCTTGAATTCTGTCCAAATCGACTTCCCCGCTCAACTGAAACGTACGACTGAAACTGCCATAAGCCCGTTCAATCCGATGATAGGCGTCACGTTGCTCTTCGTTCTCCAATCTCCTTTCCCCGGCGATGGTCAATTGATTGTTTTCCACATGAATCTTGATTTGATCCTGGGTCATGCCGGGAACGTCGGCCTGGAGATAATAGGCATCGGAATCTTCATGTACATCCACCCGCAACTGCCATTGGCTCGTCATGGCACAACACCCCCCTTCCCCCTCTTCAAAAAGACGATTGATCTCGTTTTGGATCATTCGTTGGTTATTGTGCATCGGGTCTTGTTTTATAAACAGCATTGCATTTCTCCTGGTGCAGTCTCGATGTGGGAAGGCTCATAGTCCATGGGGTTAGCCCTCATCCACCCATTCCTCGGATGCATTGGAGAGATCCGAGGTGGAGGGCTCCGTCGGGATGGCCATATATTCTTGGCGATTGGCTTCGGACTCAAAGTATACCGTCAGAAAATTGTCTCCTTGTCCGTCCACCAGGCAGGGAAGACATTCCGTTTGGCCGTGAAGGTCTTTGAAGCTGATCGGGTCTGTCGTCGAGGTAATGTCCATTGTGAACCTCCGATATACTAAAAGTGTTGATAGATTCCAGGGTTAAATCCATTAATAACGCCTTGTGGGGTCCCTCCTCTTGGAAGCTTATTAATTTAGACAAATTTGGTCCTAATAAGTTCCGATGATTGACGTATCAGTGAACGATTTCTTGAAAATCAAGATCGAACCATGGCAGATGTAGCTACCTGGGGTTGCCTTTCAACTGCGGAAAACCTGCAATCCCATCGAATCATCGTCAATCATAAGTGGACTGGCGATGTATCGAGGATCGAGAAGAAAATGCTCTCGTTGCACGACCCGGTTCAGTCCTGATCACCGGAACCGGAGTCGGCAGAGATATTGTTTCAACCCCGACGGCCATAAAGCCAGCAAAGCGGCCAGCCAGAGACGATGGCTCAACCAATCGGAGAACAAGGACGATTTCACACGCCCAGACCATGGACGTTGCATTCTGGTATGGTGTGAGGCCAACCCGGGTCACGGGCTCCAAAAAAAGGAGTTACCAGATTCCTTGAATACGCAACCGATGAAGAATATGGAGAAAATGAAGAGGAAAAACATCACCGGACCATCGAATTCCTCCCCGTTACCAAATCCATGGCTTGTGCTGCATCCTATCATCATTTGACTCTTGGCCAAGCTGACCGGGGCGACGTTTCAATATGACTTCGCTTGCTCCGCCTCCAGTTTCATCCGGACTTTCTACTTGTTTTTGACGTACTTCATTGATATTGATCAGATAATTAATCGATCTCTATGCATACGACTGACTACAGGTCAGGGGGTGACGGCGAGCAGGCGCAAGGCTTCCTCCTGGAATGGCGTGATTCGGGAGAGCATGTGGAACGGGACGTTGGCGGCTGCCTCCCACTGAGCGCGCACGGTATTGCGGGTCAGGGTTGCCAGTTGCTCAAGCAGAGTCCGGAAGCTTTGCAGGGGGTGGCCGGAGGTGGATTGCCGGGTTCCGGTTTTGGCCAGAGCGGATTCGGATGGTGTGACCGGCAAAACAGGATCCTCGGGAAGCAAGGGAGATTCGTCGGTGAACAGGAGAGGCTTGAGTCGGCGTCGCATCTCCCATTCCACCAGATAGGCCAGCATGTTTTAGTCCACCTGGAATTGATCGTGAAATAAGTGTATCAAGCGTGATCAACCAGGAGGTGAGACATGAGCAAGA
>JADFZF010000085.1 GCA_015232645.1 Magnetococcales bacterium | reverse complement strand
TATCAATAAATAATTAGCCATCCATTCCAATTAATGAATATGACAAGGTAGAAATAATCTGACCGGTAATGAATTAATGTGATCTTGAATCTGGAGTCATACTTGCCGTTCTTGTCATTTTTATCGTCGCTTGAATAAAAATAATGTAACCTTACATTCCCCGTCTGATTAATTTTCTGTTATTTTTTAATATCTTACCATTGCATTGGGGGAGAGCATAAACGATCCCAACAGAATTTATTCAATTTATTAGCATGATATGATAATCAGAGTGGCTCATTCCTGCTCAGAATGGAAATCAGGCATGCAGCCAGAAAGGCAAAAATATACAAATATCCGATTAAAATCATATATTTATTATGCAAAATCGGATAATTCCTTGCCTTAGCGTTGCGTAACTTTTACTATCTGCACAGTTATTGAACTGTCAACCGAAACTGGGAGTCTTCGGCATGAAGAAAATTTTGAGTGTTATCGTCGCTGCTGTTTGTACGGTTGGGGTTTCAGCCGTCGCTTCGGCTCAGTGCGGCAGTCCCATGGACTGCGGGTACTGTTCGAAAGATTATGTAACCGTCAGACGGACTTTGAACGAGGCAGAAAATCAGAAGGTGATTTGGCCCAAGGGAGTCGAAGTCCGTGGCAAGGTCGAGTTCCAGGAGCTGACGCAGGTTCCGATGAGGCCCCAAAGCGACTGGGTCAACCGTGCTCACGGATTGGGCCATTCCTCGGCCGATGTCTTTGTCGTGACCACAGGCTATCCCGCCAGTGCCTATTCCAACTTTTAGGCATCATCCCGGCTGGTAATCAACCTTTCGTCGAGGTACCACACGTCATCGCCGATGTCGATATTCGTACATCGGAGCAACCATTATTTGGGGGTTATTATGAAGAGGTTGTTGGGAGTTGTTGCTGGATTGGCCGTGGCCATGGGCGCAGTCGCGGTCGCGTCGGCGCAAGATCAGGCTAAGATGGAATGCGTAAAATCCATTGATAAGGTAATCATGCAAAAAGTCGTCAAGCAGGTTGAAGTCGAAGAAGCGATCGAGGTGACCAACAATTGCTGCTGCAAGGCTCAAACCCGTAAAGTCGTTAAACAAGTCGAGGTGATGGAACCGACCGAAGTTCATGTCGTGGTTCCCGTTGAGGTCGTGGGTTCCGCCTGTCTGGGGAGCGAGTACCAGAAAAAATATGTCACCTGCGAACATTCGAGGAAGTATAACGGCGCCAAGGTCACTGTTCGGGCCACCTGCCCGGCTCCGATTTGATCCCATTCCTCAGAGGGATGGACCTGACCTGCCAAGGATGACGGGGTGAGCAGGGTTGGCTCAGCGTGGAGGTTATGGAATCCGGGTTCTCTCCAACCGGGCCATCGTTCCCGGAGTGCGGCCCGGTTCACCCCCATCATCGCCCCAAGGGACCATGAGGATCGCAAAATCGCTGGCCCTCGTTACCCCCCCCCGCCCTCCTCGTGGTGCCCTGGCCAACCTCCGCCTCAGATCACCACTGAGGCGACAATGGTACATAGATATTTTCCATCCACCGGTTTGGCCAGGAAACCATCGGCCCCCGCTCTGGCGGCATTTCGTGCATGCTCGCTGCGATAATCTCCGGTCATGAGGACAATTTTCCCGGAAAATCCAGTTTGGCGCATGTTTTTGATGGTCATGATACCATCCATTCCCGGCAGGTGCAGATCCATAAAAATGATATCTGGTTGCCATGCTGCCATCCGGGTTAAGGCCTCCTCGCCCGAATGGCAGGTTTTGAGGTCAGGGTTTCCGGGACATTCCAGAAAAATACGCTCCAGGACGATACAGTTTTCCAATTCATCATCAACAATAAGGACTTTAGTCACGATATACCCCCATCGATCGATCATTGCCATCGATCCTATTTTTCATACATCCCGATCGCCGTGAACCACGCCGTGGAACCCGGAAGAGGAAGACGGCTGCACGGGGTTGACCATGATGCTGACCACAAATGGCACGTTAAACCCTCCCACCCCCAGCCGCAAGCCAATGATTGCCGGGAGAGGAGTATAATAAAAACCAGAAGCGAGTTTAGTGGATGGCGGCTATAGTTCAACCAAAAAACCTTCAAAAATGATGGCGTCGCACAGCGGGCGTACGGTGTGGTACATCTCTGGAGAGCGAATGGTCCAGGAAACCAGCGGCAACCCTCGCGCTCTGAACCAACGGGGAATGGGATCATTCAGACATTGATGATGGCAACCGAGGAAATGAGGCTTGGCTTGAGCCAAGTGCAGGAAATAACGTTTGGCTACTGCAGCAAACAAACCATGATCCCATTCGAACCCCCCCCCGTTCAGCCCCCGGGTGACATGAGGACGGTGTCTGGCAAACCAGGCGATGACATTGGCATGAAAGGAGAGGGCGGCCCAGGGGCCTGGATGGGCATCAGCAACCCGGGCCACTGCCGCTGCCGCCTGGGGTGTCGGATCCTTGATTTCCACCAGGACTCCAACCCTGTCGCCGATGAGGTCCAAGACCTCGGCCAACAGCGGCGGTGGGCGATCATCCGGGAGCAAACGCAGACGACCAATCTCCTTGGCGGTCAGATCGTGGATATACCCCGGCTGGCCCGTCATTCGTCGCAGCTCGCGATCATGAAAGACCACCGGTTGTCCATCGGCCAGGATCCGCACATCCAGTTCAATGGCCAAACCCAGGTCTCTGGCACGCCGAAAGGCGGCATAACTGTTTTCCGGTATCCCGGCATCCGGATGAAACAGCCCCCGGTGTGCGATGGGACGTCTTGTGACCCAGTGGTGTTGGGGCGAAGGTTTCGATGGCAACAACCAACCCGACCAGTATGGTTCGACCGACAAGGGTCCGGCCTTACTCACCCGGGTCATACCCCAGATTGGACACCAACGCCTGCTCCGCTTCCTGAACTGAAATCCCCTTGCGCTTGGCATAATCGGCGACCTGATCCGGCATAATGCGTCCCACATGGAAATAACGGGCATCGGGGTGAGCAAACATCATGCCACAGACCGACGCCTGCGGTATCATGGCCTGACTGTCGGTCAGATGAATGCCGATGGCCCGTGTGACCCCAAGGATGGCGAACAATGTCAGTTTTTCGGTATGATCGGGACAGGAAGGATACCCCGGTGCCGGTCGAATTCCCCGATAGGCTTCCGCCAAAATATCATTGTGGGTCAAGGCTTCATCCGCCGCATAGCCCCAATAACGCTTCCTGACCTCCTGATGCAACCATTCGGCGCACGCTTCGGTCAGGCGGTCGGCCAAGGCTTCAATCATGATGATCGCATAGTCGTCCTTCTGCCGTTCCAGTTCCGCGGTCATTTCTTTGAGTCCCACGCCGGAGGTCACGGCAAACAATCCCAACCAATCCTGGTGTCCCAAGTTTTCGGGGCATAAAAAATCGCTCAGGGCGTAGTATGATTTGCCTTCCGGTTTTTCCTGCTGTTGGCGTAAACAATGGAACACTCCCAACGGTTTTCCAGAGTCTGGAGAGTGAAGAACGATGTCGTCACGGTCGGTGGCGTGGGCAGGGAACAAACCAACAATGGCTTTGGCGGTCAATGAGCGTTGGTGGATGATGCGATCGAGCCAGGATTGGGCGTCATGGTACAGACGAGTGGCCTCGGGACCCTGTTCGGGGTCGCTGAGGATTTCCGGGTAGCGTCCCGTCATTTCCCAAGTATGGAAGAAAGGGGTCCAGTCGATCCAATGGCGCAACACCGCCAGATCCACCCGATCCAGGATTTGGATGCCGGGTTGGTTGGGAATAGCGGGGGAATAGAAGGACCAATCGGAGTGAAAACGGTGTCTGCGCGCCTCACTCAAAGGGATCGAGGCCATTTTACGCTGTTTCTGGTTGGTGCGAAGACGTTCATAGGCGGCATGCAACGATTGGATATAGGCCTCTCTGGTTGCAGAATTCAGCAATTCCGTTGCCACACCGACCGCCCGCGAAGCGTCTCTAACGTGAGCCACAGGTCCCGAATAGGCGGGGGCAATTTTGACTGCAGTATGCAGCGGCGAGGTGGTGGCGCCTCCGACAAGCAAAGGAATGGTCATCCCGCGACGTTCCATTTCCTGAGCGATGCGAACCATGTGCTCCAGCGATGGGGTAATCAGTCCGGAAAGGCCGATGATGGCGGCTTGATGTTTTTCCGCCTGTTCCAAAATCGTTTCCATGGGGACCATGACGCCCAGGTCGATGACCTCGAAATTGTTGCATTGCAGGACCACTTTGACGATATTTTTGCCAATATCGTGGACATCTCCCTTGACGGTGGCCAAAAGAATACGGTTTTTCCGGACTTTTTCATGACGGTCGTTGGCCGCTTCGATGTGGGGGACCAGCCAGGCAACCGCCTTTTTCATCACCCGGGCACTCTTGACCACCTGAGGAAGAAACATGCGTCCCGAGCCGAACAATTCTCCCACCCGGTTCATTCCGTCCATGAGGGGACCCTCGACCACATCCAGGGGATGACTGGCCGCCCGCCGGGCTTGTTCGACATCCTCTTCGATGAAATCGGTCACCCCCTTGACCATGGCATGCATCAACCGTTGGGCGACGGGTTGCTGGCGCCATTCGGCGTTATGGAGTTCGGTTTTGTTGTCCGTCGCCTGACGATAGCGTTCGGCCACCACCAGCAGGCGTTCGGTGGCCTGGGGATCACGATTTTGGATAATATCTTCCACCAGGGACTTTAGTTCTTCAGGAATCGCTTCGTAGACGGTCAACTGTCCCGGATTGACGATGCCCATATCGAGCCCCGCCCGGATGGCATGGTAGAGGAAAACCGAATGCATCGCCTCGCGAACCGGTTCGAAGCCGCGAAAGGAAAAAGACACGTTGCTGATACCGCCACTGGTCAGGGCCCCGGGGAGGTTGGCTTTGATCCAGGCGACGGTATCGATGAAATCGAGGGCGTAGGTATGGTGTTCTTCCAGGCCGGTGGCCACGGCAAACACGTTGGCATCAAAAATGATATCGCCGGGAAAGAAGCCTGCCCGACGCACCAGAAGGTCGTAGGCGCGCTGGCAAATGGCACGCCGTCGTTCCCGGGTATCGGCCTGTCCGTGCTCGTCGAAGGCCATCACCAACACCGCGGCTCCCAGACGCCGGGCCAAGGTCGCCTGTTTGAGGAACGTTTCTTCACCTTCCTTGAGACTGATGGAGTTGACGATCCCCTTGCCTTGAAGGCAGCACAATCCTGCAGCCAACACTTCCCAATCGGAAGAATCGAGCATCACCGGCACCCGGCTGATATCGGGCTCCGCAGCCACCAGGTTGAGAAAGCGCACCATGGCCTCCCGGGCGTTGAGCATGGGATCGTCCATGTTGATATCGATGATGTTGGCTCCGTCGTCCACTTGTTTCCGGGCGATGGATAAGGCCTCCTCGAATGCCTCTTCACGGATCAAGCGGGCAAAACGGCGGGATCCGGAGACGTTGGTGCGTTCACCAACGTTGACGAACAACGATCCGGGGCCAATATTGAAAGCCTCCAGGCCACTTAACCGGCATTGCGATGGTCGGGCAGGAGGAGTTCTGGGGGGAAGTCCTGCCACCGCCTGGGCGATGGCGTGAATATGATCGGGGGTCGTGCCGCAACAGCCACCGACGATATTGACCCATCCCGACTGGGCAAACTCTTTGATCTTGTTTGCCATTTTTTGGGGAGTTTCATCGTAGCCCCCCAGTTCGTTAGGCAAGCCGGCGTTGGGATGGACGGAAACGTAGCGTTCACAAATTCCCGCCAGCTCCTGGACATGGGGACGCAATTGTTCCGCCCCCAAGGCACAGTTGAATCCCATGGACAAAGGTTCGGCGTGGGCGACCGAGTTCCAGAAGGCTTCGACCGTCTGCCCCGTCAAGGTGCGTCCCGAACCATCGGTCAAGGTACCGGAAATCATGATGGGAACAGCCTCGGAGCGGGATTCATTGAATTCCATGATGGCCATCAAGGCCGCTTTGGCATTCAGGGCGTCGAATATCGTCTCCACCATGAGGCAGTCCACCCCGCCATCAACCAAGCCACGCAACGCTATGGCATACGCATCGAACAGCTCCGCAAAGGATACGTTGCGAAAGCCTGGATGATTGACATCCGGGGAGATGGAAGCGGTTCGATTGGTCGGTCCCAGAATGCCCACCACCAAACGAGGATCCCCCCCACGGGTCGTCTCATGACGCTGACAGGCCTCTCTGGCCAGTTTTGCCCCCACGAAATTGATCTCATAGGCCAGATCGGTCATACCATAATCGGCCAGCGATATGGCGTTGGCGTTGAAGGTGTTGGTGGAAACCAAATCGGCGCCAGCTTCCAGATAGGCGCTGTGAATCTCCCGCACCACATCTGGCTGGGTTAATGATAACAAATCATTGTTTCCCTTGAGGTCCACCGGGTGATAACGGAAACGGTCTCCACGAAATTCAGTTTCACTCAAGTTTTTCTTTTGGATCATAGTGCCCATGGCACCGTCCAGAATCAGCAGCCGCTGTTTCAACATCGACGACAACCAGTGTCTGTGTCCAACCTTGGCCATGACGGATTTCTCCTCGATTGTTTCCTGCATGGAACCGAGACCACACGACCTGGGAGGTGCAGCGTGACCAGTGCAGGGGATGGAAGGGACTGTCCTCGACCGACGGAACTTGGGACGAGTCCTCGAATTGATTATTTTTATTTTAGTTGCCTATCTCCCTTCGCACCGTTTCCTGTCTCGCGGCGATCAAAAAATCCCTGGTGGGAGGGGGACGAAGAAAAATAAAACCACACCTTTAGGGATTCGCCCCTACCTTCCCATGGGGAAGGAAGCGGTCCCTCCCCGTTCCCCTCCCATCCACTGGTTTGGCTCGTTCTGTCCCTTTTCCATACTCAACCTGACCTTCCTAAAGTAATACAGCCAACCACCGCCAGGAGATACCAAACAAGGTCATTGTCGCTGATCGATTTTCATCTTGCCATGCTTTTTTACATAGAAGGTCTGGCGGGATGAATTTGAACAGGCTATAATGACTGTTCTCGAAATTAAGGATACTCAGGAACCCATTACGCATCCGCAAGGTTCCTGGCGGGTGTAAACCGATTAATCCAGATGCTGCGAAGAGGAGAACTGCGGAATGCGACTGCCTTTTATTTTAGCCTCTCTACTGATCTTGTCGACCCCTTGGGGCACTCTTCAGGCCGGCGAAATGTTTAAAAGTGGCCCTTTCACGGTACGCAAGGTCGATAATACATGCAAACTTGAAATCCAACTGCACGACAATGACCGGCAACCCGCCGCCATCCTGGCCCTATTCCCTGCCGAGGATTACTATGGCGAGTTGTTCACCGAAAAACCCCGCATCGGCTTGGCGCATGACAAGGTGACGATCAAGTTCGATAATGACAAACCTCGGGATATCTCTTTCGTCAAGGACGCTGCCGCCAAGGACAGCAATTGGCGTTGGCAATATCTGGAGAACACCGAGGGCCTTTTGGATAACGTCGGCAGAAAGGGCAAGATGCACATTGAATTTTCCAACGGAAAGCAAAATTTCAGTTACACCGTAACGCTTAAAGGGTCCGGAAAGGCGGTCAAATCAGTCAAGATGTGCAAATGACCCTTGGACCCGGCAGAGGACCCGCCCCGCCAACCGTTCAACAACCTCCGGCGGGGCAGTCTGGATGAAACATACGGGTCGAAAATGATGACGCTACGCCCCATAGCGGTTGCGGTATTCAAGAATCGATTGTAACTGTCCCTGGCGATGGGGATCGGCGGCGAGCAACTGGATCAAATCGTCCAACCGGGCAATGGCCGTTACCTGGATCCCGTAGGTCTCCTCAACCTGCCGGGTCGCGCTCCGGTGATCCTGATTGCCACGCTCCTGCCGATCCAGTGCAATGACCGCCCCTGCCAACTCGGCTCCAGCTTCCCGAATCCAGGAAGCGGCCGCCTGAATCGATGTCCCGGCGCTGATGACATCATCGACAACCAGAACCCGACCTGACAGTGGAGAGCCGATCATGTGCCCCCCCTCGCCGTGACTCTTGGCCTCTTTCCGATTGAAGGCTACCGGGAGGTCACGTTTGTAGTATCGTGAGAGGGCAATCGCAACCGCCGTCGCCAAGGAAATTCCCTTGTAGGCTGGTCCAAAAAGCATGGTAATATCGAGGTTTTGTTGCTGGATGGTATCGGCATAGAAGCGACCGAGGGCTTCCAGTGTCGCTCCGGAATTGAAAAGTCCGGCATCAAAAAAGTAGGGACTGTCGCGCCCCGCCTTCGTGGTAAAGCCTCCGAAACGAAGGACATTGCTTTCAAGGGCAAAGCGTAGGAAAGACTGGGACAACGTATTGGAGTTGCTCATGATGCGCAATAGTTTCAAGGTTGAAGAGGAGACCAGCTCGCCCACCCCGGAGAGAAGTAATTCGGCATGGGTCATGGCAGGCCTTTTTCTTTTGACTGCCAACGGCTGGGCCCAATATTTGCTTTGGTTCGGAGACCAAGGGCTGGTACGTTGGCGGCAAACCAAACAGCAGCTTCTCGTGGTCCGACAAGACAACCGCGAAGTGGAAGAACGTATTGAACGATTGAAAGAGGAAATCACCCTTTTGGACAAGGATGTGGTCGTCCTGGAAGAGGTGGCCCGCCGCGATTTGGGTCTTGTCTATCCAGATGATATCCTGTTTATCGACAAAAACATCCCTTCTGTGAAAAAATAACGTCTTTTCCCGGCATCCGTCCATCCAGGTCGCTGGGGAACCGGATGTTTCTTGACCTCCCAAGCCAATCCATTGATCACAGGTTATGCGTTTTCTCATTCTCCTTCACCAAAGCCCAATAGGCGCGCAACGCGAGACACAGATCTGAAGTTGGGCCGTGACCCCTCCTGGGCAGCGTGCGTTTGCAATCACCTAGGAGGGCGACGGCCGTGTTTCAGAATTCCCGGCAGGGGGTCCCTTCCTGGGGCAGCAACGACCAAAGGTGGGGGAGCCCCCCCCCCTACCGGGGCATTTTTTTCTGTACGCCATAAACCTTCAGCAGAAGGGAGGGGGGGAGAAAGGCGATTCAGGATCATGGGGCTTTGCCCCTAACCCCACGGGGCAGCCCTGCCTCTTCCGCAATCAATCGGCGGCAGCGAGTGAAGGTTATCTTCACTCATTGTCGCGCAATCGGAAAGCCTAACCAGCGTCGTCTCAAGTCCATTGAGTCAGGGGCCGACCTGATGCCGACCTGATCAGTGAAGCTTCGCCTGATCGTCCTGAATCGCGGTGAGCGTTTCCTGAACGACCTTATTGACATCATTTTTTGACATGCTTTTAGCGATGAGTTTTTCAGTGGCCAGCATGGAGATGTCAACGATGGCATGGTGCAATTCCGCCATGGCAGCCTGTTTGGCGGCTTCGATTTCCGCCATGGCGGTGTTTTTCTTTTTGGCCAGTTCCTGGTTCAACGCCTCTCTGGCATGATCCCGAAACCTGGCGGTCTCCTGACGTGCGTCCTCAATGGTCTGCTCAGCGATTTTTCGAGCGGAACTGAGTTGCTCGTTTATTTCCCGACTGATTTTTTCGGCATCGAGACGACTCTTTTCAGCCGCATCCAGATCGGAGCGAATTTTGCCACTGCGCTCATCCAGGATTTTTTCGATGGGTGGCAGGACATACTTCCGCAGGAGGTACAGAAGGATAAAGAATGATGCGATGCTCCAGATGATCTCGTGTTGGAACACCGAAGGTTCAAACTGGGGCATGCCTGATCCGGCCGTGGCGTGCTCCCCGGTAGCGGCATAGGCGGTGGCGATCATGGTCGAATCAAGCCTTGCCCATGATGATGAACGCAACGACCAGACCATAGAGGGCCACAGCCTCGACGAAGGCCATGCCGATCCAGATGTATTTGGCGAGTTGTGCTTCTGCCGCGGGCTGACGGGCGATGGCCTCAATGGCTTTACCGAACAGAACCCCCAGGCCGACACCCGAGCCGGCGAATCCCAATGCGGCAAGTCCCATCCCGATCAAAGCAGCTGCTGTGGCATCCATTGAACTTTCTCCTTCCTAAGGCGAGCTTGAAAATGAACAGGGTCTATGTGTGCCACGTTCCTATGCGGATGTCAATGCATGTGTATTGAATCATTGATATAGACACAGGTCAGAATGGTGAAGATGTAGGCCTGGATGAATCCGATGAAGATTTCCACCCCGGTAAAAATGATGGTAAAACCGAAGGGTAGCCAGGCGCCCCACCATGGCAGACTGATGACATACAAGAACATGACGGCCAACATGGTATGTCCAGCGGTCATGTTGGCGAACAGACGAACGGCCAGGGAAACGGGTCTGGCCAGGAATGAAATGATTTCGATAGGCACCATCAACGGCATCAGCAGGACGGGGACACCGCTAGGGACAAAAAATTTGAAATAATGGATTCCGTGGAGGTAAAAACCGTAGGCAAAGGAGAACCCCACGATGGTCAGGGAAAAGGTGGCGGTGACGATGAGCTGAGAGGTGACGGTGAAGGAACCGGGGATCAATCCCGAGAGATTGCAGAAGAGGATGAAGAAGAACAGAGTGAAGATGTATGGGAAGAACGGACGACCTTTGTCGCCGATGATATCGTCGATCATGCCGCGGACGAAAAGGTATCCCGCTTCTCCGAGGCTTTGCATGCGACCGGGAATGATACGGGGATTTTTGAAGGCCAGGTGGAAAAACAGCATGACCAGCCCGGCGGCGATCCACATCCACAGGACGGCGTTGGAGATCGCGATATCGAGCCCCAGATAGGCCAGGTTAAGGTATTTGGTGACATGGAAGTGATGCAGCGGATCCATTTTTGGAGCGGCGGCGGCTACGGCGTG
>JADFZF010000084.1 GCA_015232645.1 Magnetococcales bacterium | reverse complement strand
GAGGCGTTTCCGGAGAATTGATGTGATCGCTGCCGCTCGGAGGTTGCAATACGGTCCTGGGGGGTATGTCTTCGGCAAGTCCGGAGCCCGTTTTGGGCAAGTCGGGATGGTGGGTATCGACGTTCGCGGGGTCTTGACCGGGAGTATCGAGGGTCAGGGTTCCCTTGTTGTCCGTTTCCATTTTGGGAACACTCAGGGAGGTCTGAATTTTTTTCTCCATGGGCCATAAAGACCATGAGGATTGATCTTCAGGATCGGCATGTCCTTGAATAGTTTCTTTTTTTTCAGTAGTGTCAGTCAGGGAGGGGGGGGTGGATTCCCCATATTGTCGACCGGGGTCCTTGGCCAGGGGGGCCGATTCCTCGGGTTTTGATTTGTGTTTGCCATCGGTGGAGGTGGTTGGACCGTTTCCCGTCAGAAAGGTAGGCAGAAAGGAACCCGATCCCGTGGACTCCTTTTTGACTTCTTCAGGCCTAGGGTCGGTGGAAGGTTTGCTGAATTCACCGCCAAACAGCCATTTTGTATAACTTTTTTCGTCCGATGGTTTGGCCACCTCGCGCGGGTCGTAAAGGGTTTCGTTGAAGTTGCGTTTAATATCCTTGACCATGCCGTTGTCGTCGAATGTAATCTCCAGGCGATTGGCCACCCTTGAGAAGGTGCGTTGCATGTTTTTAAACTTGCGGTCCTGGATGTAGATCCACCGTTCCTGACGGAAGGAGTTGACCAGGGTGGGGGGGCCCAGGAGTCTGAGAACCTCGTCGCGGTTGGAGACACCGGCTTGGATCTGGTCCACCTTGGCCGGCTCGATGATATTGCCTGATTCGCTGATAACGGCTTGACAAGCTGTTAAAAATAGCGAAAGAGCGATAAGGAAGACATGGATGAAGAACGGAGTTGCAGGCATGGTTTTTGTTGGGAACACGGGGTCAAAGTTGACGAAATTCTGCTATCGTACAGCGGCCATGATACTACCGGCCAGGTCTGGAGCAAAGTTTCCATGACATTTTTGCTCTCGCGTCTCTTTGCCGGGCGCCATCAAAATAATGAGTTGCGCCAGCGGGTCATGGCGATGCACGGTCGCATTGTCGATGAGGTGTTGGAGTGGACCCGTGAGGATCGGTTGGGGTTGAAGGACGATTTTTCCCTGCGTTTCGAGGTGATGATTCTGGCGGTGGCGGTGGTGTTGGTGGCCCTGAAGGATGAACAGGATCTGCTGCAGGGGTTGTGGGATATGACCTTCGAGGGGTTCGAAGAGAGTTTGCGTCAGCGCGGGGTCAATGACATCAGGATCGGGGCGCGGATGCGGGTCATCATACACAATGCCATGGGCAGGTGTCGGGCTTACATGGGGGCCATGAAAGCGGCGGATGAGGGGGCGTTACGCCAGTCCATCGTTCGTAATGTGTTCAATGGTGTAGAAAGTCAGCAGGAAACCGTTGAGATTTTACTGTCATCGGTGTTACAACTGCCACAGCGGGTGTTGGACGACAATTATGCCTGAAGCCTTGGAAAGGAAAATGGAATGAACAAACTAACTATTGACGATGTGGAATTGAAGGGTAAACGGGTTTTTATTCGCGTTGATTTCAACGTGCCCATGACCGAGAGCGGTACGATCCGCGAGGATACCCGCATTCGCGGAGCCTTGCCGACCATTCGCAAGGCGATCAAGGACGGAGCCCGGGTGATTCTGGCATCCCATATGGGCCGTCCCAAGGGCAAGGTGATTCCGACCCTCTCTTTGAAGCCGGTGGCGGAACGCCTCGCCATGCTTCTGGGGCAAGAGGTCAAGCTGGCTCCCGATTGCGTTGGACCCGAGGTGGAAGCCATGGTCAACGCCCTGAAGCCGGGCGAAGTCCTGTTGCTGGAGAACGTCCGTTTTCATGCCGGCGAAACCAAGAACGATCCTGCTCTGGCGGATGGCTTTGCCCGGCTTGCCGATGTCGCCGTCAACGATGCCTTCGGAACCGCCCATCGCGCCCATTCTTCCAACGTCGGTGTGGGCGAACGGATCCCCCCCTCGGTGGCCGGCTATCTCATGGCCGCGGAAATCGATTATTTCAACAAAGTGGTTCGTACTCCCCAGCGTCCGGTGGTCTCCATCCTCGGAGGCGCCAAAGTGTCCAGCAAAATCGGTGTGATCGAAGCCCTGATGGACAAGGTGGATAAAATTATCATCGGCGGCGCCATGGCCTTCACCTTTTTCAAGGCCCGCGGCTACAACACCGGAACCTCCCTGGTGGAAGACGATCAATTGAAGGTGGCTGCCGATGCAGAGGCCAAGGCCAAGGCCAAAGGGGTGCGCCTGATCCTTCCCGTGGATGCGGTGTGCGCCCAGTCCATGGATGATGGTGTTCCGACCAAGGTATTCCCGGTGGATGCCATTCCCGACGGCTGGATGGGTTTGGATGTGGGTCCGGAATCGGTCAAATTGTTCAATGAGGAGCTGGGTGGCGTCCGTACCATCGTTTGGAACGGACCTTTGGGAATGTTCGAAAAACCGGCCTATGCCGCGGGGACCATGGCCATGGCCAAGACGGTGTCCCAGAGTGGGGCCATCTCGGTGGTCGGTGGCGGTGATACCGATGCAGCCGTCAAGCAGGCCGGCGTCGCCAGCTCCATGTCGCACATCTCCACCGGCGGTGGCGCCTTCCTGGAGCTGATGGAAGGTAAGGAGTTGCCCGGTGTCACCATCATCGGCGAGAAAAAATAGGACCCGATGTCCTCATCCCGAAGGGAAGGACTTTCTGTTGTCATGATGGGACGGGATGAGGCTCATCACCTCAGACAAAGCCTCCCTCCCATTCTGGATGTGGCAGATGAAGTCATCTTTGTCGATACCGGTTCCAGGGATGAAACCCTGGAACTGGTGCGGCAGGCGGGGGCAAGGCTGATCGAAACCCCGTGGTGTGACGATTTTTCCACTCCGAAAAATTTGGGGATCAGCCTGGCCAGCTATTCCTGGATCTTGAATATCGATTGCGACGAAATTCTTCAAGACACCCCCCGTGCCGGTTTGCTGCTCCGGGCATCCTGTCGGGAGGCCTCCGCCCCTGGTTTCATCATTACCATCGACAATCTCATGGCCGATGGCAGCATCACCTCCAGTCAGGCCATCCGTCTGTTCAACAATCATCCCGATATACGTTTTTCCAATCCAGTGCATGAGAGTGTGGCCAACTCTCTGTACGTCCATTGGCCCAACCATCGTCTTGCTGTGGTGGAGGGGGTTCGTTTGCTTCATCTGGGCTATCAAGAGGGGGAGAACCGGGAAAAATTATGGCGCAATATCGGCATACTCAGGACCTGGTTGGGCCGAGAGCCCGATAACCTGTTCGGCAGTTATAAATTGGGAACCAATTTATTCCATTTGGGAGCCGTGAGCGAAGGGTTGTATTTTTTGCGTCGGGCCTTCGATTTGTTGGATAAGGAAACCGACCGGAATTCCTGGCCTTTTGCCGAAAAGTTGGTGGAAGAATATTTTCGCGCTCTGCTGCAGTCGGGCCAGCGGGATCAGGCCGAGGAGGTCAGGAAAAAAATTGCCGGTTGGACTTGAATGGGGCCTCAGGGGATGGGGCAACATGTCCCATCCCCTGAGGGGATGCCCCCCCCTCGCTCAGATCCATCCCGCTGATCGGTCGATATTGTGGGTTGTCCAAGTCGTATGGAGAACCGAACGGTTATTTGACGGCGGCCAGGATTTGGTCGCCATATTTCCACCACACGCCACCCAGCACGGCGGCGACACTCAGAATGGCCAGAGTGATTTTGATCCAGCTGTAGGGTCGTTCTCCCTGCACTTCGCCGGTGCGTCCGTTGATCAGGAATGGATAGGTTTTATTGCCGAAACGATAGGTGCTGAGCCAGATGGGCAGCAAGATGTGTTTGAAGGTGGTGGCGCTGTAATGGGTGGAGATGGCATCGACCCGTTGTTCGTCGCCGCCGATATCGCGTCGGACCAGGTCGTCGATGACTGGGGCCATCTTGCCTTTGGCGATTGCAAATCCCTCCTCCAAGCCCACATGATAGCTCTGGGCCCGGAAGCCGCTGACATAGCTGGAATCGTAGCCCACCAGGTTGCCCAGGTCCCAGGGCTCCAGCCGGTCGGCGATCTGCTGCGGCAGTTTGTTGCTGGCCATGACCAGAACGTCATGAAACCAATGTTCCACGTGACCGCTGACATGACTCCAGCGGGTTCGGGTAACGGTGCGCGTTTTTTCCACGGAACGTCCGTCCTCGGTGGTGGTATAGGTTTCCCTCTCTTGGTAATGGATTCCCCTTTGTCCCTGATAGTCGCTGCCAGTCTGGGAATCGTAGGTCCAATAGGGGACGTACAGACCACTGAGAGGGGTTTCACTCCGTGCGGCCATTTTCAGTCGGTTGGGGGCAAACCATCGGCTTGAAACCCACTGTTTAAAACTTTCCCTGGCGATTTTTTTGTCCACCTTGAAAGGCAACAGGCTTGAAGGTTTGATGCGACGGTGGGAGGTCTCATGCAAATCCATGGGGTTGCCGCAGAAGGGGCAGGGAAGGGCCACGGTTTCCCGTTCTGGTTCCAGCGAAGCGCCACATGCCGAACACTGAACGACCATGATGTCTTCCATATGCTTGTCGGCGTGTCCTTTTTCGAGCCAGGCATGATAGTCCAATGTCGGGATTTCCTTCCGCACCAGGGGGACCTCCTGGGTATGGCCACAATGATCGCATTTCAGGGAAGTGATCCCCGGGGAAAAAGTGAGGCTGGCGCCGCATTGAGCACAGGGAAACGTTTGTGGTCCAGGTTGCGATTCCTGCGGCCGAGCATCGGCCCATGGGGATGGTCCAGGCTGGGAATTTTGTTTTTTCATGGGGCGTCCTTCCGACCAGAGTCTCATTGTCCAGGGTCTGAGGAGGGGATTGGATGGTTCGAACCACCGAAAAATTGTTGTAGTTGCCGCAGTTGTCGCGATAGACAGGTCAGGAAAAGAGCCAATCCTTGAAGCGCCCATCCGATTCACCGGTCCTGCCGCTGTATGTGAATCCTATCCGCAGGATGGCCTGCTTCAAGAAGGGATCGATGGCTGTGGCAAGGGTGGGGGTCCCCCTGCCGCGGGTGGCGGGGGAGGGGGGGGAGAACCTGCCATGGTGGCCCATTCGGGAAATTGTTGCAGCGCCTGCCATTGCGGCATTCCGGGTTTCCAGGCCAGTGTTTGTCCGGTGACCTGTCCCGATGCCAGCCATTGCCGAACTCCTGCCAAGTCATAGGGGCCTTGTTGTTGTCCCTGGATGACCAGATGGTATTGAGAGCTGGTCGTTGGTAAGGGTGGGGGAGCCAACGGTGGCGGGGGCGGGAGTGGCGCCTGCGCGACCGGTGAGGCCAACTGTTGTCCCATGGTCATTCCGATTCCCATTCCCATCATTCCTCCCGCCTGTCCAGGATTTTCCGCCGCTTTCTCGATGGCCACGGCGGCCTGAAAGCGGTTGAAGGCCCCCAAATCGCCGATCATCCCCATGCCGGTACGTTTATCCAATATCTTTTCCACCTCTTCGGGGAGCGATATGTTTTCCACCAGGGGTTTGAGAAGTTCGAGGCCGTATTCCTGAAATTCAGGGCCGATCTTTTTTTCCAACAGCAACCCAAGATCGTCATACTGGGTCGAGAGGTCCAAAAGGGGAATGTGACTGGTGGCCAAGGTATCGGCAAAGCGGGTGATGAAAAGAGATTTGAGCTGTTCGGTGATTTCATCCAGAGTGAAACGCCCTTCCGTCCCCACCATGGCCAGGAGCAATTTTTTTGGATCGATAACCCGCAGCGAGAAATTGCCAAAACTGCGTAAACGTACCGGTCCAAACTCCGGGTCTCGCAGCATGATTGGATTTTTGGTTCCCCACTTGATATTGGTGAAAGTGCGCATGCTGACGAAATAGACTTCCGCTTTGAACGGGCTGGAAAAGCCGTATTTCCACCCCTTGAGGGTCGTCAGGATGGGAATGTTTTTCGTCTCCAGGGTATACATGCCCGGGCCGAAGTCGTCCGCCAGTTTGCCTTCGTTGACGAAAAGGGCATGTTGTGTTTCACGGACAACCAGTTGCGCGCCATATTTGATTTCGTTGTCGTAGCGTTCGAAACGGTAGACCAGGGTATCGGCAGAGTCATCGGTCCATTCGACAATATCGATAAATTCACCGGTGAGCTTCGAGAAAAAACTCATATTTGTTTCTCCTTATAGTTTATTTATTTTGTATTTCCCGGCGATAAAGGGAAGTTCCATGCCATGGTCAGAGTTGCGACTGGTCGATGGGGTTTGAGTCGGCACGGGTTGTTTCCGATGTCGTCATACGACTCGGAAGGTGATGACCAGTGAATGGGACGAGTCCGGGCAGGGGGCTCCCCCCGCAGACCCATGCCATTGACTGGTCATTGGACCTTTCACGGGGTGTATTCTATCGCTCTGGAGGGGGGATGTGCAAAGTTGACTGATGGGTTGCAGCTGAAGAAAATGGGATGTGGTCCGTGCTGTTTTCAGGAGGAAACGCCCTCCACCCTGTGGGACGGGAGATGGCCCATCCACGGCCCGTCATTAATGCTTTCAACGGGGAATCCAATGGTTGACATCTATTTACAGGTGGTCTGGGAAGCGGGTGGCATCCAGATTTTTTTGAATTCTGCCGCTTCGATCATTCGTCCGGTCCCTTCGAGCAGACGGATGACCGCCTGAGCAGGGGTTTCAGAGACATACCAGGGCCAGTGACGATTCACCCCCTCCGGTCCACCGCTCAGAACCAGTTCAAGATAGAGAGTCAAGGCCACCTGGGGTTCTTCGTTCAGTTCGCGGGCCATGGCGGCTTGAAGGCCGAGAACGTCGATGATCGCCCCATGGTCCTTCGACTCGGGTGGCAGCCTTTTCAGAAATCCGCGAATCCTTTTGGCCTCCGAGAGGTCCATCTTGGCGGTGAATCCCAACATGGCGGCAGCCAGGGGTTCGGCGATGATTTTGGCCTGGGGAGATCGTGGGTTGGGGAGGTCAGCGATCCAAGCCTTGGGGTTGACCTCTTCGGTGGGGATGAAATCGGTGGCCAGAATCGCCAAGCGCCAGGCGTCGGCCAATTCTCCAGGGACATCCTGCAACAAGGCCCAGGCTTCCTTGTATTGATGGTTACGCCAAGCATGGGAAGCATAGAGTACCGCCGCATCGGAGGAGGTCAAGTCGGGTAGAATCTTTTCCGGCGCCAGGACGCCTTCGGGGCGTACCAGGCCCAACGGTTTTTGAATCTCTGTCTCAAGCAATATCTTCAGGGCGATTTCTCGTTCCAATACATCGGCTTGGGTATCTCTGAGCAGCCGTAACCAGAACAGCCGTTCTCCGGGAATGTTTTCCTTGGGACCGCAAGGGGCGTTGGGCGGAGCGGAATCCATTAAGCGGGAGTGCAAGGCCAGAGTGGCTGGTCCCGGGTATTCAGCCAACAGTTCCTCCAGGATGGACATTCCCTTGGACCAGTTTCCCAGCAGGATGGTCAGTTCAGCCACATCCCGGCGCCATTGCCGCCGGCGGTCAAAAGCACCGGGCGGGGGATAGGATGTCAGGATTTTCAGCCATCGTTCAGCTTCCCCCCGTCGTCCTTTGCGGTAATGAAACCGTCCCATGGCTGCGGTCAGGTCAGGATCGTTACGGATTCTTTTGTCGCTCGTTTCGGTCATCATGTTGAACAAAAGCTCGGCCTGATCCAATTCACCCGCCGCCAGGACCGTCATGACCATCCCCTTTTCAGCCTCCTTGACCTGGAAGTTTTGCGGATGGAGCAACAGAAAACGGGAAAAGTGATCCTGGGCCTGTTTGAAGTTGCCGTTGACCAGATAGACATGGGCCAATTGCAATGTCAGCAGCGGGTCTTCCTTGAACAAAAAGGGGGGAAGATTTTCCATGACGTCCAGGGCCTCGGAGTAGCGTTCCAGGACAATCAGAGCGCCCGCCTTGATTCTGAGCCATTCGGGGTTGCGCAGGGCAGCCCCGGAGTTGAGCGCCCATTCGGCGAGAAACAGGGTGAGATTGGGGGCCGTGTGCGGGTTCAGATGGTTGGATCCCTGTCCCACTACTCGTTTGGTCAAGGCGAGTGGGGGATAGAATCCCACCTCGTCACCACCAAAATTGGGCAACTGCTCTTCAGCGACCTCCCGGGGTTCCAAACGTTCCGCGGGAGCATCGGCGACTTCCGGAGTCGGTTCTGCCGTTAAGGCTCGCGACTCGCGGCCACCCACTCTGGGCGGCAGTTTTTCAACCCGTGGGCCGGAACCGATCCCGATTTTGGGATCCACCATTTCGGCGCCGGTCACAGGTGCCCAAAAAAGAAGACCCGTCACCGCCCCGACCGAAACACCCCAGGCCAACGTGCGGACGTGAGGCAGGATCATTATCAGGCCGCCTGGGCCGGGACGGCGTTGCCGATATGGGTGATGCGATTGTCGGCATCCACATAGACCAATTTGGGCCTGAAACGATCGGCCTGGGTTTCGTTCATTTGGGCAAAAGCGGCGATGATCATGATGTTTCCGGGATCGGCCTTGTGGGCGGCGGCGCCATTGACCGATATCATGCCGCTGTCTCGTTGCCCGCGTATGGCATAGGTCGTAAACCGTTCACCGTTGGTGACGTTCCAGAGGTGAATCTGCTCGTATTCGCGAATACCGGAGGCTTCCATAAGGGCTTCGTCAATGGCACAGGAACCCTCGTAATCCAGATGGGATTCCGTCACGGTGACCCGATGCAGTTTACATTTGAGCAAGGAAACTTCCATTATCACCCATTCCTTTCCGATAGCTGGTGTTTGAACGTCTGGATTTGGTTGCCTTTCAGGCCTACGTTGGGCAGGTTGATTTCAACAAAGATGTCATTGTTGCCTGACAGCGTCGTTTGTTGGTCCATACGTTTCATGACGAAGGCGACGCCTGATCTGGAAGATTCAACAACATATTATCGATCAATCTCGTCTCTCCCACTTTGACTGCGGTAAGAATGACGCCATCCGTATGGACGGTATTGATGGGCAGGAGAGTGGTAGCGGATCGAACGGAAATGTATTGGATGCGATGGATGCTTGCCTCGGTGAGGATGCGGCGGGCAATGGCCTCCAGACGTCCCGACCTTTTTTCACCAGCCGTGAAAGCGGATTTTGCGGCGGCCAGGGCGGCATGGATGGCGGCGGCGCGTTGTCTGTCTTCCTGGCTGAGGTAGCGATTGCGGCTGGACATGGCCAAGCCATCCGGTTCGCGAATGGTGGGGACGCCGACGATTTTCGACTCCAGGTTCAGGTCCTGAGCCAGCCGTTGGATGATGACGAACTGTTGGTAATCTTTCAAACCAAAAAAGGCCTGATCGGCCCGGACCAGGTTAAGCAGAATCGTCACCACGGTGGCGACGCCCTGGAAGTGTCCCGGGCGTTCGCGACCGCACAGGTCGGATCCCAGGGGTTCGACGGTAACGGAGGTTTGGAAATGTTGTGGATAAATGGCGGCAACGCCGGGATAAAACAGGGCGTGGCAACCCGCCTGTCGGAGCATGTGTTTGTCTTGTTCGATGACCCGGGGATAGCGATTGAAATCTTCCGCCGGCCCGAATTGGGAGGGGTTGACGAAAATGGAGACGACAGTCCGGTCGGTTTGGGTCTGACTGGTACGGAGGAGTTCAAGATGCCCGGCGTGCAGGGCGCCCATGGTTGGGACAAAGCCGATGCTGTGGCCAGCTTTCCGGTTTTCAACCGCCCAGGCGCGAATTTCATCACGATTGGTCAATATTTCCATGGAGCATCCCCAAGGCCAAGGCGGGCATATCGTTCGATGGATGTTTGTGGGTAGTTAATCATTGAAACTGTGCTCATGGTCTGGAAAAGTCCGATTTCGTACCTCTTCGGCAAATCGGCTGACGGCCAGATGGATCAGATCGCCCCCCTCCAGGTAACGTTTGACGAAGCGCGGTTTGAACCCGTCATAGAATCCCAACAGATCGTAGACCACCAGAACTTGACCATCACATCCCGGGCCGGCGCCGATGCCGATGGTCGGGATGATGAGTTGCCTGCTGATTTTTTCGGCCAGCGGCGCGGGGATACCTTCCAGGACCACGGCAAAGGCCCCCGCCGTTTCTACCGCAACGGCATCAGCCAACACTTTATCGGCAGCGGCTCCACGTCCCTGAACCTTGAAACCGCCGAAGGCATGGACCGCCTGAGGGGTCAGCCCCACATGAGCCAAAACGGGAATTTGCAGCGATGTCAGGGCGCGGATGCTATCGACCACCGAGGCACCTCCTTCCACTTTGACCGCCTGGGCTCCGGTTTCCTTGAGGACACGTATGGCAGCTTCCAATACGACATCGGAAGACCGATGGCAATAGCCGAAGGGAAGGTCGCAGGCGACAAAGGCCTTGCGCGATCCGCGTACGACCGCTTTGGTATGGTAGATCATGTCATCAAGGGTGACGGGAAGCGTTGTGTCATGTCCTTGGATGACATTCCCCAGGGAATCCCCGACGAGGAGCAGATCGACTCCGGCGTTGTCCAGGAGTTTGGCAAAGGTATAGTCGTAGGCGGTAACACACACGATGGGACGGTTTTCCGCTTTGAAACGTGGAAAGTCGAGAACGGTCAGACGTGAGGACATGAGGTGTTCCGTGACTGAGAGGCTGCCGGTTGCAAGGGTGTGGGGTTGCCGTAAGCGCTCGCGACGAGGCGACGCGGAGTGGCAGGCACCGATGGTCTGGTATGTCGAGGGGGTGGAGCGTATGGAAGACGCTGGTGATGAAATACGGATAGGATCATATAGTCGAAGTCCCGGTCCCGATGGTTGAGATCTGGGATCCAGGCCGCTTGGCTGAAAGTCTATAGTTGGAAGTGATGGCGCTCCG
>JADFZF010000083.1 GCA_015232645.1 Magnetococcales bacterium | reverse complement strand
TGCCAAGCAAGGTCAAAACAAAAAAACAAAAGCAAAACCCTGGGGGCAATCCCCCATAAGCGTTAATTTTCTTTAAACTGTTTATTGAATGCCAGGATATGTGTCAAAATAGGCGCATTATATTACTATCCCCAGGTTTCCGCGCTTCCCGCGAGGATTTTTTCAAGCTGCCAATTTTGTTAAAGATTCCGCACTTGCATTCCGGGCGGTAATCAGGGCAGTGATGATGGATCGCCCCTTGTCGGTGAGATGGTAGCGGTGGGTTCCGGTGACCTTCTTGATCAATCCGTAGGCGCGGAGCATCATAAATTTCCGAGTGACCGCTGCCGCATGGCGACGTTGATCTTCTGGCGTCGTACTGCTCGGGAACAGATGCTGACGGACATCCCGGTTGCGGAAACCATTCTGCATGAACTCTCCTCGACTGATGACCTGGAGCGAACCACCCCCAGATCGTGAATTCTTTGAAATTTCTGTGTGGTTCAACAGAGAAGGTTTACCCGATTCTCGAACAGGCGAGCGAGACCGCAAGGCGTGGCAACTGATTGGGGAAGAAAGAGAATCTGGAAAAAGGATGGGAATTCTCTGATCCACTCCCTGGAAGCGGATCGGAGTCAGGGCCGCGACCGTTCCGGGCTGGAACTGGGTGGGGAGCTATCCCAGGCGATTTCACCCCGACCTCGCCGGGGAAGAGATGCTGACCGAAGGCCACGAATTGGGTGGGCGGAAGGCTACCCTCCTGCCCACCCTTTCTGAGAGCCGTGCCGAAATGTAGGATGCCGCCATCTGCATGGCTTCGAGCCATTTTTTCAAAACGGCGCAAGGGCGGTTTCAGCGATGGCGAGTTCGTTCGTGTTCCTCCTGTGGACCATGGTGGCCCACTTCTTCAGCCCTCGGCACAACGCCGAGATCCGGTTTCTCAAGGCCCAGATCCGTATCCTTCAGGCGCGGGTGACGACCAAGCGGATTTCCCTATCGCCCGAGGAAAAATCGGAACTTCTCCGCATCGGTGCCGAGTGCGACCACAATGTCGCCGACCTGATGGAGATCGTCAAGCCCACCACCTACCGGCGTTGGGTCAGCCAAACCAACAAAGGAGAACCCTTCAAGCAGCTCGGACGCCCCCGTTTGACCCAAGAACTGCGGGACGCCGCCATCCTCATGGCCAAGGAGAACATCCTCTGGGGCTACCGGCGCATCGCCGGGGAACTCAAGAAGCTGGGGCTGTATGCCGGTGCCACCACGGTCAAGCGAATTCTGCGGGAAGCCGACATCCACCCCACCCCCGAAAAGGAGAAGAAGAAACCGCCCCTGCCCTGGCTGACCTTCATCAAAGCCCACCTGGAGTCCGTCGTGGCCTGCGATTTCTTCACCAAGGACATCTTCACCCCCATGGGCAAGCTGACGGCCTACGCCCTGGTCTTCATCCATCTGGGCAGCCGACGGGTTTTCTGCAGCGCGCCGATCTACTCCCCCGACAGCGCCTGGGTGACCCAGCAAGCCCGCAACGCCCTGATGTGGTGCGATGAGCAAGGCCTCAAGCCCCGATTCCTGATCCGCGACGCCGACACCAAGTTCTCCGGGCCGTTCAACGAGGTCTGGAAATCAGAAGGGGGCCGGGTTATCCAGATTCCCCATGGCGCACCCCAGGCCAATGCCTTCTGCGAGTCCTTCATCGGCACCCTGAAGCGGGAGTGTCTGGATTTCTTCGTCTGTTTCAGCCGGTCCCAACTCACCTACATCCTGACGACCTGGGTCCGCCACTACAACACCGAGCGACCGCATTCCGGCGAAGGGATCGGGAACAATGTCCTGCAGGTGGATTGTCGGCCAAAGGAAACCGGAACGATCCAAAGCAAGGAGGCACTTGGTGGAATCATCCGGTCCTACCACCGGGAGGCGGCATAACTCCTCCCCTCTCCTGATAGAAACCTTCTGCGCCCAACTCCTGGCAGAGGCCTTGACTGTGAAGCAGTGTAGGATTATAAACTATACGTGCATGGCGATGTGAGCCAATCAAGTTTATATACGGTTACGAGATGCCCCCAAGAACTACGCGAGACAAGGCAAAGGCTATCCAACTCCTCCGATGGGGGGTGGAGCGCCGTATGGAATTCATTGAGTTCCGTCTGTTTTGGGAAGGCCGGATCAATCGTCGTGATCTGATCGAGAAGTTTGGCGTTTCCACGCCCCAGGCGTCGGCGGATATGAGTCAGTACCAGGACATCGCCCCCGGGAACCTGCACTACGATCCTCGGGCGAAGTACTATTACCCTGACAAGGAATTCAAACCACGGTTTTTGAACCCGGACTCTGACCGGTATCTGGCTAATCTGCTCTCCATGGCTGCTGGGATTTTGACATCCGAAGAAAGCTGGCTGGACAGCGTTCCTGCTTACGACGTATTGCCCCAACCACGTCGTGGAATTGATCCAGAGCGATTGCGTCGGGTGGTGGGAGCAATCCGGGAAAGGTTGGCGATCCAGGTTCGTTATCAGTCCATGAATTCGCCGGATCCGGAATGGCGGTGGATCACGCCCCATTCACTTGGGTTCGACGGCTACCGCTGGCACGCAAGGGCATTCTGCCATCGTAGCGAAACATTCAAAGACTTTGTGTTATCCAGGATCGTGAGTATCCGTCTGACCAAGCCGCACGAGGTGAACCCGGAACAGGACCATGAATGGCAAGAGATGGTCGATGTCAAGATCGGCCCTCACCCCGGCTTGACGGAGAGTCAGCGCAAGGCCATTGAGCTGGATTATGGAATGAAGGATGGTCACATGACCGTGCAGGTGCGCCGGGGATTTCTCTATTATTTTCTGAAGCGTTTTGGGCTTGATATCGATCCTTCGGCTCGTGCGCCCAAGGATCAGCAGATTATTTTGCTTAACGAGAATCGCTTACTCTCTTGCATGCCAGAACCAGCAGAAATATCAAGAGGAACGCCCAATGCTTAACCTTAAATTGCGACAGGAATTCCTTGGGAAACGTCTTAAGGGAACAGCTATTGAGCTTTCCAACGATAGTCACACTGGTGCCACCGAGATACCAGCACAACAATTTCTAGAAATCACCTATCCAATCCATGACCTGTTGAAAGGGATTGAAGCTATTGGTCCAAACCAAGGACGGCCTGTTGTCGTTATTGGTGAACGAGGTTTGGGAAAATCCCATCTGATGGCTGCTCTCTATCATGCGGTCAACGATCCTGTATCTACAAGAGGTTGGCTCGACTCCTGGGCAAAAAAAGTTGGCAAGCCGGAAATTGGCAAGATTCCGTTGCGCGAGAAGATGTTTGTACTCGGAGAGAGCCTGCATCGGCAGCGGTACAAATTTCTGTGGGATTTGCTCTTTGAACGCCATCCCCGCGGCACCTACATTAAGGGTAAATGGGAGGGCATGGGAGCGGCAAAAACCGATATCCCGTCTGACAAGCTGATCCTTGAGATATTACAGCATACTCCGACGATACTTCTTCTGGACGAATTCCAGACATGGTACGATGGCCTGACTAATACTAAACAGTATCCATGGAAGAACTGGGCGTTCAATTTCATACAGATACTATCGGAGATCGCAAAAGAGCGGCCAGACCTGCTGGTCTTGGTGATCTCGGTACGCAATGGCGGCAGCGATGCTTACCAGCAAGTTCATCGAGTCAATCCGGTGCCGATTGATTTTATGGCAGGAGGGAACCCGGAACTGGTTCAGCAAGATCGTCGGCGTATGTTGCTTCACCGTTTGTTTGAGAATCGTCTTCAGATTACGAAGGAAAGTATCGAGAGTCTGGTCGCCATGCACGTTGCAGAATACCTGCGATTATTGGATATTCCTTCATCGGATCATGAGCGCAAACGGCGTGAGTTCCTGGTTTCCTGGCCGTTTGCTCCCCATCTGCTTCGTCTTCTGGAAGAGCAGGTTCTAATCGCCACCGATGCGCAGGAAACACGAGACATGATTCGTATCCTGGCCAGTCTCTACAAGAGTCGCGGTGATGCGTCGCCAATTCTTACAGCGGCTGATTTCCGATTGGATGATGATGCCTCGGGCATAGGCGCCTTGCTGGATTCTGTTTCGAACAACCACCACCGTACATTGCGTGCAAAGGCCCAACAGAACGTCATATCGGTCACGGAAGCCGTGCCCAATCATGGGAAACTTGTTCCCCATCTTCAGGAAATTGTTGGTGCATTGTGGCTTCGGTCCATTGCTGTTGGCAACCTCGCTGGTGCAGAACCTGCAACGTTGCAAGCTGACATAACCGGAAGCAAAGCCATCGATGACAATGCCTTCCAGGTCGAATTGGCAACGATTATCGAGAACAGCTTTAACATCCATCAGGATGGTTCACGGATGCTTTTCCGTGAGGAGGAGAATCCACAAGCCAAATTGATGGCCTGCGCTCGCAACGATAAGCTGTTTTCTGACCGTTCAGATCACGCGCAGCTTGCCAAGGAGATCCGCTACGTCATCGGCGGCACAGAAGAAATAGCCAAAACCTATCGCGTGATCGTCCTGCCGAAATCCTGGATGGCGACCCCTTGGGCAACTCTGGATGAATCAGAACAGCCCGAACGATGGGACAACAGGTTGCCAATTCTGGTTTTGCCAGAAGAGCCGGACAATCTCCATCAGAGACTTGGGCGCTGGCTCAAGGACCATTTGCAGAAGCTCCGCAACACTGTCCGCTTTCTGCTGCCTCGTGCAGGTTATCCAAATGCATTCCAAGACCGTGATTTGCTGATTTTAGCCCGTGCCGTGATGAAAGCCCAGGAATGGGGCAATCAGAGGCACGAGTACAAGAAGCTGTGCGCCAGATACCAAGGCGAACTGCGTGATATTCTAAGAAAACGCTTCGACCGCTTTGCTATTCTGCATCGCTGGAATTTTGCTGACCCGAACCAATGCTTGTTCAGTGTTGAGAACCTAAAAAAACAGGGCGCACAGATCCCGGAGGGCATCGAAGAAGCACTGGTCAATGACCTGTTTGTTCCCGAGGACTTTGAAGATCTTGTATTGAAGACCACCGCTGACAACGCATCTGTCGGCAAACTGCTGAGGGAACTGCAGGAGCCGCGCCCCATAGGTCAGGACTGCATTCCATGGCTTGGCGAAACCGCAATGAAAGAGCGCATCCTGCGACTGTGCGCCCAGGGCAAGATTGCCATCAATCTGCGCGGATTGGAGTTTCTGCAAACCCAACCCGGAGAGGATGAGGACGCGGCCTGGAGGCGACTGCGTCCGAAGCTCTCCTATACCGGTCGCCAGCTTGACGAGGTGTTCCTGATGGAGCCCTCGGCGGTGCCAACCACGGGCGGAACCACGCCTCCCGCACCCCAACCTCCTCCTGCTGGTGGGGAGAGTGGTGGTTTGTTTGGCGGTGGATCAATGCCAGTGCCCCCACCCTCCGGCGGTGACGCTGCAAATGGAGGCGGTATGCCACCGACTGGTGGGAGTATTTTTGGTGGTGGTTCTGCGGGTGATGGCAGAAGGCCACGCATTCCCCTGAGCAATCCGCCAACCTCACCCCTGAATCTGATCGGCAGGCTTGAAGGATGGGGCATCGGTCCTGCCACACAGGTGGCTGAAGTCTCGATCAAGGTGGCTGCGGCAAGCGGTGCCCAGCTCAAGGAACTGCTGAAGAAGCTGCCTGATGGCATGACCTTCGAACTCAGCCTTGAGAAGGAGGATCACTGATGGCTGTTGACGTTGGGGGATTGCACAGTCTGACCAGAGGATCTGCCGAAGACGCATGGCGTTTGATCGTCGACACCGTCGTTGAGATTGCGTCAAAGCCCTTGGCCGCAGGCAATGCGCCCAGCGAGGTCATCAGGCGCGATCGCGAAATCGGCGTGCTTGATCACTTCCTGTCATCCATTGGATGGGATCTATGGCAATCCTTCGGAGATACCGTTGAGCGCACCTCGGATCGCCTTGCCCGCTGGTGGACCGAACCATACGATGCCAAGGCATTGCTGATTCTCGACGGCTTGTCCTTGCGTGAACTGCCCTGGCTGCTGCAAGGAGCCAAGGATCGCGGTTTCACGCTGCATAAGGTTACAGCCAACGCTTCTGAACTGCCGGGCGAGACCAACGAGTTCGCGCAAGCTCTCGGCTTTGGTAGCCGCAGCCAACTCCAGAACAACGGAGGGGGCCTTGCCCACAAGTTGCAACCGGCACATACCGAGTGCGTCGATATGCCGTGGAAGGATTGCGAAGGGCTGATCAACAGCACACCGAACTGGGTATTCTGGCATCACTGGCCCGACAGCAAAGTTCATGACGGCGCGGGAGCAGGTCAGGGTCTCGACATTTTGACCCGCGATGCGGCTGAACAACTCAGCAGTGTTGACTTCTGGGCATTCGTCGAACGCTTGGCCACCGGGCGACGACTGGTCATCACCTCCGATCACGGCTACGCCGCCACCGGCTATTTTCCCGATGCAGATGGCGAAGTGGGGCAGTTTCTCAAAAAGACTTTTGCCAGCGGACGCAATACCACGAGTACCAGCGATGCCGGACCATTCGTGCCGCCTGTGGTCCTCCAGGTCAATAACGTGCATGGGGTTCACCTCCTGGCTGTCGGTCGTTGGAAGTGGAGGAGCCAAGGAGGTTACCCGACATTGACCCATGGTGGTCTCTCGCTGCTTGAGGTGCTGTCGCCCTTCGTGGAATTGAGCAAATGAGCGTGCACCCCACGATCAGGGAGGTTAAAAGCTGATGGCCCAAGCGGATTTGTTGGTGGAGTTGCTAAAAACCGCTACCAACGGTGACCAGCTCGCTTTTCGCAAAGCAGCCGAAGCTCTGATTCAGGAAGAAAAAGCAAAGGGGCATCGGATCTTGGTTGAGCGTTTGATTAAATCGCTTCAACCCAGCGTGTTCCCAGCCGGGCGTGGTCCTGCGCTCAAGCCAACCCATGGCGGAAACGGCCAACACAAGGATTTGATTTTTGAAATTACGCCTGAGCGATCCTTGAATAGTCTCGTGTTATCCGAAAAAACACAAACAGAACTCAAAGAGATCGTTGAGGAACAGCACCGCGCCGAGTTGTTGCATGCCCATAATTTGCACCCCCGCAATCGCATTCTGCTTGCCGGTCCTCCAGGTAACGGCAAGACCTCATTGGCTGAAGCCTTGGCTTGCGAACTGATGTATCCACTCATCGTTGTCCGTTATGAGACCTTGGTTGGGAGCTATCTTGGTGAAACATCAGGGCGTCTCAAGCAGGTGTTTGATTATATCAGAACCCAGCGCTGCGTATTGTTCTTCGACGAATTTGAAACTCTTGGCAAGGAACGCGGTGACACCCACGAGACTGGGGAAATAAAACGCGTTGTCAGCTCGTTGCTGCTCCAATTGGATGCTTTGCCAGATTATGTCGTTGTCGTTGCGGCCAGCAATCACCATGAACTGCTAGACAGGGCCGTCTGGCGTCGTTTTCAACTGCGAATCGAACTGCCGATGCCAACCAGGGAACAACTGACACAATACATTGAATCTGTCAGCCAGCGATGTCAGACCCATTTTGGAGTGGCCACGGAAAAAATTGCGGAAAGCTTGCTGGGACACAATTTTTCGGAAGTGGAAGAATTTTGCCTCGGTGTAGTTCGCCGGGCTGTGCTTGATCGGAAGACGGACGATGCAAAAAGCATCACTCATCTTAAGTTGGAGCAGTGGCGAGACAGGCTGAAACCTGTCCTGTCCAATGCCTCGACCAATGGCAAGGATCGGGGATAAAAACCAATGGCAGATCATCTTCCCCTGTTGGTATTCCCTCAAGCCAAAACCATTCCCCCACCTGCGGGGAAACCGTTTCCAAAGGGCCATCCGCATCTGCCCAGCCATGACAGGCAGGTTGAGCGTTTGACCGAACAGATGGACGCATTGCAACAAGGTTTCTCGCGCTACAAGGCCAGTGTCGGTGGCGCCATAGCTGGCATGGAACCGGAAACGGTGCTGGTTATCGAAATCGCTGGCAGTGTGGACGATTTCAAGCAGGCCGTCGAGGCCTTGGGGTTGGAATGGCTTGGCGAATGGGATATCGATGGTATTGAACCTGACGAAGAATTCTATGAAACCAATACAAAGGGGGATAGAACTGACAAGACATTGAAGGGGCGCATGTTCTTGTCACTTGCCAACGAATCCGGGTTGCAAGAATTGTTGGCCTTGTGGAAGCAATGGACGAAGAATGAGAGTTTGCCACATGGCAAGACCAAGTGGCGGGATGTTTTCAATCAAATCCTCACCATTCGGCGTTGGGGAATTGAAGAGACCTTGCGGGAAACCGGCATGATTGACCGTTGGCGCGACCTGCTTGATCCCATTCAACCCACTCAGGCCATTCATTGTCAAATTGAGCTGTTTTATCGGCGCAATCCCGTCAAGCGGCAACAGAGCGAGCGCAGCTTGTCCGCATTGCTGGAAGAGGTCGGAGGTCAAACCCTCGGTCCCTTCATCGATATGCCGGACATCGCTTTTCACGCCGTCAAGGCCCAATTGCCTGCCCAAAGCATCCGTCTTCTTTTGGAAGAGGTGGATGCGGTCGGTCGTGAGATTGACATCCAATTGTTCAAGTTTCCTGGGGTCATGTATTTTCGCCCAACCGGGCAGAGCCTTGTCGTGTCACAAGATGACCCTGGTGAGGCAGCACAGTTTCCACGGGGAATTTCCGAGTTGCCACCTGTGGCGGCCATTCTGGATGGCGCACCAAACCTTCTGCATGATGCATTGAAAGATCGTCTGCTCTTTGACGACCCGGATAATCTGGAGGAGAAATATCAACCAGGTGAGCGCAAGCATGGCACCTCCATGGCCTCGTTGGTGGTGCATGGCGAACTGGGAGGTGGGCGATCCTTCCCTTTGAATCGGAAGGTATATTTCCGACCGATCATGGAACCGGATCCGAAGAGCCTCAATCGGTCAGAACATATCCCGGATGAAGTCTTTTTTGAGGACCGTATCGAGCGTGCTGTGCTCAGAATGGTTGTTGGAGAAGGAAATGTCCCGGCACAGGGTCCCGGGGTCAAAATCGTCAACCTTTCGATTGGCGACCCGGAACGCCCATTCATCCACACCCCAAGCCCTTTGGCGCGATTGTTGGATTGGTTGTCTTGGAAGTATCGCGTACTGTTTTGCGTGAGTACGGGTAATTTTTTGGATGGAATTGATGTAGGAATCTTCAGCAAAGATTTTTCACAACTGTCTGACGACAAGAAGATCGAGCAGGTATTGAAAAGCATGGCACAACAGCTCTCGGCGCGGCGTCTTCTCTCACCGGCTGAGTCGCTCAATGCGCTGACCATTGGTGCGTTACATGCCGATGAATCTGGTGATTATACCCCTGGCTTGCGCACTGATCTGCTGCCCGATACGGCAATGGTCAGTCCGGTATCCCGTTTTGGCCATGGGTTTCGCCGCTCCGTCAAACCAGAGATTCTTTTCCCCGGCGGTCGCCAGCTTTACACAACCCCTGTTTCTGATAAAGCCACGGTTTTTGCGCTCTCTACCGGGGGTGTTCCACCAGGACAAAGGGTGGCCTGGGATTCCCGGCTAGAAGGTGAGAAGTCGGCAACGTCCTATTCGCGGGGAACGAGCAACGCCGCTGCTCTGGCAACCCGGAGCGGGGTTCGCATTTATGAATTGCTGGAAGCACTACGCGAAGAGCATGGGGAGCAGATTCGGGATGATCTGATGGCCGTGCTCATCAAGGCCCTGTTGGTGCATGGCGCACGACATGGCGAAGGCTCAAAATCGGCCATCACGGCAGCCCTGAAAAACAAGAAAAACTCGCGTAGCTTCAAGGAAGTCCTTGCACGTTATATCGGGTATGGCGCGGTGGATATTGAACGTGTCTTGACCTGCACCGAACAGAGGGGAACGGTTCTCGGTTGCGGCGAGATACGGGAAAATGAAATCCATGAATATCGGCTGCCTTTGCCTCCAGGCTTGTCGGGCCAAGAATTATGGCGGCGGCTGGTCGTGACGCTGGCCTGGTTTTCGCCGATCAATCCAGATCATCGGAATTTGCGGGAGGCCAAGCTTGAGCTGTCACCGGGCAGACTCAAATGGGATACCCTGCCAATTCATCTGACCCGCCAGGATGCCGATCACAACCAGGTATCGCGTGGGACGGTCCAGCACGAAATTCTGGAAGGCAAGGATCAAATTGCCGCCTATGAAGATGGTGAGCATCTCCTGTTGCATGTGATCTGCAAGAAGGATGCAACCGAACGGCTGGATGCGGCCATTCCCTACGGTTTAGCTGTCACCCTGGAGGTAGCCGAGGATGTAAGCATCCCAATTTACGAACAGCTTCGCGTCAGACTCAAGCCGCGTGTTGCCGTTGGTGCAGCCGCAGGGAATCCATAGAATGGCCACCAAGAAAGAATTCCTCGCTCAAGAGATCGCCAAGGCCGTGGGCGCGGGCAAAGCCGTGGCCATGGAAACGGTGGATTTCAGTGACCCCAACCGCCCCAAAACCTGCCTTGAGGTGGACTTCCCCATATTGCCAGTCAATCAGGTGGCGGTCATTGAAGGCAATGCGGGCAAGCCCATCTACCAGATGTCCAAGTGGTGGGCGCGTCGCCGTTCCAGCGTCTTCCGCTCCATGCTGATTGCCGCTGCGACCAAGGCCCCGGAGGATCCCTCCCATGCCGCCAAGCTGGTTTGGGACAACTATTACGCCAACCATCAGAAAAAAGGCGCGTTCAAGCACCTGAAAGTCGCGGACATCTTCATGGGCGGCGGCACCACGCTGGTGGAAGGCTCCCGCTTGGGCATGCAGATGTTCGGCAACGACTTGAACCCGGTGGCGTGGTTCGTCGTCAAACAGGAGCTGGCCAATGTCGATCTGGATGAGGTCAAACGGCTTCTGGCAGACATTGAGGCCGAGGTCAAACCGCAGATCATGCCGTTCTATTACTGTGATGGTCCCAATGGCGAAAAGGGGAAATGGACCCACAAGCCAACCAAACGGGTGATGGGTGCGGACTTCGATCCCCTTGCGCTCAAACCTGAGGAACGCAAGGACTACAGCTACGAAGTGTACTGGTTCACCGGGAATTGATCAAACGCCACTTGCCATCAATGGGCGGTAGTGGTTATTTCTGGGGTCGTAAA
>JADFZF010000082.1 GCA_015232645.1 Magnetococcales bacterium | reverse complement strand
TGTTACAGGCAATGGTGACTCAGGATGAAATTTCAACAGCAAGGGGCAGGTGACCCGTCGTTACCGGGCGCGAGGCCGAGTCGCGAGAGGCTTGCCTTTGACTTTTTGCTCCCGAACGGGGCATCATGTTCGGCGTTGGTGGACGATCGGTGAGCCGCCCTCGATCAACTTGGGACTCCATAAAAAACCGCTCCCGCTGGACGCGATCCTGCGAATGTGGAAAGCCGCTTGAGGATGAGGGGGGGGGGGGAAACCGGTGAAGATGGTCAAGCCAACTCATGGCATGGACGAATCGTCGAAGCCTAGTGTCTTTTTCGAGATTTTGATCATGACGATCACCAAATGGTTGGATGACCATGGGAACATGGCATTCAAGAAACGCCTTATTTTTTCTCTCATTCTTTCCTTTGCTGTTTTGTTGGCCGTTTTTTTCCTGTCGGTGCATTGGTCGAACGAAGAGAAGGAAGTACTTACCGATTCCAGACATCGGTCATCAATCATGGAGACCTTTCCCTCACTGCAACGGGGTGAGGCCTTGGCGATGGAAATGATGTTGGAGTCGATCGTCCGGATTGAATCTCTCCAGTCCCGATTCCAGACCCGTGACCGTTCCGGGCTGTTGTCCGAGAGCCAGGATCTCTTCAACCAACTCCATGACCGATACCGAATCACCCACTTCTATTTTACCCTGCCAGATCGGGAGAACTTTCTACGGGTTCATCAACCTCAACGACATGGGGATGTGATCGGTCGCCACACGACCCTCATGGCTGAGCGGACTGGGCAATCTGCTTCGGGTATCGAACTAGGTCCGTTGGGGACCTTCACCCTCCGAGTCGTCAAACCATGGGTCGTCAATGGCCAACGGATCGGCTATGTCGAACTGGGGAAGGAAATTGATGATCTGTTTGATAAAATGAAGGTGTTTCTCGGCCTCGACTTTGTCGTGACCATAGACAAACGTTTTGTCGAGAGGGAGAAATGGGAAAGCGGCATGAAGATGCTTGGGCGCCAGCCCACCTGGGACCGATTTGCCAAGATTGTATTGACCGGAGGAACGGTTCCGGAATTGCCCGATGATTTGGATGCCTACATCCGCGCGTTGGGTGACGGTTCGGCGGAAGGAACAAATGACGATGATCTCAAGCGGTCCCAAGGCAAAAATGATTTACATTTCTTTTCTCTGCCGCTGAAGGACATCGCTGGCAAAAAGGTTGGCCGGTTGATCGTCAGTTTTGATGACACCTCTTTTGAAGAAATTACCAGGCGACATTTCATCACCATCATGGTTGCCTGTGTAGGGGTGGCAGGTTTCATGTTGTTGATCCTGTATTTGTTTCTACGTAAAATTGAACGGCAATTGCATGAGTCTGCCGAGGAGGTCAGGGAAAGCGAGATCCGGCACCGGGCCATTCTGGATACGGCTCTGGATGCGATCGTCAGCATTGACGGACAAAGTCGGGTTCTGGAGTTCAATCCCGCCGCGGAAATGATGTTCGGTCACGACAAGGAGGCCATTCTGGGGCGGATGGTCACCGAAACCATCGTTCCTCCCGAACTTCAGGAGCAGCACTTGGCCGGCGTCAAGCGCTTTCTTGAAACCGGCCGAGAAAAACGGCTCACCCAAAGGTTTGAAACCGTTTCCATGCACGCCGATGGCCACCGGATCGACACGGACATCGCCATCACTTTTGTGGCGACTTCCAGCGGAGAATTTTTTACCGCCTACCTGCGTGACATCACAGATAAAAAACTTCAGGAAAGGAGAGAGCGGCAGCTTCACCAGACCCAGGCGATTATAAACGCCATATTGCAAAACGGAAACCGCCCCCTACCGCTGCATGCCAAATTGGAAACGGCCCTCTCTTTGATTCTGACCAAGAACTGGGTTTCAGTAATGAAAACTGGGGCTATATTCCTGGTTGAAGAATCGACCGGAGATCTGGTCATGGAGGTCCAGAACGGGCTCGAGGCGCCATTGACGCAACTCTGTTCCCGCATTTCCTCGGATGATTGCCTGTGCGGACTCGCCTTGACCACCGGTGAGATCATCTTCACCAGTAGCCTTGATGAAAAACACACGATTGGCTTCGAGGGTATGAAACCTCACGGTCACTACTGTGTTCCGGTATCCATCCAGGATCAACCCATCGGAGTCATCACTCTTTATGTGGAGGATGGGCACGTCCAGAAAGAGGAAGAAATGGAATTCCTCCTCACCGTGGCCAATACCCTGGCGGGAATCATCGAGAAACACCGGCTGGACGACGCCCTCAGAGTGGCAAAAAAATTGGCTGAAGATGCCAATCGCTCCAAGAGCGAGTTTCTATCCAATATGAGCCACGAAATTCGTACACCCATGAATGCCATCATCGGCATGAGCCATCTGGCACTGCAGACCGATTTGACCGCCAAACAGGAGGATTACCTGGCTAAGGTCCAGTCTTCGGCCCAGGCCCTGTTAGGCATCATCAACGATATCCTCGACTTTTCCAAGATCGAAGCCGGAAAAATGAGTATGGAGTTGGTGGACTTCAGCCTCGACGAAGTTTTGGAACATCTGGGAAATATGATCGGAATCAAGGTCGAGGAAAAAGGGTTGGAACTTCTCTTTTTCCACGCCAAGGATGTGCCCGACAAATTGATCGGAGATCCCTTGCGCCTGAGTCAGGTTCTGATCAACCTGGTCAATAACGCGGTCAAGTTTACCCAGGAGGGAGAGATTTATGTCGGTTGCACTCTGGAAAGCATGAAAGAGCGGCGGGTTAATATCCGCTTTGATGTCAAGGATACCGGGATCGGACTCACCAGGGAACAGTTGGGCAGGCTATTTCGCGCCTTTTCCCAGGCGGATGCTTCCACCAGCCGGAAATATGGGGGGACCGGTTTGGGACTGACGATATGCAAACGTCTGGTGGAAATGATGGAAGGTGAGATTGGTGTCGACAGCGAACCCGGAGTGGGCAGCACTTTCAGTTTCACCGCCTGGTTTGGTCTGCAGGCCTCGCCCGAGGAAAAACGGGCGCATCTGGCACCCAATCTTCGCGACATGCGCGTCCTGGTGGTGGACGACAACGAAAGCTCGAGAAAAATTCTTGGGGAAATAGTGGAATCATTTTCCTTCGAGTGTCTCGCGGTGGAATCCGGGGCTTCTGCCTTGGAAATCCTGGAAACCACCTCCATCCATAGGGACGAAAAACCTTTCAAATTGGTGCTGATGGATTGGAAGATGCCCGGAATGGACGGTCTGGAAGCCGCCCGCCGGATCCAGGAGAATCATGTTTCAGGGGTCAGGCCGCGCGTCATCCTGGTAACCGCCTACAGCCGCGAGGAGGTGATCCGCGAGGAAAAACGTGCCTTCATCGACAGTTTCCTGGCCAAGCCAGTCAATCCATCGCAACTGTTGACGGCCATAATGAACGTCTTCAGTAGTGGGGAAAAGAGGGAACACCGAAGGGCAAGGAAAGGGAGTCGAAGCCGGGACGTTGATGCCATCCGGGGAATTCTTGGGGCCAAGGTCCTCCTGGCAGAAGATAATGAGATCAACCAGCAGGTAGCCACTGAACTCTTGGAGGGATACGGACTGATGGTTACTGTGGTCAACGATGGCAGGAGAGTGGTTGAAGCGGTACGGGAAGGGGATTTCGACATCGTTCTGATGGATATTCAGATGCCGGGGATGGATGGATTTCAGGCGACTCGGGAGATTCGTCAGGATCCGGTGTTCAAAGAATTGCCCATCCTGGCCATGACGGCACATGCCATGACCGGCGACCGGGAAAAATCCCTGGAGGCGGGTATGGATGATCACATCACCAAGCCCATTGATCCCGAAAAGCTGTTCCAGGCTCTGGTCAAATGGATTCCGGTCAGGGAACGGGCTGTTCCTGAAAAGACTTTGGGGCATCCGGACCGGGAGGATGAAACCAATCTTCCAGGCCAACTCCCAGGTATCGACATGGAAACCGGTTTGAAGCGTGTCGGTGGTAATCGCCGGCTTTTCGTAAAATTACTTAAAGAGTTCCGTCGGGATTATTGGAACGTCATCGAGACCATCAAGGCCGATCTGGAGCAGGGAAGGGAAGAAGATGCCAGAAGGCTGGTACACACCATCAAGGGTATTTCCGGTTCGCTGGGCGCCGACGCACTGCACCATGCCGTACAAGACTTCGAATCAGCCGTCAAAGAAACTCGGATCCGGGACTATGGTTCGCTTTTGGAGCATTTGCGAACGGCGTTGATGCCGATGGTCGAAGGGATTGCCGCGCTGGAAGCGCGGCAATCCCCCACCATCGGAGTTCATTCCGGTGATCCAGTCTTTCCGAAGGACCTCCAGGCACTTAAACCACTCTTCCGAGAACTCATCCCCATGTTGGCTGATGGCCTTTCGGGGTCAGAGGAAAAATTGTCTGGGATCCGTACCGCCCTGAGCGGTTCCATTCATGAGGCGGCGCTGGAACAGATCAGGAAACAGATTGAGGAGTTCGACTTCGACCAGGCGCTGGAATCCCTCCGATCCCTGGCGATGACCCTGGAAATCACCCTGGACGAGGAGAAAGGGGATGGATAATCAGGCAAGAATCTTGATCGTCGATGACGAACGGTTCAACATCAACGTCCTCGTAGACCTGTTGAAGCCGGATTATGAAATGATGGTGGCCAAGAACGGCGAGCAGGCGTTGAAGAGGGTACAATCCTCCAGACCTCCGGATCTCGTTCTGCTGGACATCATGATGCCAGACATGGATGGTTACGAAGTTTGCCACCGGCTCAAAGAGGACCCGTTGACCCGGGACATTCCCATCATTTTCGTCACTGCCATGGACAAAACGGGCGATGAAGAACAGGGATTGGCACTGGGGGCCGTGGATTACATCACCAAACCCTTCAGCCCAGCCTTGGTCAAGCTGCGGGTCAAAAACCATCTCAGGCTCAAGCAGCAAAACGATCGGCTCCGCAACCTGGCGACGCTGGATGGCTTGACCGGCATTCCCAACCGCCGTTTTTTCGATCAACACTTGAATCAGGAATGGCGGCGCAGCTTGCGCAATGGATCGCCAATATCCATCATATTGATGGATATCGACCACTTCAAACAATACAACGATCATTACGGACATGCGGCCGGGGACGAGTGTCTCAAACAGGTTTCCGGCGCCTTGGCGGCAGTGGTCGGACGGGCAGGCGACCTGGTTGCGCATTGTGGCAGCGGCCGTGCCACGGACTTGGTGGCTCGATATGGCGGCGAAGAATTCGTCTGCGTCCTACCGGATACCGATGGTCCAGGGGTGGCTGTGGTTGGAGAACGGCTGCGAACGGCTGTGTATACCTTGAATATCCCCCATGAGCATTCTGGTGCCGCATCCCATGTAACCATCAGCCTTGGCGGCGCAACGCTCACCCCCTGTCCGACTACCCCCCCCTCCAGCCTGATCGAAAATGCGGACCGAAATCTCTACCGCTCCAAGGAGCAAGGACGGAACCGATTGACGATATGATGCGGACATCGGGTTTCGAGCAGACCCCACTTGCCAACATGGCCGCACGTTTCGGGGAAATCATACGATTGGCGGCAATTCTTATCGCTGAATGAATTGAATTGATGAATTGTTCCGTGCAAAGTCGCGGGGTTACCTTTGACATTTTGCCTCCGAAAGAGGCATCATGTTCGGAGGCTGGCATCCGGGACGGATCAGGGAGAGGAGAGTTCGATTCCGGCAGGGGATGGGGAGGCAAGGACCCTGAGTTGGGCTGGCGTGATTTCCACTGTGTAACTCAACTATTTTCTGCCTGGCAAACCGCGACAACATGGAGTCCTAAGGGGGGATATCGTGTTCAAGCGCAAAGGTGCAGTGGCGCAGGCGGGATTGGCTGTGCTTGCGCTACTGTTGCTGTTACCTGAAAATCTCGATTGGACTCAATCCACGACAACCGTTGATGCCGTTGCAAAGAATCCCATCGAACCTTCCCGCTACCAAAACTATCAGTTTGGTGGTCCCGGCGATGCGATCATCGACGCCGGGTTCCAACCCGTCGCCATTCCGACCGGGACGGTCCCAGCGGTCATGGTCCACGACCGGGTTCTCGCCCAGGAACTGGCGGTCGAGGGGAAAAAATTGACCTTCCATCCCTTCCTGGATGGGGCCGACGCCAACACCTATCTTTTTTCAGGACGCCTCGAATGCATGTGGGCCGGCGACATGCCAACGATCCTGGCAGCATCGCGACGTGCCATCGTCGTCACCGCCCAGGTCAAGACCTCCTTTGCATCCATCGTCGCCCGCGATCTCCAAACCATGGAACAACTCAAAAACAGGCGCATCGGTTATACCCTGGGATCATCGGCTCATCACGTGCTGCTTCAAGGGCTGGCCAGGTACCATATGGATGAATATGACGTCCACATGGTCCGCATGCCGGTCAACCGCATGATTCCGGCCCTGCAAAACGGAACCATCGACGCCTTCGTTGCCTGGGAACCGATCCCCTCCATGGCCCAGGAGACCATCAAGGATCTATCGACCCCCTATCGGGCCCTGGTTCAAAGTTATTTTTATTTTGCCAGACATTTTTCCGATTCCCACCCCAACCTGGTCAGGATCATGACCGCTGCCAATCTCCGGGCGGTGCGTTGGTTGAGCCAGTCCCGTGACCATATCCGTCAAGGGTGTCGATGGCATATCGGCTTGGCGAATGCCTTTCTCCATGAACCCTATATGATTTCAGTCGATCAATGCATCGCCATCGTCCAACGAGACCTCTTGGACCCTCTCCCCATGACCGCCCTGGCCATGGATACCCTCAAACAGGGTGGCTTGATTTTCCAACAGGTGCAATTTCTGAAAAATCTTGGCCTCTTGAGCCCCGAGAGTGATCCCGATAGAATATGGGATGCCTTCGACCCGGGCATTCTGGCCGAAATCATCAAGGAGCAGGATCGCTGGAAGATCAATAAATTCGATTACAGCATGTGATCCTCGCAGCCCCGCCATCATCAGGAATGCCACTCCATGAAACGATGAAGACCCTGCGCGCTTTACATTTCCCTTCGTCCAGTATCACGACCCGTTTTATCGTCACCTTCAGCCTGCTGTTTGCCGCCGTTTTTTCCGCCAGTACCTGGATTTTCATGAACGGCTTGCCTGGTTCCACGTTTCTCGGCTGGGCCGGAAATGAAAAAGATCAGGCTCTCCATACCATCAACATCCTGGTCGATATTCAAAAAAACCGACTGCTTCACGGACTGGAAGAATGGCGTCGGGCTGCCGGGTTTCTCGCCCAGGATTGGCAGATGAAACTGTTGTTGGAGGCGTTGTTGATTGAACAGTCTGATCACGGTCCATCGTCCCCCTCCTCCCTGCTGGTGACAACGGCGGATCGTTATTTGGAGGCAGCTCTCAAGGATATTCAGACCCGAGATCCCGCCTGCCAGGCCATCCATGTGATCGCCATGCCTTCCGGAAACAAACAATTGTCCACACGAACCGCTCCATCGGAGCCGATGCTCGTGGATCGCGATCTGATCGACAGAATACGGACAAGCGGATCGGATTACATCGGAGGATTCTCCCCGCCGATGATGCCACAGATTTTTTTTGTCGGCAGTCCGGTTTTCATTGCGAAGAAAAATCCGGAAGCGATGGTCGTCCTGGAAATTTCTCTGCAAAAATTTTTACAACCGCTGTTGATCCAGCCCAAAGGCCCTTGGCGATCATTGGAAACCATACTGGTCAATGAGCGTGGGATCAATCTTCTCCAACCTGGTGAAGGCCCACTCAACTCCAGATACCACTGGAATTCGGCCGATGACGTGACCTTGCCACCCTGGAAGATGGCCGTCCAGGGGCAGGAAGGTTTGATCGAGACCCGGGACATCCATCGAACTCCCCTGCTGGCGGGCTACCGTCATATTCGACCGTTTTCCGAGTGGTATTGGGGGTTGGTGGTGCAGATTGGCCGCGATGACCTGATGAAACCCATGTCAACCGCCTTCGGGATCGCCTGGGTGATGGGCATGGTAGCGACCGGGGTTTTCATGCTGGTCGCATGGATTCTAGCCCGACGCCTGATCCGACCGTTGCGTCAACTCACCGAAGCGGCGCAACAGTTGACGACCGGGCAACGCCATGTCCGCAGTCACTACCGAGGTGAAGACGAGGTCGGCATCCTGGCCAGGGCATTCGATACCATGGCCGACGAGGTCGCCCGTACCCTGGATCATCTGGAACGTTCGGTGGTTCAGCGCACCGTTGCCCTGGAGCTGGAATTGGAACTCCGTAAGCAGCAACAACGCGAGCAACAACTCATGGAATTGTCCCTCAAGGAGAGCGAACAGCGCTATCGCTCTTTGGTGGATACCATGGTTTCCGGTGTTATCGTCTATGAGGCGGTTGCGGAAGGAAACGATTTTATCATTCGCGATATCAACCGAATGGGCGAACGGCTGGGGCATGTCCGCAAACAGGAAATCATCGGCAGATCGGTGGCGGCAGTCTTCCCGGGGATCGTCGAGTTCGGACTTTTTCCCGTACTTCGGAAGGTGTATCGTACCGGAATACCCGCCAACCTGCCGATGACCTTGTATCGCGATCATCGTTTCCATGGATGGTTCGAGAACCAGGTCTATCAACTGCCGTCGGGAGAAATCGTCGCTGTTTTTGAAGATGTCACCGAACGCAAACTGGCAGAGGACGCCTTGCAAATGGCCCAGTTTTCCATCGATCATTCGCATGATGCCATCGTTTGGTTCGCGGAGAATGGACGAATATTACGTAGCAACCAAGCGGCTTCCGTCCTGTTAGGATATGATCGGGAGAAATTGTTGAATTTGTCGGCCAGCGATATTTTCCCCGAGATGACCCTCCTGGCCTGGGAACAGAGCTGGCGACGGATCAGGCAAACTGGAACCCAGGTCCATGAAACTCAATGGTGTACTCAAGAAGGTGCCTGTATTCCCGTGGAGGTGAGCGCCACCTATCTTCCAGGCGCCGCTGATCGCGATGACAGTATCTTTGCCAGCGTGCGGGATATTACCGAACGCAATCGTGCCGAAAAGGAAAAACGGGCCTTGGAACAAATGGCCTTTCACCGGGAACGTCTGGCAACCATCGGCACGCTGGCCGCCGGGGTGGCCCATGAAATCAACAACCCCAACAATGCCATCCATTTCAACACGGTCATGCTTCAGGAGTTATGGCCCGATTTGCGGGTGGTTCTGGCCCAGACCATGGAGCAGGATGGCGATTTCCTGTTGGCCGGATTACCCGCCTCCGAAAGCATGAAGACCATTCCGCGCATGCTGGAGGGGATCCGCAAAAGTTCCGAACGCATCCAAAGGATCATCGGCAATCTGAAACACCTGTCGCGTCAGGATCAGGAGCTTGCCAGCCGCCCCATCGAACTCCAGGGAGTCATCCGGGAGGCTGTGGCCATCCTGCAGACCCCCATCAGCCGTCATACGGATCATTTCCACCTGGAATATCCTGAAGATTCGATCATGGTCCATGGAAACAGCCAACAGTTGGAACAGGTTTTCATCAATCTTATTTTCAACGCCCTGCAATCCCTACCCACTCGGCACCATGGCGTCGATGTGACCACAACGATGCCGGCGAATGGCAAAGAAGTGGAGGTGGCCATCACCGACGAAGGGATTGGAATTCCCGAAAACAACCTGCCCAAACTGACCGATCCATTCTTTACCACCAAAGCGGAACAGGAAGGGACCGGGTTGGGATTGTCCATTGCCAATACCATCATCGAAAATCACGGCGGTCGCTTGACCTTTGTTTCACGTGAAGGGATCGGAACCACGGTGACGGTCATTTTGCCCATAGTGTCCCTGCCATGACCGAGGCTTATCCATGACGGCACATGTCCACAAACATCCGCCGGTGATCCTGGTGGACGATGAGGAGGAGATTTTATTCAGTTCCAGGACCCAATTGCGCCTGGCGGGCATTGAGCCGGTCATGGCCATTCGCGACGGTCGCCGATTGATGGATGTTATCGCCGGGCATGGGGCGGCCCTGGTGTTGTTGGACCTGATGATGCCCCACTGTTCGGGAGAAGAGTTACTCAAAGAAATGCAGCAACGCTTTCCCGAAGTCCAGGTCATCATCATGACCGCCAACCAGGATATAGATCGCGCCGTTGCCTGTATCAAGGAGGGGGCGGCAGACTATCTGGTCAAACCGGTGGAAAACAGTCGTTTTATCGCTGCGGTCCGGCAGGTGTTGGAAGTGCAACGTCTGCGTCGGGAGGTGGGGTCGCTCAAAGAGGTGCTTTTCTCAGAAAAAAACGTCACCAGCAAAGCATTCACAGCCATTCTTACCCAGAGCAAGACCATGCAGAGGGTGTTTCGTTATGCCGAAGCGATCGCCGCTTCCAACGAACCGGTCTTGGTCATGGGAGAAACCGGGGTCGGCAAAGAACTCCTGGTGCAGGCCATTCACCACCTCAGTGGGCGTACTGGAGCGCTGGTCGCTGTGAACGTCGCCGGTTTGGACGATACCATGTTTTCCGATACCCTGTTTGGTCATCGGAAGGGGGCCTACAGCGGCGCCTCGGAGATGCGTAAAGGATTAATCAGCCAGGCCCAAGGGGGATCGTTGTTTCTCGACGAAATCGGCGATTTGAAACCCCACTCTCAGATCAAACTGTTACGTTTGATTCAGGAACGCCGCTATTTCCCATTGGGCGCCGACCTGGCCCAACAGACCGATGCCCGAATTTTGTGCGCCACCCACTGCAACCTGAATCACCTCATGCAGGAGAATCGATTCCGTCCCGATTTATATTTTCGTTTATCATCGCACCAGATCGTCATTCCCGCCTTGCGGGAACGCAAGGAGGATATTCCCCTATTGACCCGTCATTTTCTCCAGGAGGCTTGCGACAGCATGAGAAAGGGGGCCCCCGCGCTGAAACCATCATTGATTGATAAGTTATATTCTTATGATTTTCCAGGGAATATCCGCGAATTACGTGCCATGATCTATGATGCCGTGGCGCGGCATGAATCGGGACCGCTGACCTTTCCCGGCCTCATGGCGGCCGTGGCGGCGGCCCCGCCGGTGGCATCGCGCATCACCTTTCATGGTCCACTACCGACCATAGACGAAGCGGAGGCTTTTCTCATCACCGCGGCTTTGGAGCGGGCCCACGGAAATAAAAGCTTGGCGGCCACCCTGTTGGGAATCACGCGACAGACGTTGAATAACAAACTGCGACGCCAGGAGGAATAATGGACGAAAAAAATTATTTTATTTATACTTGCAGCCGCCAAA
>JADFZF010000081.1 GCA_015232645.1 Magnetococcales bacterium | reverse complement strand
TGGCATCGACTCCGGACACATGGCAATGACTGGCCGTTTCCCTGGAGAGGACCTCGGCGATCAACGACTTGCAGGGTTGATCATGGCGCCAGAATCGTCCCGGGGGCACCGGGCATTGCCGACCTGGGGCCGAAAAGGGGATCTTGTCGCGGCTCATATGGCCCGGGCTGCCGATTTCCAATATTTGTGCCTCGGTAGCTCCAATATTGGTAAAAAAATGATCTTCCCCCGCATCCAGTGTCAATAAGTCGCCTGGAGTTAATTGTTGTTGCCAGTGGTTGAATCGGGAGGTCGCCTGGACCTGTCCCGACAAGACATAAAACCAGGATTTCCTGTGCAGGTGGAAATGATGACTGGTCGATTTTCCCGAGTGGAGCCGCAACAGTTTCAAATCCACCTGTTCCGGCATGCCGGTATCGCTTTGGGTCAGCAGGCGTTGACCGCCATAGAGGGTCGTCAACCAGTCGCTATTGGAGTTGTTATTGATTTTCACCGTCGCTCTACGCCTGGCTCGAGGTTGCCGATTCTTGAACAATGGGAACACCGTCGCTGATTGGCATGGGTGCTACAGTTCATGGAAGGAATGGATCTCCACGGGAAAAGCAAGGGACGCCTGCCACGGACCTTGCAGTATGGCGCTGTCGCCATCATACGGGGATCCGGGGTGGGTCATCAATTCCCACAGCGTAGACGCCGGAATGGCTTGTCCATGGCCAAAATGGTGCATGAAGGTGGATAGAGATGTGAATGATCGTGTCGTCCGGGTCTCTTTCCAGGCCCGATCATCGTCGTAGGGATAACCGGTCCCGGCGTCGGGGAAGATGGTCCAACTGCCACGGAGGCGGCGGATACCGTACTGTCGTTGCATTCGGGTCAGAGTGGAAAAAAGGGGAGCAAGCCGATGAACATGATGGTGGGAATCCAGATGGCTGACGTTGACTCCGGCGGCCAGGGCCTTGTCGATTTGGGCCGACCATTCGGAAAAGACCGCCTCTTGGAGCGACCGGGTCAAAAGGTTGGGGTCCCACCCTTCGGTCAATCTCCCTTCTGCATCCAGAAGCGGCTGGAGTTCGGACGGGGGTGTCAGGGGTATTCCATGGGTGATATTCAAATGAACGCCAAACGAGCAACCGGGGTAACGGTCCAGTCTGGAAAGTGCCTGATCCACCGCCAATCCATTCATGAGCAGTGATGCCGATCGGAGCTTCCCCTCATCCATCAATTGAAATATTTTTTCATTGACCGCCTCGGACAGACCGAGGTCGTCAGCATTGATGATCAGGGATACCCGGTGGGTAGCTGCGGGTTGGGACATGGTCTATCCTGATGGAAGAATTGTCGGCTCTGACATCGGTACAAGGACCATATTCGTGGAAACGATCACAAAAAAAAAGCAAAAAAAAACGTTTGCCCTCCATTATCGACAAACCGGTTCCGGTCCCGATGTCGTTGGCATTTCGGGATTTGCCTGTGGTCATTGGCTGCTGCACCCCTTGGCGGCAACGCTTGAGCGCCATTTTACCGTCTGGCTGCCCGACAACCGCGGAATGGGGCGTTCTCCCAAGGGCGACGGTGACTTCAGTATCGATGACATGGCCAGGGATGTCATCGAGATCATCAAAAAGGCGATCGGGCGTCCGGTCAAGATCATGGGGGTCAGCATGGGGGGATTCATCGTGCAAGCACTCCTGAGCATCGCCCCCGAATGGGTGACACAGGCCGCCATTCTCTGTTCCACCTCCGCAGGGCCGCGTTTTCGACCCCTTTTTTCCTTTTGGGGACCGACTCAGATGCAAAGGGTTCTGGCGATGGATCGGGTGGCCTATGCCCGTTGGATCTTGGATCCACCCGTCAGCCCGTGTCTGGCCGCTTATCCCGAGGCCATGGCATTCATGCTTCGGCACCGATTGGATCATCCCGAAGATTTGCAGCAGGTCATGGGGCAATACTATGCCATGGCCCGTTTTTTTCAAACTGAGGTGGATCTGAGTCGTATCGACATTCCGGTATGGGTCGGCTGTGGACAAGACGATCCCGTTTTTCCGCCGGCCAACTCCCAACTGTTGGCGCAATCGTTGCCTCGGGGGGAATTGGTGATCTTTCCTGACACCGATCATCTGTTTTTTGTCGAAAGGCCGGAGGACGTAGGGCAGGCGCTGGTCGAATTCTTCCATCGGCCGTGACTCTGGCTCCCCGAGGGTGGCTGTGGCACGGGTTCGCGGAGAAACCGTTCATTTGATGCCATGAGCAACTGTCATAAAAAAACCGGGAACTGGGTCCCGGTTTTTCTGGTTTTCGTCTGGCCGAGGCCCCGAACAGTGGCTACAGGGCCGCCAAAGCTTTGGCATAGTCGGGTTCCTGGGTAATTTCAGGGACCTGTTCGGTATAGGTGACGGTGCCTTTGGCATCGATAATGACAATCGCCCGGGAGAACAGGCCTGCCAACGGCCCATCGACGATGCGTACACCATAGACCTCGCCAAACCCGCGAGCCCGCAGCTCCGTCACGGAAATGACATTATTGAGACCTTCGGCACCACAAAACCGACCATGGGCAAATGGCAGGTCGAGGGAGACGCACAGGACCACGGTATTTTTCAGCTTCGATACGGCTTCGTTAAAATGGCGCACCGAAGCTGCGCAGACCGGGGTATCGATGCTGGGGAAAATATTGAGCACAACTTTTCTCCCGGAAAAATCCTTCAGAGAGACATCGGACAGGTCGGTCTTGGTCAGACAAAAATCGGGCGCCGGTGCGCCGACGGCCGGAAGGTTGCCACAGGTGTGGGTTGCACCACCTTTCAGTTGAATGATTGCCATATGCATCTCCAGTAAATTTTGTTTTAGTTATTGCACTTGACTGATTTTATCAATGGGATGGCCCAGCCCAGGGACCTGTAGTCAGCCATCGGTTGCGATTCGGTCCTCATCTGAGCCGCCTCACTTTACCCCGACGAAACCCTTTTCGCACGTTTTTTTTTCTTTCATAACGCTGCTCTGGAAGCCGGTGTTTCGCGATCATTCCAAAGGGGGAAGGTCGGGAAAGGGAGGGTGCATTCAAAAATAAAAAAACCCGGATGTTGAGTCATCCGGGTTTTTTTTTCACGGCGTCGCAGAAGAACTGCGGGGAACGCCACAAAGAGGAAATTATCCCTTTTTCTTGGTTCGTTTGGCCTTTTTCTGCACCCACTGCATGTTGGAAGGCGAATCCACCCCCCCTTGTTTGATCGGGATAACATAGCTGATGGAATAACCGGGGCAGGATCCCTTGCTCTTACCATTGGAAGGGCAGGGGTTGGCTTTCATGAATTGGATCTTGGTTGCGCTCATCCTGAATTTTTTTTTGTGGCGCGTGGCGCTGAAGGCATCCAGAGGCAGGGCCACCACAGCGGCCAGGGCGGCGGTTAATATTAACTTTTTCATCTTAAGCATGATTCTTCTCCTACGTAGGGTTTGAGACGCCCGTTTGCTCCATTGGCTGTACATTTGGACATCGCGGGGCATATCGGTATCCGGTATTGGCCGTCCTGAAGGGACGGGGGGTTGTCATTTTTTTTTGTTATTCTGAAGTCAATCTTATTCAACTATTGTGCCATCTGGGTTTCGTCAAGCTGTTTTTGGTAACATTGCTTGGTGAGGTCGTTCTTGGCTGGCCAAAGCATTGGGTCATGGAGGCCTGTTTCCACCCACGAAAGACGAAACGGGTGCAAAGTACATCAAGTTACATTAACCTTCAACAGTTATCGTAATCGTTTCGTCACTATTTTTTATCAGCAGGGGTTTTTCAGAGAGGGCGGGCCGAGAAATAACTGTCGGCGGGTTCGGGAAAGGGCGAGGTATTGATAAAGAGTGGCGGGGATGGAATATGGATGCCCCAGGCAGCTGGAAAGAAGTTGAGGGGTTGACCCTTACCTGACATCAATGTCTGCTCCAAAACCATGAGAGCGTGGAATAATAAAATGAACGTTGATGAGGTCGTGTCCATGAGTTCGGGGCGGGGAGTCTTCTTCCGACTATCGTGCCGCCGGTTTGGCCGGACCCGGATGATTGGCAGAGTGTCCCGTTGGATTCGGTTGGGCTACCTTTGGGGCCGCCATTTTGCCCTTGGTTGAAAGTTCAACGTAGACGGCAGCATCATTTTTTCCTTTTTTGACCAAGCGTTCCTGGGGCGATTCCTTCCGACTGGCTTGGATCGCGTTTGCTTTTCGCTGCGCCCCGGTGGGATCGTTGAGATTGCGATAAGCAGTCAACATGACCCGCATGGATTCTTTGGAAACGGCATCGACACCGCTGCTCATGGGGAGGATCCTTTTTCTGTATTCAGAGAGGCCACATCGCCTCAGTAACCATGATACATCCGCAAGGTAAAAAATAGAATGACGATTGGCGCGCGGGCCCCGATTTCCGGCTACGGCGACAGGGTCGTGGCGACATGCGACAGGGCCCGGGCCAACCGCTGCCAATCCGTTTCGTTGCCGGGAAGACCGAAGCGCAAGCCATGGGGATGATCGAAACGGCGGACCAGGATTCCCTGGCGGGCCAGCGCTTCCCACCACGCTTGGTGGTTGTCCAAGACCATCCAATGGAACAAGGCGGTTTTTGCGGTCACTGCCAAGCCGTTGTCGGCCAACAAGCGGCTGAGCCGGAGGGATTGTTCCTGCAAAAGAACCCGGGTATTGCGGATCCAGGAGTGGTCGGAGAGGGCTGCGGTGGCCACCCATCGGGATGGTCCGGCGACGTTCCAGGGACCGAGTTGTTCCCGGGCCGCCTGGAGTAGGTTTTCCGGCCCCAGAAGGAAACCAACCCGTGCCCCCGCCAATCCGAAAAATTTGCCGATACTGCGCAATACCAGAAGTCCGTCCTGGCCGGTATCGCTACTGATGCTCTCTCCGGCATCGGCATCCATGAAAGCTTCATCGACCACCAGCCACCCTTGGTGACGTTGCAGCCGCCGCCACCATGAAAGCAATGTGGTTCGGGGGACCTTGTCCGCCGTCGGGTTATTGGGATTCACCACCACCAATACCGAGAATTCATCCAGAATTTGGTCGGATACGTGTTGCAGCTCGCGGACTTCGAAACCGGCCATCCGCCAGGCATGCGGGTGTTCGGCATAGGTTGGAGAAAGAATTCCGACTCGTCCCAGGGGGGGAGCGAGGCGGGGCAAGGTTTGGATAATAGCCTGGGAGCCCGCTGCCGGAAGGAGGTTGGGGCAACCGTAATATTCCTTGGCCGCCAGCTCCAGGCCATCCTCCGCTTCGGGAAGGCGGTTCCAGGCCATCGTGGGTATATCGTGGACCGGCCAGCCGCGGGGGTTGATCCCTGTCGACAGATCCAACCAAGTGTCCAGGGAAATATTGAAAGTCAGCGATGCCTTGCGGACGCCTCCGCCGTGTACCAACACCGTTTGTCCGCTCCGTGGGTGAGATTGATGATCGTTTAACAGGGGGTCCATCAAGGAAACTATGGTTCTTCGGACCGGGGTGTTCATGGACAAGAACGACCGACCCGGCATGATGGCATAAGCTACCCTGGCGGCGCCATGGTTCCCGCGGAGTGGCGGCCCATGATGACGATTTTTCAGGGAAATAGTCCCTCCGCCTCGGAGAACTTCAACTAAGATATTTATCTGTGGGTATTCTCATTGAATATTACATAAGCTTGTTTTTCAATTCTTAAAAAAGATATTTTGATATGAGTTGTTTAAAAATTCTTGATCAATGTGCCATGGTTGAGTATGGTTCTCCAAAAAGAAACTGACGCCATTGTCGGGAACCGGTGTCGGTCCAGAGTCGGGTGTTGGACAGAGCCTCAGGGCTTTGGCTTCCTCGTCCCCGAAGGGGGCATCATGCTCCAACTCCAGGTTTGGACATCATCCATCACGGAGGACATGTGGCAACGATCGAGAATCCTTTTGAAAATAACCGAGACTATCAAAACGTCTATTTTTTGAAAATCGATGCCGCCGGGCATTCTGCCATCATGCTGGCCAATCCATATGATCGAGCCCAATACCTATATGATGCGTTTGAAAACGAGGTGATCAATTCTTTGGAGGAAGCCAGAAGGAACTGTCCTTGTGACTATGCCGATCTTTGGAGTTGGCAGGGAGATGGGGGGCTGGTCGTTATCTGGGACCATGCGAGGGAAAGTCGGACCCTGGACACTGCCCTGGCTACCGCTCGGCTGATCCTGGATCAATCGCTTCCGGCACTCCAGAGACGATTGAGAATGGAAAACATATCGGGAGCGGTTCATATCCGAATGGCTCTGCACAAAGGTGGCATTCGTTACCGAACCGCAAGAGGTTCTATTCATTCGCCTGCCATCAACTTTGTCAGCCACCTGGAGGCCAAGGCTCCCAGAGATACGCTGGTTATTTCAGAGGAAATCTTCCGTATCCTGCCGAACGACCGCAGGATAGAGTTCCAAAGAGCCCCATTTCCCTTTGAGGGATCATCGGTCTATTTTGACTCTCGGAACCATTCACGCAACTTATTTCTCCAATGGTACGGAGCGGCTCCGTTCCATGGCTCGCAGTCGATCAACACCCTGTCCGAGCGGCCTACCCCCAGCGAAAAAAGCCAGCTGATCCAATTGGCGCAACATGAAGTTATCGACCTGGGAGTCACCCTGGGAACGGGTTCCAATTATCTGGTCGTCAACCAAACCCCAGGGGACTATCCGGCAGCGGTTCACGATCTTTTGCAGCGAGGCGGACGGTTCACTGCCTTGTTGTTGGATCCCGACAGCCCCATCGCACGACAGTACGATAAGACATATAACGATAATTGCTGTTCTCGCGGCCGGGAAACATTGTCGCGTTATAGAATGTTCCATGACTCTCTGAAAGGTGAATTGCAAAGTCGTTTCCGGGTTATGAAGTATCTGGCGTGGCCGCAAATGGCCGCCCTTGCCATTGACCCTCACCACGGTGGCCTGATCATGCACTCTCCTTACCTGACACCGTTGGATCGGCGGGAATCACCGCATTATGTAACGACTGAGGAGGGGGCAGCGGATATTTTCGTCAAGGTGCGCCGGGTGATCGACTACTACCTCCAGGACGCCCAACCCTATCCACTGGGTCGAGACAGTAGGCTGTAGTGAGACCTTTCGTTCCTGTCGCCTCACGATTGGCTTCCCCTTTGACCATGAAACCCCTCTTTTGTTCCCAAGATTGAGTGCGCAACCAGACAATCGAACCATTCGGGGAATTCAATCGAGGTCAGGCCGACGCGGAGTAGAAACGATGGACCGTTTCGTTTGTTCAATAGCCCGAAATCATGCCCGTTTGATTAACCATTCTGACTTGATTCTGCAAAAGATCAATAAGATATCTGTTGAGGAACAAGGGGGCGGGAGCGATCGTCAGCTTCCAAACCTTCCTCCTGCCTTTCCGTCGGGGGAGCTTTCGGGCCGCTTGGCACTGCTTGAATTGCACCCGACCGATGCCTGCAACCTGGCCTGTAGCAAGTGTTACTACGACCGGAGTAGCACTCATATCGGTCTTGATTGGTTGGTGACGTTATTGTCTGAATGGCGACCGCGGGGGATCGTCTTGGTAGGAGGGGGGGAACCGACTCTTTATCGGGATCCCGGAGGTCAGGGTGGGTTTGAGGACCTGGTCGGAATGATCCGTCGAATCCTTCCAGAATGTAAAATCGGGTTGATCACGAATGGGACCGCGATCCCTCCCGGGCATTGGCAGCAGCATGTCACCTGGGTGCGGATCTCCTTGGATGCCGCTACTCCGGAAACCTACCTCGGATTGAAGGGAAAGGACTATTTTACCCAAGTTCGCAACAATCTCATTCGTTATTTGCAGGGCCCCATCAGGTCGGTCGGGGTGGGTTTTCTCTGTACCGCTCTCAACGTTGGGGAAGTAAATTTTTTTGTGCAAAACATGCTGGAATTGTCCCGGAACCAGTGCCGGGACCAGCCTGAAAGACTGAACGTGCAGTTTCGGCTTTTCCGGACCCGGGCTACCGGGCGAGGAGCCCATCCGTCCTCTGAACGAGAATTGGTCTGTTCACCATTACAACTCGATGAGTTGAAAAGAGCCTTTGACCGACTCAACCGCGTTTTGGAGGTGCGAACTTTCTTACATCAAGCCACCAATTGGGACAAATTGATCGCGCCAACCGCGGAGAGCATGAAGCCATCCCGATTTTGTTTCCGGGCGTTGGTATTTCGGTTGTTGCGAGCCGACGGGCGAGCCTTCCCCTGTTTTGCCCACGTCGATGAGGCGGAATATGTCCTGGCCGAAAAGCTCGGTCAGGATAGCGCAACGTATGTGAAGGAATCGGAACAACGGGCCGTCCCCTTTTTTTTTCGTGAAGGAAGTGGTTGCGGAGAACAGCAGTGTCCTCTGATGTTGGAAAGTCATCTATTCGGCTCCTATCTGGAAGGAGGCTTAGTGGACTTACCGGATCGTGCCAAGCGAAGTCCCTTTTTTTAATCTTGATTCTCGAGGTTGCAAAGGGATACTAGCATGTCCATTGAATTTCAATACGATCGGGAAAGCGTGCTCAGAAACCGTCCCCGCATGGCCTTGATCTGCCCTATGGCGAAAGAACGCGCCATGATGAGCTGGTTCCTGGGGGACCCTGAAAACTGGAACAATTTCGTCCTGGGAAACATTACGACGGATAAGGGTTACAGCCATTGTGTGGTGTTGAAGATGGTCGGGAAGTACAACGTGGATGCCGGACAGGAGGTGCACGAATTGCTCGAGGTATTTCCAAACGTTGAAAGTGTGATTCTCGTGGGCATCGGGGGAGGGCTTGGGCCGGTGGAGCAATCTTCACAGGTGTTTCTCGGGGACGTGGTGATATCCGATAACAATGGGATTTTTTGCCTGGATCACATGAGTGAAGGGGCGGGGGGACCTCGCCGTCTGGATCATACCATTTCCATCAGCCGGGATCTTCTCAACGTCGCCAGGGGTCTGCAAGGGAATCCGTTCCAGGGGAGGCTCCCCTCTTGGCAGGTGGCGATGCAGCAGGTTGCCTTTAAGCTTGACTTGCGGCAGCCCAATTGGGGCCTGGATCCGTACAGGTCCCTTTCTCCACCACCGAGATGGCCTGATTCCACCGGGCTCCATTTTGGCGGAATTGGCTCATCCAATACCGTCTTCAGGTGTGCCGAGAAGCGGGAAACTCTCAAGAAGGCTTTTCATACCAAAAACTTTCTGGCCCTCGATATGGAAAGTGAGGGTGTTGCCAATGTTTGTCAAAAGAATAATAAAAAATGTCTCGTGGTCCGTGGTATTACGGACTATTGTGATGAAAACAAGGAGGATGGTTGGCACGATCACGCCATGATAGCCGCCGGAGCGGTGGCTGCAGCCATCGTGGGACGTCTCCCAGTGGAATCAGACTCCGCTGGAATGGGATGTCCTCCGAGTCGAACGCCTCTCCCCGTCCGACCCTTGCCGAGGATTCCCAACCAGGGCTACTTCATCGGACGCAAAATGGAACTCGCCAAGATCGTCGATGTTCTCTCACGGGAACGAATTTTCAATATCCACGGCGTGACGGGGATCGGAAAAAGCGTGCTGGCCGGCCAAGCGATTCAGGAGTTTCTCGCCGCCCGGGAACCGGCGGGCCATGTCACCGCAGCCTCACCTTGCTATGTTGTCAATATTTCCTCTGGCGACACGGTAGAGAATATCCGTCGGATTATCCTGGACCAAGTTCCCGTTTTCCTGAATCCGACCAATGATCACCAGGCCACCGATTTTCTTCTGGAAGCTTGCCTCCAGAAAACACCTGTTGTTCTTTTCGACGGTTGTGGTGGCTTGGCCGCGGAAGAGTTGCAAGCTCTGTTGGATCTTGCCAGGAGGATGATTCAATCCGATGCGGTCTGTCTTTTCACCAGCTATCAAGCTTTTGGGCGACCGTGGATATCCGATTTCAAGTTGGACGAGTTTTCCACCGAGGAGGCCACCGCGATGGTCAGGGACCGTCTGTCGGCCAAGACACGACAGGGTCTGGACTGTCAGAGGGGGTGGGACCAGGGCATCATCCAGGAATTTTGTCACGTCTGTGGCAACCATCCCTTGACCATGGAGTTGAGCTTGGCCCAAGCCCGAACGTGCGGCATGGCCTTGACCATTGCCCGTGATACCGTTCACCCCCGCGAGGCGGATTCGGTGAACTCTGCCCTGGAAAGAGTCGATTCGGGTAACTGCAAAAAGATCATGTTGGTTGCCGGCCTGTTTCCCCATTCCTTTACCCTCAACCTGTTATCCCGGGTCATGGTGGGTTTCGACCCCTCCCAACTGAAAAGGTGCTTCCATGCTTTGTACAATAATGGCTTTTTCTATCCCGCCGAGGACAACTCCGGCCTGATGGAGCAGGATTCACTGCGTTATGCGATGCTTCCCCCGCTGCGACGCTATGCCCTGAAACAGGGCGCCCAGGAGGATGGAAATGTCTATCTCAAAACTTTGATTTCCTATTTCGAGCAGGTGGGTCGGGAGGCCGACCTTTGGGATGTTGCCATAGAGCCGCCGCCGAGTATCACCGAAATGCGTGAACGACGGTTCACCTTCATCCTTGAATTGGAAAATATTGTTTCTTTCATCGGTCAGCTATTGTATGACGTATCCTCCCCTCCCCAAGAAACCGCCCATCTGATAACCGCCTGCGCTGACGGCATTACCCGGTCTGGACGTCGGGATATTTTGTATAAATTTATCCAAAAAGCCCTTTCCCGGTTTCAAAACATCGATCCATCCACCCGTGGCCGGCTTCATGCGCATCTGGCGGCCATTTTCCACCGTTGGCAACAGCTCCGAGAGATGGAGTCGGAATTGGAAAAGGCCATTGCCCTACTGGGGCGTACCTCAGACTGGCGCTATTTGGGCTATTGTTACCTGTGGCAGGGATGGCTCTGGATCGAGGATGACAGCCGTGAACCCGATGAAACTAAACGACGTGCAAAAGCCATGGCTGGCTATCGGCAAGCGGAAAAGCTTGGCCAATTCGTGGATGATCCGATATTGAAAATCTATGCCATGCAGCATATCGGGCACGAACTCATGTGGCGGGAACAACACCGGCTGCCTCCTGCGGAAGGAGATGGTAGCCTAGGGGTCCGCGGTGCCGCGGAAATCTACGACCAAGTGATCGCACAGTCCAAACGCTTCGGTCTGTGGGAGAGAATGTGTCGGGCCCTCAGCGCCAAAGGGAAATATGCGGCCAATCGTGGTGATACGGTCCGGGCGATTGAGTTGGCGAAGGAATCAAGAGCGATCGCCGATGCCATTCAGGATCCCCGTTCCGGAGCCG
>JADFZF010000080.1 GCA_015232645.1 Magnetococcales bacterium | reverse complement strand
CTTCGGATAAAGAGGCGCGTGAAAAGCAAAAACAAAAGAAAGATCAAAACCCTGGGGGCAATCCCCCAGACCCCTTTCTTCTTTCAATATTTTCATATATCAATAAATGATTAGCCATCCTTTCCAATGAATGAATGTGAAAAGGTAGAATTATTCACCATGGGGCACCAATCTGAGCGGGTCGTGTGGAAGGATGGGCCAGCAGCCCCTCCCCGGCCCATCCACATCGTTCCAGAAAATTTCTCAATACCGATAGTGATCCGGTTTGAACGGACCATGGACCGAAACGCCGATATAATTGGCCTGGTCTGGGGTCAACTGCGTCAATTTGGCCCCCAGTTTACCCAGGTGCAGCCGCGCCACCTTTTCGTCCAATGCCTTGGGCAGAACGTAGACCCCCACCGGATATTTCCCGGGATTGTTCCATAATTCGACCTGCGCCATCACCTGATTGGTAAAGGAATTGGACATCACGAAGCTGGGATGGCCGGTGGCACAGCCCAGGTTGACCAGACGCCCCTCCGCCAGGACGATCAAGCGCTTGCCATCGGGAAAGACCACATGGTCCACCTGGGGTTTGATGTTTTCCCAGGTCAGGTTGCGAATGCCGGCGATGTCGATTTCGGCATCAAAATGGCCGATGTTGCAGACGATGGCCTGATCGGGCATTTTTTCCATATGCGCCCGGGTAATGACGTTGATGTTGCCAGTGGCGGTGACGAAAATATTTCCCAGCGGGGCGGCCTCCTCCATGGTCACGACCCGGTAGCCTTCCATGGCCGCCTGCAAGGCGCATATCGGATCGATTTCGGTAATCCAGACCGTCGCCCCGAGACCCCGAAATGATTGCGCACACCCTTTGCCGACGTCGCCATAACCGCAGACGACGGCGATCTTACCAGCGATCATCACATCGGTGGCCCGTTTGATGCCATCCACCAACGATTCCCGACAACCATACAGATTATCGAATTTGGACTTGGTCACGGAATCGTTGACATTGAAGGCGGGGACCTTCAGCGTTCCCTGGGCCGCCATCTCGTTCAAACGATGCACCCCGGTGGTAGTTTCCTCGGAAATGCCGCGGACCTGGGCCAACAGATCGGCGTATTCGGGACGATGCATGATCAGGGTCAGATCGCCGCCGTCATCCAGGATCATGTTGGGGGTCCATCCATGGGGCCCGCGGATGGTCTGTTCGATGCACCACCAGAACTCCTCCTCGGTCTCCCCCTTCCAGGCAAACACCGGGATACCGGCCGCCGCCATGGCCGCCGCCGCCTGGTCCTGGGTGGAAAATATATTGCATGACGACCAACGGACCTCGGCCCCCAGAGCCACCAGGGTTTCCATCAACACCGCCGTCTGGATCGTCATGTGCAGGCAACCTGCGATCCGTGCCCCCGCCAAAGGTTTGGATGCCCCATATTCTTGCCGCAGCGCCATCAGCCCGGGCATTTCCGTCTCGGCAATGGTCACTTCCTTTCGTCCCCAAGCCGCCAAACCCATGTCGGCCACCTTGTAATCGGCATTGGGGGCTGTCTTCAATCGCGCAATCGCTGTCATGAGATGCTCTCTTTTCGATCAGAAACTTGAATGAATGACGGTCAGATGCCCGCCGATTGCCGGATTGCCTGGGCCTTATCGGTTTTTTCCCAATGAAATTCAGGCAACTCCCGCCCAAAATGACCATACGCCGCCGTCTTGCGATAGATGGGACGCAACAGGTTCAAGGTTTGGATGATGGCCTTGGGCCTCAGGTCGAAGTGCTCGCGAATCAAGGCTTCGATTTGATCGTCGGCGATCCGCCCGGTTCCGAAGGTGTTGACCATCATGGAAACCGGTTTGGCGACGCCGATGGCATAAGCGACCTGGACCTCGCATCGGGCCGCCACACCACTGGCGACAATGTTCTTGGCGATATAACGCCCCATGTAGGCGGAGGAGCGATCCACCTTGGAAGGATCCTTACCGGAAAAGGCCCCACCGCCGTGATAACCGGCGCCACCATAGGTATCGACGATGATCTTGCGCCCCGTCAAACCGCAGTCGCCTACCGGACCGCCGATGACGAAACGTCCCGTCGGATTGACATGATAGGTGACATTTCCCTGGATCAGATGGGCAGGCAATTCGGGTTTGATGATCTCCTCGATGACCGCCTCGCGCAATGCCTGGTAGGCGATATCGGGATCATGTTGCGTGGAAACCACCACGGTATCGATGGCCAGGGGTTGGCCATCCTGGTAACGGATGGTCACCTGGGATTTGGCATCGGGACGCAACCACGGCAGGGCGCCACTCTTGCGCACCCGGGATTGCCGTTCCATGATGCGATGGGCATAGTGAATCGGCGCCGGCATCAGTTGCGGCGTTTCATTGCAGGCAAAACCGAACATCAATCCCTGATCGCCCGCCCCCTGATCCAAATCCAACCCCTCCCCTTCGTTGACCCCCTGGGCAATATCGGGGGATTGCCGGTCCAGGCTGACCAATACGGCACAGGAGGCATAATCAAACCCCATTTTTTCGGTGGAATCGTAACCGATTTCCTTGATGGCCGCACGTACCGTGCCGGGATAGTCGATCACCGCCTTGGTGGTGATTTCTCCAGCAATGATCGCCATACCCGTGGTGATCATGGTCTCACACGCCACCCGACTTTTGGGATCCTGTTCCAATAACGCATCCAGGATGCCATCGGAAATCCTGTCAGCCATTTTGTCCGGATGCCCCTCTGAAACCGATTCAGAGGTAAAAAGATAGTTTCTGCTCATTGTCAGTGAGTCTCCGTCTGTAGACAATTATCCGAAGGATCCCAATCGACCCAACCATAAATGATAACACGATCCAAGCCAACACTCACGGCCAGTTCCATTCAGCCACGTCCGGCCACTAGCGTTCCAGCTCTCTGTGGCGCACCAGGACCTGATACCCCATGGAACTCAACCGTTCCGCCAGTCTTTGCACCAAAAATACCGAACGGTGATGACCCCCGGTGCAGCCGATATCCACAGTGAGATAATGTTTTTTTTCTTTCTGATAACGCGGCAGCAGATAGCCGAACAAGTCCACCAGGCGATCCAGGAAAGAGAGAACATCGCCATCTCGCGCCAGATAGGCCTGTACCGAAGGATCCAGACCGGTGGATTCCCTGAGTTCGGGAACATAGTAGGGGTTGGGAAGGAATCGTGCATCCAGCACCATGTCGGCATCGGTGTTCAGACCGAACTTGAAACCAAAAGATCGCAAGACGATGGCCAGTTCGGCCACCCCCGGCCGGTGAAAATGTTGCTGCAGCCGATCCTTGTGTTCCGGCAGGGTGGTCAGAGAGGTATCAATGACCGTGTCGGCCATGGCGCGAATGGGTTGCAGGGCATTGATCTCATTGGATATGGCCTCGATCACCGTGCAATTTTTGGCCATGGGGTGACGGCGACGGGTTTCGCGGTAGCGTGACACCAGAACATCCTGGTCGGCGGCCAGGAAAATCAACTCCAGGCGACGACACAATGATGTCAACCGTTCCAGGATGGGCTTCAACGAGCCAACCTGTGCGTAATCCCGCCAGTGCAGACCGATGACCAACCCCTCGGTCCCCCCACTCACCCGACAATGCCTCTCCGCCAGATCCACAATTCCGTCCAGGGGTGGATTGTCCATCCATAAGTAGCCAAGATCCTGAATGTATTTCAAGGAACTGGAGATTCCGGCACCCGAATAACCCGTCAGGATGATCAGATGACCAATTTTTTCATCCCCACTCGCCATGATGACCTCAGTCAAAGGCCGACGCAGCCCAGCACGACAGCCAACACTCAATAACGAACGAACGTCGAACTCGCGGTAGAATCATGCTCATCCCGCCTAACCTTCCGTCTTGGGAGCCAACTGTTTGCGACGCGAGGAAGAGGGAATATTCAAGGCATCCCGATACTTGGCCACGGTCCGTCGCGCGACATCAATCCCCTGTTCCTGCAGCAGCTTGGCCAATTTCTCATCGGAAAAAGGGCGGTTCGCCGGTTCGCTGTCCACCAGTTTGCGAATTTTGTATTTGACGGCTTCGGAAGAATGGTTCTCTCCCCCCGTTTGCGACCCCAAGGAGGAGGAAAAGAAAAATTTAAGCTCAAAAATGCCGCGCGGGGTATGCATGTACTTGTTGCTGGTCACCCGGGAGGTGGTGGATTCATGCACGCCAATGTCGTCGGCAACATCCTTGAGGATCAAAGGTTTGAGATATTCCTGACCATGGTCGAGAAAATCCTTCTGGAACCGGACGATGCTTTCAGCGACCCGGAAAATGGTACTGGAACGCTGCTCCAGACTTTTGATCAACCATTGCGCCGATCGGGCGTTATCAGCCAGAAACCGTTTGTCCTGAGACGAAATATTGCCTCCCAGGGCCGCTTCGTAGGCGCGGTTGATGCGCAGACGTGGCTGGGTTTCGGGGTTGATCTCCACCACCCACTCGCCATCCATTTTCTTGACAAACACATCGGGAACCACATAACTCGCCTGATCGCTACCGTACGCCAAACCCGGCTTGGGATTGAGCGACTGAATCACCGAAACCGCATCGCTCAATTCATCGTCATCCAACTTGAGCATACGTTTGAGTTTGCGAAAATCCCTCCGTGCCAAATCTTCGAGATTGTCCAACAATACCGTATAGGGGGGATAAGCCAGCCCTTCGTTCTTGAGCTGCAATAACAGACATTCGGCCAGATTGCGCGCCCCGATCCCCGGGGGATCGAAGGATTGAATCAATATCAGCGCATCCTCCAAATCCTCCTCCGAGGTTCCGGTCATTTCGGCGATGGCGGCCAGATCGGAAGTCAGATAACCGTTTTCGTCGATGGCATCGATCAGCGTCAATCCCAGGGAACGCTCCTTTTCGTTCAAGGCGGAAACCCCCAGTTGCCAGACCAGATGGTCCTGCAGAGTTTGACTGCCGGTCAGGGTGTTCTCCAGCGGCGGGGCCTCGGAACTGGCGGCGTTGTTTTCAAAGGGGATGGCGGAATAACTATCCCCATAGACATCGTCCCAGGAGGCATCCACTTGCAGTTCATCACTCAACCCCGATTCGGGATGATCGCGATCCAATTTTTCCCGTTCCTTGACGATATCGGGGCTCTCGGGCCGGGCCGTGAATGGCTCCTCCATTCCGGAAAGGTAGCTTTCCCTGGAATCATCCAACTTTTGAGTTTCGGCGGTCTCCATGCCGTCCGCGGCACCATCCTCCCGTTCGAGAAGGGGATTTTTTTCCAGTTCCTCCTGCAGATAGTCCGCAAGATCCAGACTGGACATCTGTAACAGCTTGATGGCCATCTGCAGTTGGGGAGTCATCACCAACTGCATGCCCATCCGAAGTTTGAGTTCCAAGCCTAAAGCCATGTACTTCCCTTGTTTCTAATCGAGCTTGAACGCGTCGCCAAGATACATTTGTCGGACCTGGACATCCTGGACAACCGCTTCGGGGGTCCCCCGGGCCAATACCCTCCCCTGGGAAAGAATATAGGCTCTGTCACAAATTCCCAAGGTTTCCCGAACATTGTGATCAGTGATGAGGATACCGATTCCTCGATCCCTCAGATGGAGGATGATGGAACGAATATCCTCGATGGCCAGAGGATCGACCCCGGCAAAGGGTTCGTCCAACAGGATGAATCGTGGTTCGATGGCCAACGCCCGCGCCACTTCCACCCGTCGACGTTCCCCCCCGGAGAGGGTATACCCCATGGCCCTGGTCAGATGGGAAATCCCCAATTCCGCCAGCAACTCCTCCAGCCTTTCCAACCTTTCTTCCCGCGTCAACTGCAAGGTTTCCAGGATGGCCAGGATGTTATCCCGCACCGACAGCTTGCGAAACACCGATGGTTCCTGGGGGAGATAGGAAATCCCCATGCGGGCCCGTTGGTACATGGCATCACCGGTAATATCTCTCCCATCCAACCAGATGGAACCCTTATCCGGAGCCACAAGGCCTACAATCATGTAGAAAGTCGTCGTTTTCCCAGCCCCATTGGGCCCCAGCAATCCCACCACTTCCCCGGAAACCAACTTCAATCCCACATCGTCCACCACCTGACGACCCCGATAACTCTTCCCCAGCCCCAAGGCCATGACGGAACCTTTTTCCAGGATCGTTTCCCGTTCCTGAACCATGTCATTCGCCCTGCGCCGGACCGGTTCGATGGCCGGGTGGCGAATCCGGGGCGGGGGCCGATTCCTGAGTCGGAGCGGCCGGCGGCATCATCACCGGAGGGGTCTCCTTGCCGGCCTCACGCCGGGCCCCATCCAGACGTCGATGCTGTCGGGCGGCTCCCCCCGAGGCCGCTTTTCCCCCCGACAGGTCGGGAATCACACCGCCACTTTCCACCTTGCCCGAGGGGGTAATCCGCGCCGAAACCCGTTTTTTGTCTCCCCCCTGGACCGACATCCTGTCGATTCGCATATCGGACCCCAGGGTCAGGAGGATGCGTTTGCCCATCACATGGTCCTTGCCCCGATAAATCGACGCCTCCTTGTCCCCACCGATCAATTCCAGGGTACGATGCGGCACGTTGTAGACCGCATGCTGGCCTGTCCCCCGGCTTTCGCCCTGGGTGAGGACGACATTGCCATCCACCTTGACCTCACGGACGTTGCCACCGCCCCCGGCTGATGATTTCATCGAATAATAGACCGTCATCTTCTCCGAGGTCAGATGCATGCTACCATCGTCGGCGACGACATTGCCGGTAAAAATGGCGACCTGGCGTTTTTGATCCATTTCCAAGGTATCGGAAGTGACCGACAACCCCTCGGATGCATACGATACCCGGGCAACCGACAGTGCCGCAACCGCCAAATACGGGATCATGCTCCCCAAGCCGCCACAACCTCCTGGGGAAAACAAACGTCCTCGGTTCAGGAACCCCACGCCCCCGCCTCCTTGATACGGTCGCCGTTAAACAATACCTTCACCTTGCTTTTGACCTTGAGAACACGGGTTTCCTGATTCAGGGTAAACCCAACGCCCTCCAACCGGGAATTTTCACCCACCATCTTGAACGCCTGATCGGTATACAATATTCGCTCATTGGGATCAAAGCGCAACCAGTTGGTCATCAATCGATTCACCGGGCCGTCCCGGGCTTCCACATCACCGTGAAAAATAACGGCTCTGGTTTCATTGTTGACCGCCCCTTCCCTGGAAGTCACCTCCATGGTCCGTCCATCACCGTGATGCACCCGCAAATGAGGCGCTTCGATAATGACGTTGTCATCCCTGGCGCGCATGGCACTGCGGGCGTTCAGTGTCCACCGGGTCTCCTTCCCCTCGAACTGCACCATACTCAGATCGGTCACCATGGCCCCCTGAGGTCCATTTCTGAGCAACAACACCTGACCCGCCATGGATCCAAACGGCTTCCAAAGATACCATCCGGCCCCGGTCACAATCAGCAAGGACAGGAGGAGGAAGGCATATTTGAAGTGGCCTGTCCCGCGGTTAACCCGATATTTCATGACCGACCTTCGTCCTCATCCGGAATCGGCCCGAGCACGTCCGGGGAGAAATCCGGCGACGGCTGCATCCCATTTCCCCTGGGCCATCAGCAACTCCTCCGCCAATTCACGCACGGCCCCCCGGCCTCCCGAAGCCTGCGCCACCCAGTGGACCCTCTGGCGGACCTCCGCACGGGCATCCCGGGGTGCCGTGGCCAAACCGACGCGGCACAAAATATCCAGATCCACCCAATCATCACCCATGGCGGCGCACTGAGCCGCCTCGAGCCCCCGTTGCCGCAACTCCTTGTGCAGGCACTCCCATTTGCTTCCCTGGACCCCCTGATGCACGAAAGACAACGACAGCTCCCGGGCGCGAAACGCCACCGACGGGGAAGAACGGGCCGATATCATGCCCACATGCACCCCCGCTTCCAGCAACAATCGGATCCCCAGACCATCGGAGACATGAAATCGTTTATGTTCCTCGCCCTGGGCATCCAGGTGGATGATTCCGTCAGTCAAAACCCCATCCACATCAAGCGCGACGATACGAATATCCTGGCCCAGGTGTTGTGGAAACATGATTTTCATTGTGTCAAACCAATCCTGCCTGCAGTAGATCGTGCAGATGAACCACGCCCACAACCCCCCCCCGACCGTTATGTCGGCCCCCCTCGGGGCAGACGAACAAGCTGGTGATTTTTTTCTCTTCCATTCGCCGCAAGGCTTCCGCCGCCAGGGACTCGGGGGCGATGGTCTTCGGGTCGACCGTCATGAGTTCCCCCGCCGTCCGGGTCAGGAGATCATGGCCCCGCTCCAGGTGACGACGCAGATCACCATCGGTGATGACTCCTACCAGCTCGCCCGATGGGTTGGTCACGCCGGTCATGCCGAACCGTTTGGCGGTCATTTCCAGGATGGCTTCACGGCCCAGCTCATGTTCCGCCACCAGGGGAATTTCCACCCCGCGATGCATGATATCTTCCACTTTCAACAGCAATCGCCGACCCAGGCTGCCCCCAGGGTGAAACAGGGCAAACTGCTCGGAATCAAACCCCCGTTTTTCCAGCAGCGACACCGCCAGGGCATCCCCCATGGCCAAGGCGGCCGTGGTGGAACTGGTCGGCGCCAACCCCAGGGGGCAGGCCTCGCGCACTACCGAGGCATCCAGGACCACATCGCTCATCCTGGCCAGGGTCGAATCGATCCGTCCGACCAGGCCGATCAAGGAGACGCCCAAACGTTTGATCACCGGCAGAATGGCCAACACTTCGGTTGTCTCGCCACTGTTGGACAGGGCGATGACGCAATCCTGGCGCGTCAGCATCCCCAGATCGCCATGGCTCCCTTCAGCCGGATGCAGAAACAAGGCCGGGGTCCCGGTACTGGAAAACGTCGCCGCAATCTTCTGTCCGATGAGACCCGACTTGCCCATGCCGGTCACCACCACCCGGCCCCGGCAGGTATACAGCCGCTCAACGGCCTGAACGAATCGATCATCCAGGCGCATCGCCATGGCGGTGATCGCCTCCGCCTCCAGGTTCAATGTGCGTCGCGCCGCATTCAGCATGAAACGTCCATCCCCGATTGCCCATCCTCTCGCATCAAGCCCCTCACGTTGGAACATAATAACCTTTTCGTCGCAGGATACCACCATCTTTCGATAATGATTTCGACAAAAATCCAGGTTTTTTTGCCTTGGGGATCGTGTTATGCTTTCGTATCGCCTGTTTCCCTGAAAATCAACCATCTTGAGCACCACCGGACCCGCCATGAACTCCATCGATCAGGAAGTGATCCTACCCATTCTGCAACAGTCCAAAACCATCGCCATCGTCGGTTTATCTCCCAAACCCGATCGGGCCTCTCATCGCGTCGCCGCCTACATGCAAAAACAGGGATACCGAATCATCCCCATTCGACCGGGATCGGAAAAAATTCTCGGGGAGACCTGTTACCCTTCCCTGGCCGAGGTCCCCTCCGACCTGACCATCGACCTGGTGGATGTTTTCCGCCGTTCCGAAGAAACCCTGCCTGTCGCCCAGGAGGCGGTCGCCATCGGTGCACGCGGCTTCTGGCTGCAGAGCGGCATCATCAACGACTCGGCCCTGGCCGTCACCAACAACGCCGGACTCCTGTCGGTCCAGGACCGTTGCCTCATGGTCGAACACCGCCGTCTGGCCCATCTGCTCTGACCTCGGCAGTCGCCTGATGAAAATACCTCCCAAGAAAAAAAAGGAGGCTGGGGGATGGCCTCAGAAGTTTGATTTTGTTTTTCACCCGCCCCTTGATCCGAAGCGCTGCTTCCGCGTGGTTGTGGCTAAAAAAACCGCCCAAGCTCGCCGGAATCCTGCTTCGGACAAAAGGGGACGTGACAATAGAAAATAAAATCAACTCCCTGTTGGCAATCCCCAGCCCCGTTCCTTTCTTGATCATCACCTGAACGGTTACAGAAAGTCCGGATCATCCATAGGGTTATTCCGGTCGCAGCCAACCTGTGAAACCAGGTAGACAATATAAATAATCAACATCAAGGGCCAATCCTATCCATGCGCATCCATCTGGATCCCGTTTCCGGCATTGCCGGTGACATGTTTATCGCTGCATGCCTTGATCTCGGACTCGACCAGGAAGAGTTGTCCCAGGCTCTCAAAACCCTCAAACTGCCGCCATGGCAGCTGACCATCACCCGCCGCCACCGCATGGGACTGGCAGGAATCCATGCCCGCTTCCAGGTCCCCCACGAACATCACCACCGCCATCTGCCCGATATCCTTGCCATCATCGATGATTCAGGCCTCCCCGATCGGGTCAAAAGCGATGCCCAAGCCATCTTCACCCTTCTAGCCGAGGCGGAAGCCTACGTCCATGGCTTGGATATCCACGCCGTCCATTTTCACGAAGTAGGGGCCATGGATGCCATCCTCGATATCTGTGGTGCCGCCTATGCCGTCCGGCGATTGGAAATCACCGATATCACCTCCTCACCCCCTCCCCTGGGATCGGGAACGGTCCGTTGCGACCATGGCCTGATGCCCGTCCCGGTCCCGGCTGTGGCCGAACTGTTCCGCCGGCATCATGTCCCCATCCACCCCGATATCGACCCCCCCTCGGGCGAACTGGTCACCCCGACCGGGGCGGTCATCCTGATTCACTTTTGCCAACGCTTCGGACCCTCTCCCCTGACCCGCATTGATGCCACCGGTCTCGGTCTCGGCAGCCGCGATCTCCCCAATCGGATCAACGGATTGCGCCTTCTGGCCCAAAAACTCTCTCCCACGGATCTCTCCCTCCATCAGGACCGGGTCGTCGTCCTCTCCACCCATATCGACGACATGAATCCCGAATGGTATGGACCGTTGTGGGATCATTTGTTCCAGGCCGGGGCCTTGGATGTTGCCCTGAGCCCCATCACCATGAAAAAAGGACGCCCGGGAGTTCGTCTGGAAGTCATCGCCCCCGACGCGATTTCAGCTTCTCTGGCACGGCTGATCCTGACTCATACCACCTCGTTGGGAGTTCGCTTCCAGCCTTGCGACCGAATGATCCTTCCCCGGCTCACCCGTGAATTCAAAACCCCCTGGGGGACTGTCAGCGCCAAAAAATCCCCAAATCACTGGAAGCTTGAATATGACGATTTGGCCCGCATGGCCACCACCATGAACTGGACCCTTCCCGATACCCAGGCCCGGGTGGCCGCTTTTCTGGCCAAGGAAGGTCTCCCAATCAACGAAACCATTTCATCATGACCCCAAAACACTTACGCGCCATTATCGAGGAAGTCTACGCCCGACGTTTGGATGTCGATACCG
>JADFZF010000007.1 GCA_015232645.1 Magnetococcales bacterium | reverse complement strand
AATCTGGCTTCGGATCAACGGGCGCCTGAAAATCAAAGTCAAAAACAAAATCAAAACCCTGGGGGCAATCCCCCAGACCCCTTTTTTCTTTCAATATTGTCATATAGCAATAAATAATTAGCCATCCATTTCAATTAATGAATGTGACAAGGTAGAATTAACCGGCCTGCGTTGATTCCGGTCCGGGATCATCAGTCTGCCCGTTTTGTTTCACTGATCGAATCGGCGCCCAGATCCTTTTGAATATCCGGTATTTTTTTAGAGGCGATATCGCGAATATGGAGCTTGCTGGTGTCGGCATGTGGTATTTTGCGACTGACCGTCACCCATTTGCCGCCAGCCTCAAGGACACGGTTCCAAAAGGATCGTGGAATGGTGATCACCCCTGAAGCATCGAATTCCAATTGGTACGCCTCCCTGGGAACGATTTGTATGAACAAGGCCATTTCACGTAGAATGTCTTTGGTAATCTCAAATCGCTCCCCTTCACGAAATGCCGTTCTTCCCAACAAGGATGCAATGGAGAATCGGATGTGCTGTTGGTCGGGAAGCGAAACATGGAGTCCAGTGTCGTTGCCATTGGTATCATCGCCAATCAAGGTGTACGGCGACTGCCAATGGCGAACGATGGTCACCTTTTTGGGGACAAGTGGTTTGTCATCGGGCGTGGCATAAAACGTCTCCCCCTCCTTGATCCATGATGTATCAACACCTGTTTGGACCGGTTTGACAGACAACGGTCCCAGGGAAATGAAGTGTAAAGGAGTCTCAGCCCAATCTTTCTCTTTTGGATTCTTTATGTCAGTTGGTTTCTCCTGGTGGCTTGTTTCTGTTTCCTTGGGAGGAGAGGGAATGACGGAGGGCGCCGTCGCTGGCATCGCCGGCGCGGTTGTCTTTTCCACATCATCAGCCAACGATTCCATTTCCCGGTCGGCGATAGCCAGCATCGATTGCCCAAGCATTTTATCGTTGGCTGAGGTGGAGGCATTGACCTCCGGGGTTGAATTGGAGGAGGGTTCTTCGGACTTGGACGCTTGGGCGACGGCCACCGGTTCAGGTGCCGCTGACCTTGTCCGATCCTGTTCCATTCCCGTCGTCGCCGGAGCTTGATCGGTCGCAGGGCGAACCGACTCAGGGGCAGGAACACTGGGAGCTTGCGGGAGGTTGTGTCCACCATCCGTTTTTTTGTCAGCCGACAATGGAGTAGAGCCCAGCTCGGCTTTTTCTTCATTGGATTGGGCGATTTCTTCTGTTTTTTGCACCTGAGCCTTGGGCTCTGAAAGCATTATTTCGGCTGAGGCCGTATTCGTTGTCCGATGGTTGGTATCACTCTGGGAAGCCTTTTCTGGAGCAGGCGTTTCTCGATCCGGGGAAGTTTTGCCCATAACCTCGTATACTATAAGGTTCTTCTGCCCAGGCAATGGCGGTTGCGGAGAAAAGTCCTGCGGCCCTTTGATCCTGGTTAAAGTTCGGTCCGGTAACAGGAACGATTGTGAATCGCCGGAGCCAAAAAAATCGGGGCCATTCTCTCCCAACCACAGAACCAGTGCAGTCCCAACGACCACCCCGATCGTTCCCAACAAACCACCCCATAGGAGAATTTGATGTTTTCTCCTCGAAGCGGCCAGAACCCGCCATAACTCTTCCTTTTTTTCCAGGACCGCCATGGTCCAGCTTTCACCAGCTATTTTTTTTCTGAAACCCTCTTCCCCACCGAAAAGTTTATAAATTTCTTCGAATACCGCCCGACGCTCCCCTGGGGTTCGGTCCTGTATCAACATCAAGCCGGAAGATTCCTCAACCTGAATCCTCGACAAAAAATCGACAACGGCAAGCTTTTTGGCGCGCGTATCCTCTCCACCCAAGGCATCCAAGAATTGGTGTGCCCAAACCGGTTGGACTTCCTGGTACAACCATCTTTTGAAAAATGAATTCGACAAAGATTTTCTCATCGTCGTTCCATGAATTGGCAACAATGACCAACCAGGCCACTCCGGAAGAGCAAATCGGCCTGGCTCCCAACCTCCTTCACATCATCCTTTCCACTGGCCGACATGAATGCAACGTCGAGTTATTGACAGAGAGAAACGTTGTAGTGATTTTCAGACAAAATATTATAAAATCAATCATGTATCGTAACTTTCAATATTGGCAGGAAGCTTGCATTAACAGATGCGGCTGCTGATTGTTGCTTACTGAACCTGCAAACCAGAGGAAAGCGTACACACCATGACTGGAAAATGGACCAACAATGCCGAAGGAATAGGTACCCTGCATTGTCCTATTTCAATCAGATCCCGCATCGACAGTAGTACGGTCCAGGAGTCGCGACCTTGTGGCGTGGAATCCATGGAGACCAAATTGTTCACGACGCTGACCGTCATCAGTTTTGGTGTTTCGTTGCTCATGGCCATGGGGCTGTGGCCGGGTGTTTAATCAAGGTTACACCGGTTTAAGAAGGCATGCTGGTCCGGTTTGACCCTACAATCGTATGGAGTCTGCTCATGCGTTTGATCAATTCGGAAATTCTATTCCCCCAGGGGGGAAAACGTCTCCCCCCTGCAGGTCTATTACCTCCTCGCACCATCAAGGGACCCTTTATTCCATTCGTCTCAAAGCCTCCGCGACAAGAAAGGCCACATCAAGGCTTTGAGCGGCGTTGAGTCGGGGGTCGCAAGTGGTGTGATAGCGTCTTTCCAGGTGTTCCTCCAGGACCTCCTGAGAACCACCGACACATTCGGTGACGTTATCACCCGTCAGCTCGAAATGAACGCCACCAGGCCAAGTCCCTTCAGCCTTGTGGATGGCAAAGAACTGTTTCAATTCCGATAGAATGTGTTCGATGGAGCGGGTTTTGTACCCATTGGGGGTGCCATAGGTATTGCCATGCATGGGATCGCAGCTCCAGACGACCTGGAATCCTTCAGCCTTGCAGGCGCGAATGATATCAGGCAGACACTTGCCGATCTTTCCATGACCAAAGCGTCCGATCAATGTCAGACGACCGGGAATGTTTTCGGGGTTGAGACGGGAACACAGCAAGCGAATATCTTCGGGCCGGACATCGGGGCCGATCTTGACGCCGAGGGGATTTTTAACCCCGCGTAGGAATTCGACGTGGGCGCCATCGGGTTGTCGGGTCCGTTCGCCAATCCATAACATGTGACCGGAGCAGTCATAGTAGTCTCCAGTGAGGGAGTCCTGTCGGGTGAGGGCGGTTTCGTATTCCAGAATCAAGGCTTCGTGACTGGTGAAATACTCCACCTCCCGCAGGATAGGGCTGTTGCTGGAATTGATCCCCAGGACCTCCATGAACCTGAGGCTTTCACTGACTTGATCAGCCAGCTTGCTGTAGCGTTGCCCTTGGGACGAGGCGGCGACAAAATCCTGGTTCCAGATGTGAACCTGTTTCAAATCGGCATAGCCGCCGCTGGTGAAGGCCCGAAGCAGATTCAGCGTGCTGGCGGATTGAAAGTAGGCCCGCTCCAGGCGGCTGGGATCAGGCTGTCGGGCCTCTTCGGAAAAATCGGCATCGTTGACCGACTCGCCGCGAAAACTGGGGAGGGAGACGCCACCTTTGGTTTCGGTCGGACTGGAACGCGGTTTGGCGAATTGCCCGGCAATACGCCCGACCTTGACGATGGGTCTGCCAATGCCGTGGGTGAGTATGACGGCCATTTGTAACAATACTTTGAGTTTGTCGCGTATGGCGTTGGCGGTAAACTCGTTGAACGATTCAGCGCAGTCCCCACCTTGAAGTAAGAAGGCTTCGCCCTGAGTAACCTTTTTCAGTTGGCTCATGAGCGATCTGGCCTCTCCGGCAAATACCAGGGGGGGATAACTGGCGAGACGATCACAGGTCCGGGCCAGCTCGGCTGGATCAGGCCATTCGGGTTGCTGCAGGGCCGGGTATTGTTTCCATGATTCGGGGGTCCAGCTTTCAGACACGGTCTTCTTCCTTAAGAGTATATGAGGTGAACAATCGGTTGGGAAAAAATCAAATCCAGTATCCAGGCTCCATGATGTGTCATTTTCTATTGACAAAGTCAACCGGTTGACATCAGGCATCCATCTCTTCGATCGAATTGGTCAGAATGGACCCCGATGGCGGACTGACTCCGCGACCGTCCATGGTCTCAATGGCTTTGGTCAGCCGTTGTTTCAGGATTTCAATTTTGCGGCTGTTTAATTTCAGACCGAAAATGTCCCGTAAATAAAACACATCGACAGCACGTTCACCATAGGTTGAAATTTTCGCTGTGCGAATTTGCAATCCTTGTCGTTCAAGCTCTCGGGTGATGGTATACAACAGACCGACACGATCCAATGAGGTCACCTCCAGTATGGTGAAACCGTCGAAGCTGTTATCCACTTCGATGGAGACCGGAACCCGGAACGGGCTGGAGGTCGGGATGGCGGAAGTGGCGCGGGATAGCAAGGCTTCCGGCCAGGTCTTTCCTTTCAGGACCGCAATCAAGGTTTGTTCGATCTTGTCCAGACGATGTTTGCTTTCGATGGCCTTACCCTGATTGTTTTGCAACACGAATGAGTCGAATGCCATGCCGTCCTTGGTGGTGGAAATGCTGGCGGAAAGGATGTTGACCCCTTCGGAGGTGAGGGCACCGGAAATACGTGCCATCAGTCCGGGATGATCGGGGGTGTGCAGGAGCAACTCCGTGGTGTTGGTCGCAGGGGTGGTCCAGAAAACCACCCCCATGGGTTCCTCTCGCAGGGGCGCGAATGCGCGGAAATGATCCACCAGAGTACGCACATCGTACTGGATAAAATAATCGTGATAAAAACGATCAAAATGGGCATCGACAATTTTTGGATCATTTTCCGGAACCAGCAGTTGCCTAGCTTCCTCGCGGCGAATTCTGGCATGCCGGGCGATATCGCTGATGCGGAAGGCGCCTTTTTCCAGCGTCTCCAGGGCAAAATTATATAACTGCCACAGCAGTGTGGCCTTCCAAGGGGTCCAAACTCCTGGTCCGACAGCGCGAATGTCGGCGATGGTCAGCAAAAATAGAAGTTTCAACCGTTTGACATTACCCATTTGTTCGGCAAACATGGTAATGGTGGTGGGATCCCCCAGATCCCGCCGGAAGGCGGTACGGGAAAACAACAGATGGTTTTCGACCAGCCAGGCGACCATGTCGATGTCTGCGGTGGGCAGTCCCAGCCTTTGGCAAATATCCCTGGAAATGACCGCTCCTTCGCGGGTGTGATCGCCGCCCCGTCCTTTGGCGATATCGTGAAACAGGACCGCAAGGATCAAAAGGGTGGGGTTTTCCAATTCGGCATGCACCTTGGTGGCCAACGGCAACTCGTCGCGCAATTTGCCGTCCTGGATCTGCCTGACCGCAGCCACTGCCAATAACGTATGTTCATCGACGGTAAAAACGTGAAACATGTCATGCTGCGATTGCCACATGATGCGACCGAATTCGGGAAGATAGCGGCCCAACACCCCGATCTGGTTCATTCGCCTGAGGGTCCAGGCCACCGCCTGCCGACCGCTGAGAATACGTAAAAACAGGGCTGCCGCTTCCGGGTTGCGTTGAAAATCGCGGTCGATCAGATCCAGACGCCGACGGATCAGGCGTTCGGTTTCCGGGTGGATCGTCTTGAGGTGACGCTGGGCCACATTGAAAATTTTCATAAGCAACAGTGGATCAGTTTGGATCAGGTCGGGAAAACGCAACGCCACCTTGTCGCCCAGCAACTGAAAGTTTTCTTCCAGCCGACGTTTGTTCCACCAGCGGATCTTCAGGTGTTCTTCCTGATATTTTCGTAGAAAAATACGCGACAGGTCGCCCACTTGTTGCGCCACCTGATAATAACGGCGCATGAATTGTTCCACCCCCTGCCGCCCGGGCCTGTCCCGATAGCCAAACTCGCGGGCAATTTCGATCTGGTGCTGAAAGGTCAGGCGATCTTCGCGGCGTCCCGCCCGGTAATGCAATGCATTGCGAACCCGCCGCAGAAAAGAGAGGCTGCGGGTGAAAACGCGATATTCCTGATGGGTGATGATACCGGTATCCACCAGGTCTTTGACATGATCGACCTTGTAACGATATTTGGAAATCCAGGAGAACGTTTGAATATCCCTCAATCCCCCGGGGTTTTCCTTGATATTGGGTTCAAGATAGAAGAAAGAATTGCCAAATTTGTCGTGGCGTTTGGTCTGTTCCAACAATTTGGCACGCAAGAAGCTGTCGGGATCCTTGTCGAGTACTTTTCTGAACAATTTTCTTTTATAATGGTCGAATAGTTCTTTGTTGCCGGCCAGATACCGGGATTCCAACATGGATGTACGCACTTCCAGATCTTGGCGTGCCTGTTGCACACAATCATCCAATTGACGTACCGCATGGCCGATATCCATCCCCAGGTCCCATAGACAATAAAGCATTCGTTCTACCATTTTTTCATGTTTGGGACGGCTGTCGTTGGGGAGGATGAACAACAGATCGATATCGGAAAAGGGGGCCAGCTCCCCACGACCATAGCCGCCTGTAGCGACCAGCGTAAGGAATTCTTCCTCCTGGACGGGATGGGAATGAATGATGCTGAAGATACGTTTCAGACAGACATCGGTTAACGCCGCATGTCCCTTGACGATGAATTCGCCGGAGGCTCCCTGCAGATGAATGGCATGCAGCTTCTCTCGACCCAGACGGATGGTGGTTCGCAATACGTCAATTATTTGATGCCTGGTTTCATCGGCAATGGTGGTCTCCATCTGTTGAGGCAACAAAGCATTCAGTTTGGCCTCGAATCCGATGGAATCCAAAAAGTCGCTGACCACGAATTCTTTGGGGATGACCGGGAGTTTTCTGTGCGTGGGAACGTTGTTGTCCAAGACCTTTTCTCAACCTTGATGGGGTTTGCAGGGGATGTTAGTCTCACCTTACGTGGAACCGTATCCCTGATGCGAAATTAAACAAACATCCGTCCCGGCATTGTTTCACGAAAGGGACTCTATTTCCAAGCTTCAAGGACCGTTATGTTCAATAAGTTGATGGGGTTGTTTTCCACCGACATGGCTGTGGACCTGGGGACGGCCAATACACTTGTTTACGTTCGCGGTCGTGGTGTCGTTCTGTCGGAACCATCGGTGGTGGCTATCCACGAAAGCGCCAGAGGCGTCCGCAAGGTCCTGGCCGTCGGCAATGAGGCCAAACGGATGTTGGGGCGAACTCCCGGAAACATCGTCGCCACCCGGCCACTACGCGACGGCGTCATTGCCGATTTTACCGTCACTGAAGCGATGTTGAAACATTTCATCCGTAAAGTCCATAAACGACGTTTATTTTATTCGCCCAGAATCATTCTTTGTGTTCCCTATGGTGCCACTCCGGTGGAACGTCGTGCCATTCGCGAGTCGGCCGATACCGCCGGCGCCCGGGAAGTCTACCTGATCGAAGAACCCATGGCGGCCGCCATCGGCGCTGGCTTGCCGGTGACCGAAGCGACCGGTTCCATGGTCATCGACATCGGCGGCGGTACCACCGAAGTCGCCATCATCTCCTTGGGAGGAATCGTCTATTCCCGGTCCATTCGCGTCGGCGGCGACAAAATGGATGAAGCCATCGTGGCCCACGTCCGTAGAAAATATCAACTTCTTATCGGTGAAAGCACCGCCGAAAACATCAAGATTCAGGTTGGATCCGCCTACCCTCTGCAGGAACGGCTTCAGGTGGAGGTCAAAGGCCGCGATTTGGTCAACGGTGTCCCCAAACATCAGATCATCGGCGACCAGGAGGTCCTCGAAGCCTTGTCGGAACCCATCAACGCCATCGTCGAAGGGGTGCGCATGGCGTTGGAACGGACTCCCCCCGAATTGGCCTCCGATATCGTTGACCGTGGTATCGTGCTGACGGGTGGCGGGGCGCTCTTGCGCGGTTTGGATCAACTTCTCAGCGAAGAAACCCACCTTCCGGTTTTCATCGCCGAAGATCCCCTTTCCTGTGTCGTCATGGGGTCGGGCCGCGCCCTGGAAGAACTGGACGCCATGTCGGACATCCTCATGGACCGATAGCACCGGGGAGGCCATCCCTTGGACTATTTCCTGGTCCTCATCCGCGAACATCGCCATGCCATCGTTGCGGCATCCATGCTGATCCTTTCGCTGCTGCTGCTGCTGGCGGTGCGGCCTGGCACCCATAGCCCCGAGTTCCTGGAAGATGCGGCTCTCGATGCCATCGGTTACATCCAGAACATCGTCCAAAGTCCGGTACTGGCCTATCGCGATTTGGCCACCAAATTCGGGCAATGGCAAAACCTTGATGAAGAAAATCGTCGTTTTTCCGAAGAATTAAAATTGTTGCGTCCCCTCGGTACCCGGGTTGTGGAATTGGAAATGGAAAACCGCCGTTTGCGGCAACTGCTGAACATGTCCCTGGATCCGGGATTGAAGAGTCTCGGGGCGAGCGTGGTGGGCGACACCTCCACCGCCTTTGCCAACGTGCTGCTCATCGATGCCGGTCGCGACCAAGGTGTCAAAATCAATGCATCGGTCCTGGTTCCCGAGGGCATCGTTGGCCGTGTTGTTCAAACCGGTACCACCTCTTCTCTGGTCCTGACCCTTCTCGATCTGAATTCCCGGGTCCCCGCCATGGTCCAGCGCACCCGGGTCAGAGGCATCGTCGCCGGAATCAATGGACAAAAACTCAGCATGGAATACATCGGCAAGGATGACGACGTGCGCGTTGGCGATCAGATTCTGACCTCCGGTATCGCCGGATCGTTTCCCAAAGGGTTGCTCATCGGAACTGTCCTTGAGGTCAAGGAAGGGGACACCGGGTTGTTTCAGCATGTCGAAATCCAACCGTCGGTCGATTTTGATCGCGTTGAGGAGGTCCGTCTGCTCATTCCCGGGCGGCAATCGGTCATTATCGACTCATCCAAACATCTCAATGTCATGAAAAAACCGTGATTCTTTCCAGCTTTGCCCCATTTTTGCCGGCGTTGACCATCTTTATGGCGATGGCGATTCAGGAAACATCCCTCCCTCTGGCCTCCTGGACCGTGCTGCGTCCCGATATGGTCATCATCGCCCTGTTTTATTGGCGTATTTACCGCCCCGATCTGTGTGGACCGGTGCTTGCCTTCATCACCGGCCTGCTGTTGGACATGATCTCCACCACCCCCATCGGTTTGAATGCCCTGTCCAAAGTGATCCTGATCCTCTTGGCCAGCCGCTATGGTAAATTATTCCGGGCCATGGACTTTCTCCTTTTACTTCCCGTCATCGCCATTTTTGTCCTGATCGACGAGGTGATTCAGTTTACCTGGGTAGTTGTGAACAATGGGTTGAGCTTTCGTTGGGACATCTTGGCGGGACGTCCCGTGGCCACCTTGATCGTCATGCCGTTGCAGGTCCGTCTGCTTATTTTCCTCCATCGTTCGTTATTGGAGGTCCGATAGTATGGCGTCCCTGGAAAACGAGTATGAACATTTCAAGGTCGATGCCCGGCGACGGCTGATCCTATTGGGCGGATTGTTTACAGGGGGGGCATTGCTCATCGGTGGGCAGTTGTTCCATCTGCAGGTGATGAATGGCGGTGAATATCGCAACCTGGCGGAAGACAATCGCATCAGTCTGCAACCCATCCCAGCGTTGCGCGGGCGCATCCTCGACCGCCATGGACGAATTTTGGTGGATAACAGTCCCGATTTCCAACTCTCCGTCATCCCCGAGCTGATCGGAAATCTGCATGCTTTTCTCAAACGGGTCCAGTCCTACGTCGATCTGACTCCCGACAGAATTGAAAAAATTGTGCGTCAGATGCACCGGCAACGTAGTTTTCTGCCATTGATGATTCAATCCCATCTCACCTGGGCCCAGGTCAATCAGATCGAATCCCGTATCCATACTTTTCCGGGAGCTTCCATTCAGGTTCAAACCACCCGCAGTTATCCCAATGGTGATGTTGCAGCCCATCTGTTGGGTTATCTTGGCGAAGTCAATGACAAGGACTCCTTCCAATTTTCATCCATCCACTTTCGTTCCGGTGATATTGTCGGCAAGACCGGCATGGAACGAATGTTCGAGTTGGTCTTGCGGGGCAAGGAGGGGGTTCGGGAAATGGAAGTCAACGCCGTGGGTCGCCATATTCGCGAACTCAAACGGCAGCCGGCCCGACCGGGTCCCGATCTGCGTTTGACCATCGACATGGAACTGCAGGCGGAGGCGGAGCGGGCGCTGTCGGGTGTTTCCGGGGCGACGGTCTGCCTTGATCCCAACAATGGTGAAGTGTTGGCCATGGTCAGTCAACCTTCCTACGATCCCAACCAGTTTATCCGCGGTTTTTCCAATGACGAGTGGAAAAGACTGGTGACCGATCCCAAGCGACCGCTGATCAACAAGGCGATTCAGGGTCAATACCCTCCGGGGTCCACCTTCAAGATGGTCGTCGCCCTGGCGGCCCTGGCGGAAGGGAAAATCGATGCCTCCACCCGTCATCACTGCGGCGGTAGCTTGACCCGGGACAACCACACCTTCTATTGCTGGAAAAGTGGCGGCCACGGTTCGATGGATGTCGTTTCGGCCCTGGAACAGTCGTGCGATGTCTTCTTTTACAAGGTTTCCGAGGCCTTGGGTATCGACGCCCTGGCGCGCCAGGCAAAAAATATGGGTCTGGGATCGTTGACCGAAATTGGCCTGGAAGGGGAAAGACCTGGCCTCATGCCCTCGCGGGCCTGGAAAAAAGCGACTTTCGGTCATGCCTGGTATCCCGGCGAAACGTTGGTGACCGGCATTGGTCAGGGTGCGGTCCTGGCGACGCCGTTGCAACTGGCCAATATGGTCGCCGCCGTGGCCAATGGGGGCCGGGTCTATCGCCCAACCTTCGCGCTCACTTCGAAAGATCAACCTCCGGTTTTGTTGCATGCCAATACCTTCAAGCCTGCCCATCTCGCTTTGGTACGTAAAGGTTTGACCGCTGTTATCAATGGCAAGTCGGGAACCGCACGCCAGTTCAAGCCGGACAAGGTCATCGCCGCAGGAAAAACCGGAACCTCCCAGGTGGTCAAACACAAACGGGAAAAATCGGGCAAGCTCATCAAGGAAGACAATGAACGATTCAAGGATCATGCCCTTTTTGTCTGCTATGCTCCCGTGGATCAACCCCGTATTGCCATATCGGTCATCGTGGAACACGGCGGCCACGGGAGTACCGCTGCCGCCCCGGTGGCCCAAAGGATCATGAATTTTTTCTTTGACAAGTTGGGAACCTCCGAGTCATGAACATCCCCCCCGATGATAAAAATACCCGCCTCCTGGGGTCCAGCAGCCTGGGATGGCGCGATCGGTTGGCCCGGTTCCCCACCAGTCTGGTCATCCTCCTTACCCTCTTATCCCTGGGCGGTTTCGTCGTCTTGTATTCTGCCGTGGGTGGGGCGGAAAATAACGGTTATGTTTGGCGTCAGGTGGCACGTTTCGGCGTCGGTCTGGCATTGATGTTGATCATTGCCCTTTTTGGCAGCGAGAAAATTTATCGCCGTTACGCCTATCTCCTCTACACCATCGCCCTTCTGCTCTTGATCGTGGTTTTTCTGACCGGTTCCATCGGCATGGGGGCCCGTCGTTGGCTGGCCCTCGGTTTCCTCAATCTGCAACCATCGGAATTGATGAAAGTGGCTTTGGTTCTGGCCCTGGCCCGATATTTCCACGACCGTGCCATTCCCATGGGTATCGGTCTCGTTCATCTGTGGATCCCCATGGTCATGATTATCCTCCCCACCGCCCTGATCGTTAAACAACCCGATCTCGGGACCTCCATCCTGCTGATCACCGTCGGCATGGTCGTCGTCGTCGCCGCCGGACTCAAATGGCGTCTTTTTTTCGGGGTTTTGTTCCTCATCGGCGCCTCTCTGCCTCTGGGCTGGAACATGATGCACGATTATCAACGCCGGCGAATTTTAACCCTGTTCTCTCCAGAAAAAGACCCTCTTGGCGCTGGTTATCACATCATCCAGTCCAAAATTGCCATCGGCTCCGGGGGGATTTCCGGAAAGGGATTCATGGCCGGAAGTCAAAGTCAGCTCAACTTTTTGCCTGAACGACATACCGATTTCATCTTTTCAGTTTTGGCTGAGGAATGGGGTCTCATCGGTGGCCTGCTCTTGCTTTCGCTTTATTGTATGATCGTTTTAAGAACCCTGATTATTGCCAACATGGCCTCCGACCGTTTCGGATTCCTGACCGTGGTCGGATTGACGGCATTGTTTTCCTTTCAGGTCCTGGTCAACATGGGCATGGTCATCGGCCTGCTGCCGGTGGTGGGTATCCCCTTGCCCATGATCAGTTATGGCGGCAGTTCCATGCTGACCCTGATGATTGCCATGGGGTTGATGGCTCATGTCAGCATACATTCCAAACAACATGGCGGCACCATCTGACCGCGACCATTCGATACAAGGAGGATGACAATGAAACTTTCTGAAATCGCCCAAACGTTGGGTCTGGAACGCTTGGGAATGGATGCGGATGTTTCCAGGGTCGCTCCATTGGAGCAGGCCCGGTCGGGGGACCTTTCGTTTGTCAATGACTCAAAATGGTTGAATAAGCCTAATGCCGCCAGTGCGTGGGTCGTGCGCAAACAATTGGCTTCCAACCTTCTGGATCGACCTTGCCTGGTGAGCGATCATCCCGCCTTGGACGCAGCCCGGGCCGGCCTCCTTTTGGGCATGACTCCTTTCGGTATGGATCCAGGCATCCATCCTCAGGCCATCATCCATCCCGGCGCTCGGTTGGGAGCCAGGGTCAGCATTGGTGCCGGCGCCTGTATCGGGGATGGCTGCCTCATCGGTGATGACTGTCTCATCCATGCCGGTGCCGTCATTCATCGCGGCACCGTCATGGGGGCTCGCTGTGTCGTCCAAGCCAATGCCGTCATCGGCGCTGATGGCTTCGGTTATGAATTCGTCCAGGGCCGTCACATCAAAATTCCCCATTTCGGTACCGTGACCATCGGCGATGATGTCGAAATCGGCGCCTGTACCACCATCGATCGTGCCCGTTTCGGCGCCACCACCATCGGCGATGGCACCAAAATCGACAACTTGGTGCAGATCGCTCACAATTGTCAGATTGGCAAAAATTGCATTATCGTTGGCCAGGTCGGCATTTCCGGCTCTTGTCACATCAAGGATTTCGCCGTCCTGGCCGGTCAGGTGGGCGTGGTTCCCCATGTCACCATTGGCCAGGGGGCGCGCATTGCCGCCAGTACCGGCGTAGCGGAAGATGTCCCCGATGGCGCCACTTGGTCGGGATGGTGGGGACAAAACCATCGTGACAATAAAATTCAAATCGTCATGATGCGTAAATTGCCAGAACTATTGAAAAAAATCCGCGCCATCATCGATCGGGAAGAGGTACGGTCTCCTGACGTTAGCAAATGAATTTTTTTGACCCCTCGTCCAATTATCCTTAATGTCCTGGGCCGTTCCCCGGAGGAGGGAATGGTCAAGACCCGGCTGATCCCGGCTCTTGGGGTCAGTGGCGCCACACGGGCGCATGAACAACTTTTGGCTCATGTCATTCGGGTTGCCAGGACTTGGGTACAGGCCCAATCGGGGCGACATCTCCTCCTGTGGTGTACCCCTGACCATCTTCATCCTTTTTTTGATGATCTGCTACCCGTCGATCAACGTCGCTTGCAACCTGAAGGGGATTTGGGGGTTCGTCTCGACCATATTGCCGCATCACAAATCAACCAGGGCCAAGGTGTCCTTCTGTTGGGGGGAGATGCCGCTTCGGTCTCCACGATTCTTCTCGACGCAACCCAGGCGGCGTTGCTTCATCGTGATGCCGTCATGGCTCCGGCACAAGATGGTGGTTATATCCTTCTTGCCTTGAACAGGTATCATCCATCGTTATTTCAAAACATTTCCTGGGGAACCGCTGCCGTTGCCGCCGAAACCAGGGATCGTTTGACTGCTTTGGATTGGCGGTGGCATGAACTACCGATGCAATGGGATGTGGATAGGCCGGCGGATTGGCAACGTTTTTTGAGACTTTGAGAAAGAAGGAATTGATATCAATAATTCTTATTATTAATAATGAAATATTGTATCACATCGACAAATTATTGCGGATGGGTCTGGAAAGTGGGATCCACCCTTTGATTTCTCATCCGAAATTTTATCAACGAAGCCTAATGTTATTTGAATATGTCCCCGGCCAACGATTCAACAGGAAAGAAACAATCCAGGGCTACTCCCCTTTAAGGATGCGTGCCTTGTCGCGATTCCAATCCCGGTCGCGGATGGTCTGACGCTTGTCATAGAGTTTTTTCCCCCGTCCCACCCCCAACTCCAATTTAACCCGGCCATCCTTCCAATAAGCTTTCAATGGGATGAGAGTCAGCCCTTTTTCCTGGAGAAGACCGATAAACCGATTCAGCTCTTTTTTGTGGACCAACAGTTTACGAATACGAAGGGGGTCATGGTTGAATTGATTGCCATGACTGTAAACGGGGATGTTGGCGCGCAGCCAGAACAATTCATCCCGCATCACCGTGGCGTAGGATTCCCCCATGCTTAATTTGCCCGCCCGCAGGGACTTGACCTCGGTTCCGGTCAGAGCAACTCCCGCTTCCAAGGTTTCAAGAATTTCATAGTTAAAGCGCGCCTTGCGATTGTCGCTGATGATCTTGATACCCATAGAGTTCACTTCAACGTACGAAGATAAATGATCAAATCCCGTCGGCGTTGTTCATCCTCGATACCGGCAAAAACCATTCGGGTCCCCGGAATGATGGCATTGGGATGGGCGAGGAATTGATCCAGATTTTTGGTGGTCCATGTTTTCAGTCCCAGTTTGACGGCCTCTTTGAAAGCGGGGGAAAAGTCATAGCCTACGACAGTTCCCACGGGTCGCCCAACAACCCCCAGCAGCCAGGGACCAACGATATTTTTGCGCGTCGGTCCCAAATCGTGACAGGCACCACATTTTTCCGCTTCGATTCGTCCCCGCTTGATGCGTTCCTCGGAACTGAAGCCATCCTCGGCTGCCGATAATGAAAGAATGGCCTGGCCGATCAAAGGAGAAATGCGACCCTCATTATTATCCTGCAAGGTTTTTAAATATTCAATCACCGCTTTGCGTTCTTCGGCACCATGCAATCCGGCGAAAGCCATCTTGTTGCCGGGAATGAATTCCTTGGGGTTGTCCAAATAGCGGTCGAGAGACGATTCATCCCAAACCAGCCCCCCCTGGCCCGCCTTCATGTGGGCCTGAGAATATTTGTATCCAGGCATGGAGGCGGCCCGTCGCCCGACGATTCCCCACAGCGGCGGCCCAGCCTGGGTCAACCTGTGGGAACTGGTCATATCGTGGCAGGGGGTGCAATCCCTGGCCAGGCGTCTCCCCTTGTCTACCGGGCTTGAAGGAACAGTGGTCGAAGAGGAGTCTGAACCATGTCGTGATTCATCACCGAAGATTAAAAAAAAACCAACAAAAATAAGAACACCAACCACCGTCATCAGCACAGCGACAAAATCCTTGTTGCCAGTCATCCTCATAACCTCCCACCGTCACATGATGGTCCCGGTACGGCATCCCAGCCTGTATGAGCCCATGCCCAACATTGTTCCTGGTCTCCGAACATCAGCAGGGACAATAGGACAGTGCTTCAGATCATGTATCAGACATGGATATTAACTATAGGGAATAAACTTTTATAATTCTTATTAATATTATAGATTGAGGTTTGAGGTGTCGAGCGAGGGTAAGAAAAAAGGGCGGCATCGGCCGCCCTGTTTTCACCATTCATTATCACAACCGATCAAGGAACCGGGAGTGTCTTCAGAAAGGCGATGACATCAGCGCGTTCTCCCTCGGCGGGCAAACCGGGGAAGGCCATCATTTTGGTTCCCTGGATGAAACCCTTGGGGTTGGTCAGGAATTTGTCGAGATTTTCTTCTGTCCAGGTCAAGCCCCCTTCAGACATTTTTTGTAGGCCGGGAGAGTAGGAGAAACCTTGAACCTTTCCAGCGGGCTTACCTACGATACCATTCTCCAGGGTGGGTCCAACTTTGCCAGCCTTGGCAATCGCTTTACCGAAGGTATGGCAGGTGGTGCATTTTTGCTCGGCCACTTTTTTGCCCTTCTCGGCATCGCCAGCGGCCCAGGCACTGGACCCGACGATGGAGACTGTCAGAAAGGCTGCGGACAGGAAAAGCGCTGTTTTCTTCATGATTTCACCTTGGTTAGAGATGGGGATACGAAACCGAACTATTAACACCAACCCAACGTCATTTGCAACTGTTTTTAGGTAACCCAGGAAAAAATCCCCCGTCGGGATTCGCCCAGAGCCTTGGGCCCATGTTTCTCCACCTGGGTAACAAACAGAGACCTGAGAGTTTCCCCAAAAAATTTTAAACCGATCCAAACAACCCCATGGCCTTGATGACGTCGCGTACCAAGGTTTGGTTATCTTTGCCCAGAGGGGTCAGAGGCAGACGAATGTCATCGGAGCACATGCCGAGCATGGCAGCGGCGGCCTTGACCGGAATGGGGTTGGTTTCGCAGAAGAGGATTCGATTAAGGTCCAGGAGCTGCTCATGCCTGCTGATGGCGAGGGAAATATCCCTCTGCTGCCAAGCCTTCCAAACTCCGACCATGTGGCGGGGGGCGATATTGGCGGTCACGGAGATGATTCCTTGGCCGCCGACGGCCAGAAAAGGGAGAAAGGTGGCATCGTCTCCGGAGAGCAAGGTCATGGCCTCGCCACAACGATGGTGAATGACCGCAGCCCGTTCCATATTTCCAGTCGCTTCCTTGATGGCGACGATTCCTTTGATCCGGGACAAACGGAGGACGGTATCGGGGGTCATATCGACGGCGGTACGACCGGGGACGTTGTAGAGGATGATGGGAAGATCGACCGATTCGGCAATGCGGGAGTAATGCTGAAACAGCCCCTCCTGACCCGGTTTGTTGTAGTAGGGTGTGATGATGAGCGCGCCATCGGCGCCGGCGTCGCGGGCATAACGGGTCAGGTCAATGGATTCCTGAGTGGCATTGGAGCCGGTGCCAGCCACCACCTGGATACGTTTTTGAACCCGATCGACACAATAACGGACAACTTGGCGATGTTCCTCGTGGCTCAAGGTGGCCGCCTCGCCGGTGGTACCACAGGGGACGACTCCGGCGATCCCGGCATCGATCTGAATGTCAAGCAACCGTCCCAGCGCATCCCAGTCAATGCCACCCTTGTTGAAAGGTGTGATCAGGGCGGTATAAACCCCTTTAAACATGGCCATGAATCCCAGGTTGAACGTCTAAGGAAAGTTAAGATATGGTGATTATGAAATCGCCCATGGAGGGGGCGAACCCTTGTTTGCAATACCATCAACTTGACAGGTTAACTTAACATGAGGTCCAATCTCAAGGGTTGCCAGGATTCCCTTGGGAAAAGGTGGCAAGCCGGGAACTGGCTTCAAAATCGGGCTGTATGTCCCAGGGATGGGCAGAGAGGCTTTGAGCCAGGGCGGCCAATGAGACCTTTTTTTCAGGATGCACCAGATCTGGAGCCAATTGGGCGCATGGGAGGGCGATAAAAGGTCGCACCAGCAGGTCGGGGTCCGGAAGGATGATTCCCTCGGCGGCGAAGACCAGGGATCCCATCAAGGTGATGTCCAGATCCAGGGTTCGTGGCGCATAACGCCAAGCTTGGCGAGTGCGACCACACTGATGCTCAACTTGGCGCAGACATTGCCGTAATTGCAGTGGATCGAAGTTGGCGGCCCGTTCATGCAACATGGTCACACCGTTCAAATAATCGCCGCCTTTTCCCTCCGCCTCCGGTCGTTCGGGATCATCCAGGGCGGGTGAACGCCAGACGGTCGAGACCCGTTGAATGCCAATCAGCCGGTGCAGTAAATCAAGCCCCCGTTGCAGATTGTTCAGGGGATCGATGTTGGATCCGAAAGCGATCAGGACTGGAGAGGGAGCCATGAACGGTCCCGTTCGATTTCCACCCCAACACTTCGGGCAAACCTGAGGGCTCCCGGTTTTTCCACCGCCACCTTGACCCGTTGCACCCGGTGATCCTCCAGGGCCAGACGGGCGATATCGCCCGCCAAGGTCTCGACCAGAAAATGGGTGGACGCCTCTACGTGCCGGATAATTTTTTTAGTCAAGGTTTTATAGTTGATTGTATCCTCAATTCGGTCCGATCCGACCGCTTGTTGCAGATCGGAAAAAAGGGTCAGGGAGATGATGACGTCCTGAAGGGTTTGACGTTCCCAGCCTTGAATGCCGATCACGCAACGCAGATGTAAATCACGAATCATGATACAGTCCATCGCTTGATTTCTCCCCTTCCTGTGTTATGGAGACACGATGTCGCTCGGGCAAAAAGCGATTGATAACGTCTACGTGCGACGACGAGCCGCTTCGACATCCGCGTGGGATCGAATGCCATGCCAACGCTTAATCCCAACGATCAAGCACATCTCCCAAAGCGCGGCGCAATGGCTGTAAATAGGGCTCGAAAACCTTCCAACGTCCTGCCGATGTCCGATACAGGGGTCGCCGAACTTCAATATGGCTGGCGGTTTCCACTTGGCGTTCGGTCTTATGGAAGTTAATACAGCGATCATCCCAAGGCAACCCGCAGTGCTTCAGTATGCGATCGATCATTTCTTCCGGACGATGGATGATTTCCTCATATTTGATTTCCAACATCCGTTCGGGCAAGGTTTCGCGCCAATGCTGCATCAGGTGGTCGTAGATACGATAATACCGTCCCAACTCCTCCAGGTCGTAGGCGTAGGGATGGCTGCCGGCAAACAGGTGCTGATAGCAACTCAAACAGGTATCCATGGGGTGACGTTGACAATGGATGATGGTGGCTCGTGGCAAGAGCAAGTGAATCAGTCCAATATACATGAAATTATGTGGCAGCTTGTCGGTGATTTTGTCGGCGTCGGGACGAGACAGTGTCAGGGATTGGACATAACTCTGTCCCAAGGTCCGGGTATCTTCCGGTCCCAGTTCCCGGGCCGCTTCTGGAAAGCCTCGATAGGTTTGAGAAAAAATACCCATGGAATTGACCAACTCATGAATTTCGAAACGTTCTCCACCACCGTGACAAGAGGGGTGACTGGCCAGCACCTGTTCCACCAGAGTGGTGCCGGAGCGGGGCATGCCAACGATGAAAATGGGTTTGGCGGATGGGTCGCCCCATCCGTTGCGAACGGAAAAAAAGGCAGGATCAAATACCGTTCGAATGCGCTGTCCCTCCAGGGCATCCTGGTCGATGGAATAAAAATAGGTTTGCCGTACAAGCTGGTTACCCAGTCGATACCCGGTAAAGGATTGGTCAATATTATTGTTTTTCAAATCGATCTTTGCCATGATGAAATGTATTTTTGCCAACTCCATGGGATGGGCACCCGCGCTACCGGGGACACCTTCCTTCCCGAAGCCATCGGGGAGGCGGTCCATGGCGGTCAGGCCTTCCAAAGCATTGGCGTCATTTGGAAAACGGGCCAGAATGCGTTGGTGCAGCACCGCCGCCTCATCCAGTCGGCCCAATAACTCCAGGGCATAGGCGCGGCAGGACAGGCAGCCCGGATGATCGGGATCGATGCCCAAGGCCCGGCGGCTGAAATCTTCCGCCAACGCGGCCTCGAAAAAGGGGGCCTCCAGGTGCAACAGAGACAGATGATGCCAGGCCGCCACCAAATCGGGTTTGATTTCGACCGCCTTCATGAACGCCTGCAGAGCGTGATTGCGATGACGGCGCCACGTCAAGATGACTCCCAGCTCCAACCACCAGGTTGGATTGTCGGGTTGCAGTTCCAGGGCCTGGCGCATGGAAGTTTCCGCCGCCATGTGCCGCTGCGACTGGGCATAGGCCTTGGCCAGGAGTGCATAAACCGTCGCTTTGCGGCATCCTTTCTCCAAGGCCTTGTTCAAACTCGTTACCGCTTCGGCGTTTCTTTGGCTCCGCTGCAGCAGGTGGCCGAAAAAATACCAGGCCGGGCAATGGTTGGGAAAAATGGCGATGATCAGTCTCAATGCGGCCATCAGCGGCCGGGTGAAAGCCAGAAACATTTTTTCCCGACCTGAAGCGAGCACCGGAATGGTTTCCAAGCCGTTCATTTCCCCCGTCGGCAAGCGGGTCAAGTGGAAGTCAAGGCTTCCAACTTTCCCACCGCCTCCTCCAAAGAACCAAAGCGAAGTTGCAAAACCTGCGACCTGCGTATGATGTCGGTAACGCCATCAAATCCAGTCTGTCCCAAAGTTTCATAATTGAAGGCATTGGCCGCCAGACGTAAAAAACCATCCGCCCGAGGAAGTTTTTCCAGATAGGTGGGATCGTCCCGTTGGAACATGGGAAACACGATCCATCGGGGTTCGGCCTGACGATGGGATTCAAGAACATTCGTGGCGGGAATCCGTAAAAAACTGACTGTCCCTTTTTTGGTCTGGGTATATTCTTCGCTGAGGGTCGCTTTGGGGGCAAACATACGAATGACATCAATGGATTCGTTTTTCAGTCCAACAGGACGTGGATTGGCTGCAAAACGGTTTTTCCCGGGGGAGTACAATCCAAATTCGTCGGAAAGCAGACGGAATCCTCGAAGCATCAAGGCGGCACTCAAGGTGCTTTTTCCCGAACCGGGGGAGCCCGGCATGACCAGAGCGAATCCATCCTTTTCCAAAACAGCGGCGTGCAGCAGCAGATATTGATTACAGCGGGAGGCGATGGCCATGTTGAGGCCCCACTCGAACATGGGCGGGGCATGACTTAGAGGAAAAGGGGCGAAAAAAGAGTTTCCATCCAGGCGGAAATGGACCTTGGGCCGCCAATAACGGCGCCATCCCAGGGAGGGGTGCAAGGTGACATGAAAATCGGCGATATCCTCCCACGGTGGCGTCAAAACCTGATTATCGGCATAAAAGGTTCGCAGATAGCGCGGAAATTCGGGCACACGGGAACGAAGGTGGATCGTGAAGGGACCGACCAGCCATCGGAGCCCGGCCGACCGCAAGCGGCTGAGCAAATCTTTGTCAGGTAATTGAGCGATGTTCACGGATCGACCGGGAAAATCAGACCCAAATGATCCAATTCGCTCAGGATTCGTTCCATCTTCGGCAGAGCCTCCTTTTCGTCCGCTTCCAGATTCAGGCTGGCGACCAGTTCCCTGCCATCCATGGGATGGTGCAGCAAGGCTTCCAGGATATCCATGACCAGTTCATTGACCAGATGGGTCTGACCCGATCTGGGATTGAAGAGAATGAAACTACCGTCGAATGGTACGGAAGAAAAGGACAGATCGGCACGTCGTTGCCATCGTCCCGGTGTGGGTTGCGGAGGGAGGTCGTCGGCGGAGTTCGAGGGTTGAGCAGGAAAGGGGATGGACATCTCCCACCAAGTGGTTGATTTGAATTTTCAGACGGTTGCGCTTTGGTTGAGGGGATGGGCCTGGGAAAAGGTCAATCTTTCCGTCAACAGGCTCTAGTGAAAAGAGCCCCAGCAGGATTTGGTGATGGCGTAATACCCAGAGGTCCCTGAAACCGGGGCGGCAGTGGGGGTACCGTTGCCGCCGTAATTGGCGGTGGTGGGGACGACACCTGAAGCATCGACATAAACAACCCCATATTGACTGGCGGTGCAAGGCCCCGTGCCACTCCAGTGCGAGTCATTGTAGGCGAGGGTTTTGAGACTGTTGGTACCGGCGGCTGTGGAATTCATGCAACGGGAACCGCCATAACTGGTCAGCGTCTGGATATTGTCACGGGCAATACAATTGGCCATGGAGGTGGCGGCGGCGGAAGCAGATAGGGAACTTTGCAAGGTAATGACGGCGGGAACCCCTGCAGCGATGCTTTTGAGCAGGAGGCGTCTGCGTGCCAGCTTAGGATCAAGGGGGGAGGTCGCAGCCGGCGTTGGAGCGGCGTCACCCGTTATGATCGAGTCCGAGACTACCGATGGATCATCCTGCCCGTCAACCATGGCTGATCGTCCTTAACTCCATGCGCGATTTCAAAAACGCCAACCTGCCGTCAACGCCTATCATGAGGGTACACGTTCCACAAGAAAAAATCAAAAGAAGAATTGTAATCTATTCTGTCTTTTGTAACAAACGGTTCAGGAACAGAATACGATAACTTTCCACCATGGCGGTCAGCGAGTGGCGGGTCTGCACCTGTTGCCTTGCGGCTGTACCCAGTTGCCGTGACCAGTGCGGGTTGTGAAGGTGACGGAGGATTGCTTCCATCAGAGCTTCCGAATCCTGGGGGGGCACAAGAGTTCCCGTTTTTTCATCCTGAATCACGTCCGCCACACCGCCAACGTTGGTTGCCACCACCGGCAGCCCGCTGGCCATGGCTTCGAGGATCGTCAACGGTGTCCCTTCCGCCTGGGAAGGCAGTACAAACAGATCAAAACAATGCAACAATTGCGCCACATCGTCGCGCCAACCGGTGATCCATAGTTGGTCGAACACTCCGAGGTTTTGGGCCAGTTGTTCCAATTCCCGTCGCTGCGGACCATCTCCCAGCAATACGACCCGAGAACGGTTCAAGGCCAGCGGATCGCGTTCGCCCATTAGCGCCAGGGCCCGAATCAGGTTGGCCTGGTCCTTGATCGGCCATAGCCGACCGACGGTACCGATAATAAAATGCGCTTCATCGGCAAAACCGGGGCGAGGAGGGAGAGTTTTGCTTCCAGGAGCGAAATGCTGCGTATCGATCCCATTGACGATCAGACGAATTTTCCTTTCGGGAATATGAACGCGTTCCCGCAGCCAGGAATGGAGATCACGGGAAACGCATATGAAAGTGTCCACCAAGGGATTGAGTATTCGGCGCAAAAGGATGTAGGTCCGATTTTCTCCCTTGGGATCATAGCTGTCACGTCCGTGTTCCGCATGGACAACCACGGGGCGACCGGCAAAAAAGGCAGAAACAGCCCCTTCGAGGGTGGCAATGTTGAAGGAATGGATCAGGTCGGGCCTGATCTGCCGCAATAGTTTCCATAATCTGAACCAGACCCACCAATCCTTGCCGTGTTGTTTTTCCAAATCATAAAAATGGACGTCGGAACGTTGGATGCGATTTTTCAACTGGCCGCAACGGGTGAGGGCAATGACATGATGCTCAAAACGGTCCCAGGGGAGGTGATTGATCAGAGAAACCAGCACCGATTCCAGGCCACCCACATCCAGACTGTAGAGCAGATGGACGATACGCATATCCTCAGGCTTCCAGAATTTCCAGCACTTTATGCAGGTTGGTTTCCCATTGATAATTTTCCAGGACGAAGTCTCTGCCGATCTGGCCATAGTCCTGGGCCCGTTTGAAGCCATCCTTGGGATCCAGCAGCTTGAGTGCATAATGGGCAAACAGTTCGGGTTTGTCGGTGACCCAGTGGTGGAGTTGGGTCTGGTAGCGGATTCCTTCCATGGCGTGAGGGGTAGCGATGACGGGTTTTCCCATGGCCATGGCTTCGAGGACTTTGTTTTGAATGCCTCGGGCGATGGTCAGTGGTGCGATCGCCACCCGGGCATGGGCCAGATAAGGTCGAATGTCGTCCACCGCTCCGACCACTTCGATCCCCTCCTGCTTGGCGAGGCGTCTGACGGATCCATGGGGTCGGGCGCCGACGATGGCCAAACGGGTGGAGGGTGATTTATGTCTGATCATGCCGAAGATACGTTCGGCGAACCAGATGATCCCTTGTACGTTGGGCAGGTAATCCATGGCTCCGGTAAAGACGAGCGTCTCTCCGGGACCGTAGGGGTTGGGAAAGCTTTCCTGGGGGTTGAAAAAAACGCTGTCGACCCCATTTTCCCAATAGCCGATCCGGTCAGCCGCTTCTGGGGCCAGGTGTTGAAACAATTCCGCTTCGGCGGCGCTGACAAAGAGCGAGGCGTCAAAATGGCTGGCGATGGTGCGTTCCCAGGCCTGGAGGGTTCTGGCCTCACGCGCATGAACGGCGTTCATGAAACCGCGGCTGACTTGGGCATAGGCGGACCATTTTTCCGAATCCACATCGACAAAATCGATCACTCGCCGTGGCTGATGCGGCCATGGTTTTAGAACGAACCGGCTGGGGGCGGCGGAATAGACCAGAATACGGGGAATTTTCAATCGTTCCATCAGTCCATCGACCCACCGCTGCATACCCCCATGGGCATAATAATGATAGGTCAGCGATTGGCAGCCCAAAAAACCACGGAGGGCCAGTAATTTGGCCATTTTCGGACGGATTCCTGCCCAGTAGGTTTCGCCGGTGCAGAGTTGCTGCAGGATTTTCGCATGGTCCCAGTCGGTCGGGTTGTCGATGAACGCCCCGACGTGAACCCGGTAATATCGGCTCAGAAAACGCAACAGATGATACGATCGTACCTTGTCTCCCTTGTTGGGGGGATAGGGGATGCGGTGGCATAAGAAAAGCAGGTCTTCCATAGTGGATTCAACTACCTGAAATGGTTGGTTTGCCGTATCTTTATTCAGGATAATCGACGGGAGAGAGGTCGAATCAGATCGGCGAGCATTTCTGGCAAGGTTCTGATAACGATGTAGGTCATGGGAAACAGATGGGTGACGATCATCAGGCCGATGACGATATCGGCCATGGACCAGATGGGTTCCACCGGCATGAAGGGACCACAAAAGGTGACGCCGGCAAAGACCCAACGAAAAGCGATGTGCCGGCGTCCACCCAGATAGTGGTAACAGCGTTCGGAGAAGTGGGCCCAACCGATGATGGTGGTATAGGCGAACACCCCCATGCAGAGAAAAATGATCCAGCGACCGATGTCTCCCAGGCCGGTTTGGAAAGCGGTAGCGGTCAGATAGGCGCCGGTGAACTGTTGCCAATCACCGACACTCAAAATGACCAGTCCGGTGATCGAGCAGACGACCAGGGAATCGAGCAGAGGTACCAGAGCGGCCATATAGGCGCCGATGGCCGGGTGATCGTCGTTGGCGCTTTGGAAGAAGGGCGCGATTCCCAAACCGGAAAAGTGGGAAAATACTCCGCGTACCACGCCAAATTGCATCCCCTGCATGACGGTATACCCCGCCAGGCCGCCACCGATGGCATAGGGATGAAAGGCGGCCTGAAAAATCATTTGGATCGCATGGATCGTGGCCAATGGGTGGCGCACGAGGATCACGAGACCGCTCGTTACGAAAAGGGCGATGATCCACGGTGCAATGACGGCGCTGAAACGGACGATCGATTTGACGCCGCCGATAATCACGGCCGCGACGGCGATAAAAAGGGTTATGGCCACCAGTATATCGGAAGAGCCCCATTCTTTGGCCAAGGCTCGGGAGACTGAATTGGCCTGGATCAGGTTGGCACTGACCATGCCATAAAACAGGATCAGTCCCGCGAGCGAGGGTGCCAGCATGGGCCAGGAATGGCCGAGAAACTTGACCATGTAGGACATGGGGGTGGCAAAGTGAATGGAATCGGGATTTTTGGGTCCGTGGCGTACCGCCAGGTAGGTGGAGCACATTTGAAACGAGCCGCCGACAAGGGCTGAGATCCAAAGCCAGAACATGGCTCCTGGTCCCCCCAGGTGTATGGCAGTTCCAACTCCAGCGAGGTTGCCGACGCCGACACTGGCAGCCAGGGTGGCACTCAGGGCATGCATATGGGAAATATGGTGTTCCTTGGTGCCGGACCTGGGTTCATCGCTCCTGATCCGGCGGAAAACGGCAATCGGTTTACGCAGGGAAAGTCCCCGGGTAATAAGTAAAAAGAGTATGCCCGTTTCGATATAAACCAAGCTGAGCAGTGGATTCCAAATCCATTCGGCAATTGCATCCATACCGTGATTCCATCCATAAAGACCTGACTGGGAAACCCTGTCGTTTCGGGTCTAAGATTGGGCTGACCATGGCCCTCGGGGTGGAAGGCAGCGGGTTGAATATACCACACGAGGTGACCGATGGCGGCTTTTTTTCCGATTCGTTCGATTGGTTTTGTCAGGTTTATTTTCGCTCTCCTCCTGACCGGGAATCAAAGGATGGATCCATGATTGGCGAGGGGACCAGATTTTTTGGATTTTTTTCAGTCGGCTCTTTCACGAAGGTCCCGCAAGAGGCTATAGTCGCCCTTATTTTTGATTCATCTACCTGGGGTTGACGATGAAAAAAGGCTATTTTGGCACCTTTGGCGGCGCCTATATACCAGAAATCCTCCATGAGACTTTTCGCCGTCTGACCGAAGCCTACGAACAGGCCCGTAATGATCCTGGTTTCTGGCAGGATTATCTGCATGTCATGGAGAATTATTCTGGTCGGCCGACCCCGTTGACCTTTGCAGAGAATCTTTCAGCCCACTTTGGTCGGCGAATCTATATCAAACGAGAAGATTTGAATCAAACCGGCGCCCACAAGGCCAACAATGTCATGGGGCAGGGGTTGCTGGTGCGGCGTATGGGGAAAAAACGGGTGATCGCCGAAACGGGGGCGGGTCAGCATGGCGTAGCCACTGCCACCATGGCGGCCCGCATGGGCTTCGAATGCGTCATCTATATGGGGGCTAAGGATGTGGAGCGCCAACGTCCCAATGTCTTCTGGATGCAACAATTAGGGGCGACGGTCGTTCCTGTCACATCGGGTTCCGCCATTCTCAAGGATGCCATCAACGAAGCCCTGCGCGACTGGGTCGGCAGCATGGACGAAACCCACTATGTCCTGGGTACCGCTTGCGGGGCGCACCCTTTTCCGGAAATGGTCTCATGGTTTCAATCCATCATTGGCGTCGAGGCAAGGAGGCAGATTCTTGAACAAGTGGGATCCCTGCCGCAACGGGTTTACGCCTGCGTCGGTGGTGGCTCCAACGCCATGGGGATTTTCCAAGGATTCTTGGATGATCCTCAAGTAGAGCTGGTCGGCGTGGAAGCGGCGGGTGAAGGGATCGCATCGGGTCGTCATGCTTCCCGTCTGGCCTCCGGCGATGGTCGTCAGGGGATCGCTCACGGCTATCGCACCTTGTTTCTCCAGGACGATGATGGCCAAATGCGTGAAACCCACTCGGTGGCAGCGGGTCTTGACTATGTCGGGGTTTCACCCATTCTTGCCCACTTGCATGCCACTGGTCGTGTCCGGTTCGAAGCGGCGGATGACCGTGAGGTGATTGCCGCCATCAAAATGCTCATGCGTCATGAGGGATTGATAGGGGCTTTGGAGTCCGCGCATGCCGTAGCCAGGGCCTTTGCGGAAATGCCGAGCCTGCCCAGGGAGGCCATCGTCATCATCAACCTGTCCGGTCGGGGCGACAAGGATATCTTCACCATCGCCGATGCCCTGGACGATCCGGGATGGCGATCGTTCATTTTGGATAAGGCCCGGCAATATCAAAATCGCCCAGTCAATTGTTTGCCACCTGCCAGGACGTCCGAGCCATGAACACTGTTTTTTCCAGTTCCCTCGAAACCCGGATTCGCAACAAAGCCGATTCCATGCAGATCATGTCGCACTTGGTTCTGGGGTATCCTTCCCTGGAGGAGAATCGTCTGGTCATGGACCGGATGGTAGATGCCGGGGTTCACATGATCGAATTGCAAATTCCTTTTTCCGAGCCCATTGCCGATGGTCCGATCATCGCCCGGGCCAATCAGGAATCCATCGAACGAGGGTTTCGGGTGGAGGAAGGACTACGCTTCATCGCCGAGAGTGTACTGCGTTATCCGATCCCCATCCTGATCATGACCTACACCAATATTATCATGGCTCGGGGGATGGAAGCTTTTATCAAACATGTTGCCGATATGGGTGTCCAGGGATTGATTGTTCCCGATCTGCCATTGGAAGAAGCGGGGCCGGCGTTGCACTGGTGTCGTCACTATGGTCAGGGGCATTTGGACTGGATCCGTTTGTTCACCCCGACGACTCCCGATGCTCGCCTACATCTGCTGGGACGGGAGGCTTCCGGCTTGGTCTATTGTGTCGCCCGGCGCGGGGTGACTGGGCAACGTACTCAATTCGACCCTGCCCTGATGGAGTTTTTGACCCGTTGTCGTGCGGCCACTCACGTTCCTTTGGCCCTTGGGTTTGGCGTTCGTTCTCGGGATGATATCGTCAGCCTGCAAGGTCAAGTTGAGATTGCCGTGGTCGGAACGGCTGCCATTGAGATTCATGTGGCTCAGGGGGCAGATGCGGTTGGGCAATTTTTTGCCGGATTAATGTAACAAATTGGCAACCATTCCGATCCCCCCGGTTCGGAATGGTTGCAGAAACTGTTATTGGAAACGGATCGGTCTGCAGCGAAAGCATCTGCGTAGACTCACGGGGTGACATCAAGCAGGCGGAAAGCATTCTTTCAGGAGCTGGCTGATGACGCGATGAGGAGAAACGGCCCAGGGTGCCAGCACCTTTCCACAACTTGAGAAACTTGAGATTAATTCCTGGCTCCGCTCGGGGCGGACCATTCATGGGTCTGGGAAGGGATGGTCCCTTCCCAGCAGGGTTTGGGGCGAAGTCCAATGGCTTTGATTATGGCGGATGCCCCGGGAGCCCGTGGTGGATCGCAAGGATTGCCAACAGACGTGCATCCTGGGGCTTATCTTCTGTATGGAATGAAGCAACAGTCCAATTGTCAATCAGATCCACTCCACCACGCCGTTTTCGACGTGATAGATGGCGCCGATGATTTTAATTTTTCCTTCTTTGCTCAGATGTTGCAGTTCTTCACTGCCGGAGTTCAAATCTTGAATGGCCTGGCGGACATTTTCGCGAATGGCGTCGAGAATCAATTCATCGCCTTTGAGGCCTTTGGCTTTGGATTTTTCGGCGGCCGGAACGATACGATCCACTAGTTTGGGAATGCTTCCTCCGACCTTGTCGCCTTTGACCACGGCGGTGACGGCACCGCATTTGGTATGTCCCATGACCACAACCAATGGTGTATTCAAATGGCCGGCGCCGTATTCGGTCGTTCCGGTTTCATCGGTGTGGACGACGTTACCGGCGACGCGAATGACGAACAGATCACCGATGCCGCGATCAAAAACGTGTTCTACCGGTACCCGGGAATCGGAGCAGGAGATGATGGTGGCAAAGGGATGTTGACCATTGGCGAAGGTGTCGGCGATTCGATCAGGGGACAGATTGGGACGTTCCGCCTTGCCATCGAGAAAGCGTTTGTTTCCTTCCTTGAGCCATTGTAATGCTTGATCGGCGGATACGGCAGGGGCTGAATGAGCGGCAGGTTGAGTAGCTGCTCCTTGGCCATGCTGCGGCTCGTTGGCCCATGGCAGCCTGGGCAAAACGAGGGCAGCAAGACCCGTGGCGACCCCTGCAAGGACATGACGACGCGACACATGATCAATACACATGGTATAAAATCCTTTTCCGGTTGAATTGGAGGATCAGCTATTGATTTGGAAAACCATTATCATTTTACTTTAAGCTCTCTGTCAATGACCTCTTTGAAGTTGTTCAGAGGAATGGCACCGACCATTTTGAAGCCATTGACAAAAAATGTTGGAGTTCCAGTAATTCCCAGCTGTTTTCCTTCGGCGGTATCGGCGGCGATGCGAGCGGTGTGACGGCCACTTTTCAAGCATTCGTCAAATTTGGCCTCATCAAGGCCCTGCTTTTTGGCCAATTCCTTCAGCCCTTCCTCGGCGATGGATTGCGAATCGGTGAACAGGGCGTCATGGTACTGCCAAAATTTGTCCTGCTCGTGAGCGCACATGGATGCCTCCGAAGCTTTGGGGGCATGTTTGTGGAATGGAAGGGGATAGTGGCGGAAGACGAAACGTAATTTGTCGCCGTAGGTACTCTTCAGTTGCCCCAATACCGCTTGTTCCTTGCGACAATAGGGGCATTCGAAATCGGAAAATTCGGTAATGGTGATCGGGGCCTGGGCCAGACCACGCGTGAGGTCCTGGGGACCCGTCAGGGTGTAGCGTGGCTCTTCGAGGAGGATTTCAACCTTGTATTTTTCGGCGATTTCTTCATGGTATTTGGTCTTGGCGTTGTTGCGAGCTTGATTTTCCAGGAAGGTTTTGATTTTTTCCTTGATGCCAGTCTCCTTGACGGGAATTTTTTCCTTGTTGGATTCCATGAATTGTTTGATTTGCTCTTCCGTGACCGGGGTGAGGTATTTGGCCGACATTTTGTCTTCGACTTGATCCTTGGGAATCTTATTGGCCTTGGCTTCCAGTTCCAACAGATGGTCCAACACCTCGGATTCAATTTTTTCCACTCTGAGCTCATGAATCTGTCCTGTCAGCATGGCATCCACCTTGGCCAGATCGAGGGTCCAGTCACCGATGCGGGCAGCGGGTTCAGCCTGGACCAGAGCGGGAAAGGTCAACAACGCCACCAAACCTGACAGGAGCGGACTGCAAAAACGTTTCATAGGTCAAAAATCCTTGGAAAAGTGGAAAAAGGAAGAGAATGCTTAGGATAAGAACAAACGGTTACCTGCCATAGACAGCGTCGGCCCTTTTGCGGAAGGATTCAACCATGGAGTGGGAAGCCTTGCTGAATACGGGTCCCATGGCGATATCCATGAGTTTTTTACTGAATTTGAAATCGATGAAAAACTCGACCTTGGAACCATTGGGGGTATCGATAAAGCGCCATTCGCTGTTCAAATGGCTGAAGGGGCCGGAAAGATTGGAGATGGTGATGCGGTGCGGGGGATCCAGTTCGTCGAGGGTAAAGAAAGTTTCTCTCAATCCTTTGAAGGAGAAAGTCATTTCTGATTTGAAGCGGTTTTCGGACACATCGAATTTTCTGGATTTGACCAGCCAGGGGATGAATTCCGGATAGCGGTCCATATCGACGACGAGGTCGAACATTTGCCGGGCGGAAAAGGGGACCTGGACGCTGGCATTACGCTTGGGCATGAGGACCTCCGCGTCCGTAGAGTTCAAGGGCCCGTTTTCGGAAGGCGCTGATCATTTGTTTGGATACCTGAGAAAAGACCGGGCCCATAATCATTTCTTTCATGCGGTTGTTGAATTTAAAATCGATAAAAAAATCCACTTTGGTGGCTGAGGTATCCCCGGAAAAGAGCCAGGTGCTGACAAGGTATTGAAATGGACCTGATTTAAGATTGATTTCGATTTTCTTTTCCGGCACCACGATATCCAATGTCTGAAAGCTTTCGCGAATGCCCTTGAACGAAACCGTCAGCTCGGCCATGAACTGGTTGGGTTGCTGGTCCCAAATGCGGGATTTCACGCACCACGGCAAGAATTGTGGGTATTGATCCACAGCGACAACGAGGTCATAAATCTGCCTGGGGGAGAAGGGGAGGGTTTCACTGACGCGTATTCTTGGCATATAAGGTTCGTGGTGTCTGCGGGGTGCGATTGTTGTCGATGAAGTGCCGTTGCGATCTCTTCAGCCTCAAGCATATTGCAATGTTGAGCAAGGGTCCATGAATTCCGGTTTTTTCCATGACCCGATTTGCGATTTGGACCTGATTGGCGGCCAGCAACCCCTGGAAGAACGGGTCAACGTAGGTATTTCCTTAAGGATGACATCGTGAATAACACATTTGGCGTTTCAACGGGTCCTTTGACGAATTCCAGCGCGCTGATGGCCAACCTGGCGCAAACCAAGGTTGATGGGATCACCATCGACCCGGAATATGAGGTATTGCAGGAGGTGGTTCGGGACTATCAAGGGATCGGGGATGCCCTGGATCGGCTTCTCAGGGAACTCAGCCATCCTTTTCGCAATTGGATCGTCATTCTTCCCGAGCTTAGAAGTTTCGTATTGAAAAACCTGGCAGTCTACATCAATCACGACCGGGGTCCGGAATGTTTGGTTTTGTTTTATCATCAGTTTCTTCGAGCCCAGGGTGAGGGAATCCGCGCCGATCTGTCGCGACCGGCGTTGGAGGCATTGAGTGCGTGTTTGGTACGTGCGATGGATCTGATTCCTCCGCAAAGGCTTCATATTTTTTCGTCCGCCTTTCGTGACATATTTTCTGACCTCGCCAACCTGCCTCGGGAGCAGTTGCGTCTTCTCGGTCAATCTCCTTTTTCCCTGAGGCGGGGTATGGTTACCCTGTTGACCCGGGTGCGGGAGGCTGGGGGGGAGCCATTGGACTGGGGCAGCCTGAAAAGTTATTGCCGGATGAGTTTGTTGGCCAGTTTGGACTATTGGCTCTCAGTTCCCGATCCCGCCTCTTTGGCTCATAGACATCTGGTGGCGGTAGCCGATATTGGCCATGAGGCCTTGTTAGGAATCAAGAGCCGTCTGCTCGAATTGGATGCCATGGCCCCGGGGGCGGACAATTTGGAGAAGCTGTTGGCCTTGCCCGATTTTATGGATATCGTCCGAGGTTACAATCAGGCTCAGGACCTCTTGGGAACCCCAAGAGAGGGGGAGCAGGTCAGTGAGCAGGAGATACAAAATCGAAAGTTGATATTTTTGTTTCATATCATGCGTATCGACGGGCTGCGCCTGATTCATGAAACAACTTTGCGCAGCATCAATCAAACCCTGAGCCAGTTGGTGCGCATGCGTCAAGGGTTTGATGAGCTCCGTAACTATTTTCATGAAGCCTTTACTTTTTTCAAGGAAAATGTCGCCACCTACCCTCATACGGCGTTACAATCCATAGAAATCCTGGGAGACGAGGTTTTCAAACGCGACAACAGCCGACTGGTGGAAATTTTTTTGGAACGAACGGTGGCTTTCGGTTTTGAATACAGCCAAGTCACTGGGGTCAGTTCCGAATGGCAGCCGCTTTGTAATCCCACTCATCTTTACAATATTCGGGTCTGGCTCAACCTGATTCGTCGCAATCCTCCCTGGAGCCCAACCCTATTTTCTGCCTTGATCATCAATCTGAAATTGACTGGGGTATTGATCCGTGACACCGATGTATTTCAAAAAGAGATTACCCACCTGCTGAATAGCGGTATCCGTCCGGTTTACAACCTGGTGCGACAGTTTTGTCGCCTGCTTCCGGTTTACTACAACGAAATTGGCGCCGAAGGGTTGTTGCGCGATGTGTCGACGCAGTTGGATGAAACTCATCAGCGCCAGGATACCCTGATCCATTTTTTGCGTAAACAGTGTCACGTCGAAAGTACCAACAGGATCGTCAGCCTGGTCCGAGGGATTTTGTACTATTGGCATACCGGAGATCGAGAGCAGCTGCGTGGTCTGGTCAGTGATCAGGTGCTCGCCACCATTGAGCCTGCGGGACCGCTGTTTGACGAGGTCCACCAGATTACTCGGGAATTGTTTGCTCAAGGCCCGTCCCCGGGCACGGGAGATCCTTTGGATTGGCCGAGTGCCGCGGTGGAAAGGTGGATCATGGACCAGGCTTCCGGCCCAGCCGCCGAGAGGGAGCGGGTATGGCTTGTTATAAGGCTTTACCATCTGTTGGACCATAAGTACAACCTCGGTTTCCACGATATCCAGGACTCCCTCAAACAGGCGATGAGTGCCGGTATTCCTGGCCTGGCCGCTCTGCATCGACTGTTGACGTCGGAAGAAGGGTATGGAGATCACGCCAAACTTGAGGCTTTATTGGACGCCCTGGAGGGGCTCAATGCCATTATTTTGAGTGAGGAATGCTTTCCAGCCCATGAGGAAATCTATCAAAAGCGTCATATTGCGGTTGATATTCCTTCAGTCTATGGTCGTTATTCGGAAAAGAAATTTGATGCCCTTTCCCTGAGTTTTCGATTGGAAAATTTGGCTACCGTGGAGTTGGAAAAGCTGGTTGAGGAAATCCCCAGCGATTTCATTACTCGATCGGCGTTTTTTAAAGTTCACCGCTTTACTCGGTTCTTCCTCAGGTCGTTGCGGTTGGATGGCGTCTCATCGCGCAAGCTGGACAACCTCAATGATGTCCTGCAAAGATTTCTCGAGTTCAATGATTTTTCCTTTCACCAGTATCTGGATGTATTCCGCAGTTTTGCCGAAGGGGTCAAGGATGTCATCAACACTTACTTCACCACCCACCATCGTGATACTCTGGCCATCATCATACCCATGATTCCCCGTTCCGCCTTGTTGGCAAAATATCATCCGCTGGTGGATGCGGAAGATGTAGCGATAACGGTGGAACGGATCACTGAATCGTTTCTTCGTGACTTGGTGGCGGAGGCGTTCGGCCTGCAAGCCTTTGATCGATTCATCTCCCGATTGTTGCAACTTTTGAGTCGTCAAGGGGAACGCCTGGCGCAACCGTTGCTCAATCAACTCATGAACTATCATCCCGGTCGGTTGTTTCATTCATTCACCGACCCCAGGAAGGAGACCTGGAACCTGTTGCATTTGGGTGCGAAAGGCTTCAATCTGTTGGACTTGGCAGCGGATCATATGCCGGTTCCGGCCGGAACCGTGTTGACGACTGAATATTTTCGTTGTCGGGAGGTGATTCGCGCCTATCCTCCAGCCAAGGAGGATTTCATGGCGCGGCTCAAGGCCCATATCGGCCACATCGAGGCGCATACCCAATTGACTTTTGGCGATCCAGCCCACCCCTTGCTGCTGTCGGTCCGTAGCGGCGCCCTGTTTTCCATGCCTGGAATGATGCAGACGATCCATAACGTCGGAATCAACCCCGATGTCGCCCAGGCCTTGGCGACTCAGACTGGAAATCCTTATTTTGCCTGGGATAACTACCGTCGTTTTGTCCAATCCTGGTGCGCCACCTTGGATATGGATCGCACCATTTTTTTGGACTTGATGCGTGCGCATAAAAAAAAGGCGGGAATTCGGTGGAAACAGGAATTCAATGCCGAGCAGATTCGCGCCTTGGCTCTGGATTATCTGGCGGCAGCCCGTGATCATGACGTCGTCATTCCCGACGATCCTATGAAACAACTCTTGGGAGCCATCGACCTGGTGGTGGATTCGTGGGATTCCCCCAAAGCGCGCGAATATCGTCAGATCATGGATCTGTCGGATGCCTGGGGGACGGCGGTAGTGATCCAGCGGATGGTGTTCGGCAATCGTTACCGCAATGCAGGCTCTGGAGTGTTGTTTACCGCTCATCCACATCGCAAATTGGATCGGGTGTTGCTCTGGGGCGATTACACGACCGGGAACCAGGGTGAAGATATCGTCAACGGCTTGGTGACGACGCGTCCGATTTCCCTGGATCAGTGCGAGTATGAAGGACGAGATCCCGAATCGAGTCTGGAGCGGTGTTATCCCGAGACGTATGCGCGATTGTTCGAGATAGCCACCCATTTGATCTATGAGCGCCGTTGGAATCCTCAGGAATTGGAGTTTACCTTCGAAGGGGCACGCCGAATCGACCTGCATCTGCTGCAGAGTCGGGATATGGTCACCTCCAAAAATAGGGCCTCCGCTTGTCATCGGTTTATCGACAGTCCTGCCTTGCGCGGCAGCCGGATCGTTCAAGGAATCGGCGTTTCTGGCGGGGCCTTATGTGGACGGGCGGTATTCAATCTGGAACAGATTCGGCAGTTGCAAAAGCACCATCCCGGCGATTCTCTGATTCTCATCCGTCATGATACCGTTCCCGATGACATCAAGGAGGTGTCCTTGGTCCAGGGCTTGTTGACCAGTCGTGGGGGGCAAACGTGCCACGCCGCCATCGTTGCCGCCAAAATGGCCAAGACCTGCGTCGTCGGATGCGAGGAGCTGGTGGTCGCAAAGGATTCGGCAACCAACGCCGAGTCGGGTCGGGAAATTCGTTGCGGAGATCCGATCAGCATCGATGGTTTTCGTGGATTGTTGTATTGGGGATGGTTTCCGACGGAACATCGCGTGGAACTCGACCGCATGTGATCGGGAGGCGTTGGTTGGATGGTATTCAAGCAAGGAAATCAAATGACTTGATTAAGCTAGCGTGGCGGTGCCAATGGACAAAATAATCATGACAAATTGAGGGGAGGGGTCTGGGAAGGGACGAATCTCTTCCCAGTGGGGTTCGGGGCGAGGCTTAAAGGGTTTGGTTTCGTTTTTTTTTTGCCCCGACGGATGCACACTCAACCGTTCAAGTCGCGTGTCCAGGATGGGGCTGAAATTTTTTTCTATTGCCAAAGAGGTAAGCCGGTGATGGGATCCGAGGCGCGGCGGAACACGGGGCCACGGAAGGATTCGATGACGGTTTCACAGGCGAACACCGCTGTTCCTGGGAAAAGATGCCCACCATAGGTCCTGCCAGAGGCATCGGACAGGGTAACGTGGGCATGGACAAAAGGTTTGTCATCCTTGACGGAAATGTTGCCAGTCAACTGGACGATTTCCAGATGCCGGTCCAGTTGAATGGTTTGATACGTGTGAAGTGTCTGGTCGTAATAGCCCAAAGTCGCCTTTTGTACGGCACCGATGGCGGTCACCCTCCCCAAGTGGATATGCCATTCCCGACAGGCGCGATGCAACGCCTCCAGAAGGTCATCCCCATGGTGGAGGCGTCCCATGAAAAAACGGTCCGAGTGGATTTCCTGTAACATGGATTTGTTCTCTGAATTGGAGTTTGTTGATATTTAAAGTGGAAAGGGGATCAGCCAGGAATTGGTCTCTTTCCAACAGGATCCACAGGGAAACCTCAACCTGACTCGGGTCACGGATCAGGAACCTGACGATGACCTCCTCGGAACCTGTTGCTGCAACTGAAACGGGGCATGGTTGAGTAATGTTCTATGCCAATAAAATTTTTTTTATCGGCTGCAGTGGTCGTATGATAAACCCTTGATTCACACCGGGTCAATTTGGATGATCAAGGGCAGGGGTGAATAGCGTATTGTGTGATTGAAGGAGAAGGGATCATGAAAATTGGTATCAATGGCATGGGACGCATTGGCAAATTGTCGGTGTGGAATCATGTTGCCAAGAGGCATTTTTCCGAGATCGTGGTAAACGTTGGTCGGGAGGTGGGGCAGGGCTTGTCCGATCTGTTGCAAACCTTGGAGAAAGATAGCACCTTTGGTCATCTTGGAGTTTGGCTGCACGGCTACCGGGGTGGGCGGGTGATCGAAAATATGGATGAAACAGCGGGAACGGCCACCCTGGACGGCATCCCTGTACGATTCCTGCGCAGCCATCGCAACCCCAAGGACATTCAATGGCACCATCACGGGGTGGCGTTGGTGGTGGATTGTACCGGAGTTTTCATGGATCCCGCCGCCGCGGCCAATGTTGCCGGAGGAGCCTTACGAGGCCACCTGGAGGCGGGAGCCACCAAGGTGATCCTGTCGGCCCCATTCAAGATTAAAAACAAGGGCCAACCGATGCCTGAAGATACGCTGACCATGGTGATGGGGATCAACGATGCCGATTTTGATCCCAGTCGTCATACCTTGGTTTCCAGTGCTTCCTGTACCACGACCTGTTTGGCCTTCATGATGAAACCGCTTTTGGACCATTTTGGTACCGGTCGCCTCTTGTCAGCGTCCATGGTGACGGTACACGCTGCAACTCCGAGTCAGAAGGTATTGGACTCGGTCCCCAAGGCGGGGGCGACCGATTTACGCAAAACCAGGAGCGTGATGAATAACATCATCCTCACCACTACTGGTGCCGCCAATACGCTGCGGCTGGTGCTGCCGGAGATGGCCCGTATCGGTTTTATGGCCGAGTCGGTACGGATTCCGACCTCCACCGGATCTTTGATTGTCCTCAACGTCAATCTTCAATCCGACGGTCGGGAAAGCCATATCGATCGCGAAGACATCTTGGACGTGTACCGTCGGGCGGCCCATGGGATTTATGCTTCGTGGATGGAATTCTCCGAGGAGCAGAATGTATCGTCGGACATCATCGGTTTTCCTCGCAAGGCGGCCATCATCGAGGCCCGGGAAACCCACACGCGCACCGGTTTCATTACCATTGATCCTCAACGCCTCGCCGCTTCGGGGATCGATGCTTCGACGCTTCGTCATCAGCAACCATTGGAAATTCCGGTGACCCAGGCCACCATCTTCGGGTGGTATGACAATGAATTGGGAAGTTATGCCAACCTTCTTGGAGATTTGACCATCCGGGTTGCCCAAACCATGGTCTGACCAGGGACGGGGGTCTGGATTGGTAGTTCGTCAATGGCCGGTGGAAAGAGATGGATAAGGAAAGCGATGTCTGACGAAGAAGACAAGGCAAAAAAATTGCTCAATATCATTCTCCGCTCCGATGGCAGCCTGCGGTACGACCGCATGACCCCGGAGCAGTTGGAAGACCTGTTGGACCAGGAAACGTTGGAGGACCCGGGAGTGGAAAAGGTTGTCACCTTGGCCAGGGAAGGGACCTTTCATCCATTGCGGCAGGCCTTGGGGGCCGTTGGTCCCGATTTTTATCCGCGTTCATTTCAAGCTGTGACTCACACGTTGAGGACTCCCGCGATCGAAAACAGCCGTTTTGCCATCCCCCTGGCGCGGGTCCTGCAGCAGGCCTTGTTCGATCTTGAAAATCGCCTTCCCAGTGCCGTTCGGGCGCAAAGCTTGGCGGTGGATAGGGAGGGAAATGCTAAATTGTTGCAAGAGATCATGGATTTGGAAACATCATGTCTGTGCGATCACGGCACCAACAGCGGGGAGGATCGGTGCCGCGAAAAATTTTGGAAATTATGGGAGTTTGCCTGGGCACGCCGTATTTTTGAACCCGACAACTCGGTCATAGAGATCCTGGAAAAGCTTTACTCCGATAATTCGTTTTTGGAGATTCGTTCCGGCCAGAGGCGTGCTTTGAAGCCTCCCGGGGGGATGCGTGATCCGCGACTCGAAGACGACGAGTCGGGATTGGATTGAACGACGATCGCGACGAGCCTTATCCCTGGACCGGTTGAGCCACGGTGGGTCAATCAGGGGAGCCAGGAATAAAAAGATTGCAACACGATCAGAACACCCGCCCCACCCGCCAGCAGGAGCGACAAACGTCGGAGACGTTCCTTGTCGAAGTAGCCTACACCCAAGTTTGAGAGGCTAAAACCCACGAGAATGGTAAGCGCCGAACGAACGCCGTTCTCAAGGTGTCTTGCTTTTCTCCGAATTTTTTTTAACGTTCCAGGGGAGAAGTG